>DATNGO010000033.1:0-9015 GCA_035605855.1 Acidobacteriaceae bacterium | reverse complement strand
CGGAGGTCGGGCTCGAAGATGTTGCCGGTGATGGCTTCGTAGAGCTGGATGTAGCGTGAGGCGAGCTCGGCGATGAGGTCGGGCGGCGGCGTGGGGAGCACGGCGTCTTTGTAAGGATCGCAGCGCTCGCGGAACCAGAGGCGGAAGAACTCTTTGTCGATCATGTCGGGTTCGCGGCCTTCGGCGAGGCGCTGTTCGTAGGTGGGCGCGAGCCAGTAGCGCGAGGAGTCGGGTGTGTGGATCTCGTCGATGAGGATCACGGAGCCATTGAGCGTGACGCCGAACTCGTACTTGGTGTCGACGAGGATGAGGCCGTGCTGCGCGGCGCGCTGCTGGCCGAAGGCGAAGAGGGCGAGCGCTTTTTTGGAGGCGAAGTTCCACTCGTTTGGCGTGAGCCAGTTTTCGGAGATGATTTCGCCGGGCGTAATGGGGCGGTCGTGTGTGGACTCTTTGGTGGTGGGGGTGATGAGGTTGCGCGGGAGTTTTTCGTTCTTGCGCATGCCGTCAGGGAGGGTTGTGTCGGCGAAGGTGCGCTGGCCGGCGGAGTATTTGGTCCAGATGGCGGTGTCGGTGGAGCCGGTGAGGTAGCCGCGGACGACGAACTCGATGGGAAGGACGCGGCATTTGCGCGCGAGCAGAGCGTTGGCGTGCGGCGACGAGATGACGTGGTTGGGCACGATGTGGCGCGTGGCTTCAAACCAGTGCAGCGAGGTGCGGTTGAGGACCTGGCCTTTGTAGGGGATGGCGCCGAGCATGCGGTCGAAGCCGGACTGACGGTCGGTGGTGATGAGGAGCAGGCGGTTGCCGAGGTCGTAGGTGTCGCGGACCTTGCCGGGGTATTTGTTGGGCAGGGGCAGATTGGTCTCGGTGAGGCAGTGCGGAATAGCGTCGAGGAGTGCCTGGCGTTCCATCAACGGCCTCCTGCGAAGGTGACGCCGGAGCGGTTGGCTTCGACGCGGCCGATCTCCGCGACGGAGAAAGGAGCGAAGTACTGCGCGAGTGCGGAGTGATAAGCGGCGGGAGCGACGACGACGAGGCCGATGCCCATATTAAAGACACGGTGCATCTCCTCGTCCGGGAGGTGGCCGAGCTTCTGCAGCCAGGTGAAGATGGGCTGCGGCGTCCAGGTGGATCGGTCGATGACGGCGCCGAGACCTTCGGGGAGGATGCGCGGTGTGTTTTCGATGAGGCCGCCGCCGGTGATGTGCGCCATGCCCTTGATGGGAAGGTTATGGTCAAGCGCGCGGCGGATGGGGGTCACATAGTTGGCGTGGGGCTCAAGGAGTGTGTCGGCGAGATTGGCGCCGTTGAGCTCGGGACGAGGTTCGTGGATGTCGAACTTGTTGATGTCGAAGAGGAGTTTGCGGGCGAGCGACCAGCCGTTGGTGTGGAGGCCGGAGGAGCTGACGCCGTAGAGGAAATCGCCTGCGGTGATGCTGGCTCCGGTGAGGAGCCGAGGGCGGTCGACGACGCCGGTGACGAAGCCGACGACGTCGAGGTCGCCGGGGGCGTAGACCGAGGGCATCTCGGCGGTTTCGCCGCCGACGAGCGCGATGTTGGATTCGGCGCAGGCGAGAGACATGCCACGGACGAGCTCTTCGACAATAGCGGGCTCTATTTTATGGAGGCCGAGGTAGTCGAGGAAGGTGAGCGGGCGCGCGCCCATGACGGCGATGTCGCCGGCGACAGCGGCGACGAGATCGCGGCCGAGATTTTCATAGCGCTGCGCCATGACAGCGACGAGGGTCTTGGTGCCGACGCCGTCGGTGCTCTGCACCATGACGGGGTCGGACATGCCTTTGATGGCGTCGCGGAGGCTGAAGAGAGAGCCAAACGCTCCGAGGCTGGTGAGCACGGCCGGGGAGTGCGTGCGCATGACGTGTGCCTTCATGCGGCGAACGGCTTCGTTGCCGGCTTCGATGTCCACACCGGCGGACTTGTAGTCGATGGGTTGCTGCGAATCGGGCATGTCTGTCTTTTCTATTTTCGACTAGATTTTCTGTGGGTGGCTTGGTTTCGCTAATTCTTCTTGACCCAGGCGCGGGCGTTGTCGAAGAGGCGCTGCCAGGGGCTGTGCTGGAGGGTGCGGGTCCAGGTGTTCTGCAGGCCGAGGGAGGTGCGCTCGGGGTGGGGCATGATGATGAGCGCGCGGCCGTCGGCGGAGGTGAGCGCGGCGGTGCCGCCGGGCGAGCCGGAGGGGTTGAGCGGATAGTGCTGCGTGGGACGGCCGTAGGTGTCGATGTAGCGGGCGGCGACGATGTCGGCGGGTGCGAGATGCGTGGCGTGGCCTTCGCCGTGTGCGACGACGATGGGCATGCGTGCGCCGGTCATGCCGGCGAGGAAGATGGACGAGGTTGGCTGGACTTCGACCATGCAGAGGCGGGCCTCGTAGCGCGAGGAGAGGTTACGCACGAAGCGCGGCCAGTGTTCAGCGCCGGGGACGAGGTCGCGGAGCTGCGCCATCATCTGGCAGCCATTGCAGATGCCGAGCGAGAAGGTTTCGGGGCGTGCGAAGAAAGCGGCGAAGGCGTCGCGGAGCTGGGAGTTGAAGAGGATGGTCCTGGCCCATCCGCTGCCGGCGCCGAGGACGTCGCCATAGGAGAAGCCGCCGCAGGCGGCGAGGCCGATGAAGGTGGCGAGGTCGGCGCGGCCGGCGAGCAGGTCGCTCATGGTGACGTCGACGCACTCGAAGCCGGCGCGGTCGAAGGCGGAGGCCATCTCGTACTGGCTGTTGACGCCCTGCTCGCGGAGGATGGCGACGCGCGGTTTGGTGATGACGAGGTAGGGCATGCCGGGCGTGTGCGTGGCGGGTGCGAGCCACGGGGCGCAGACACGCTCGGCGAGATCGAAGGGGACATCGACGAAGAGGCCGGGACGGTTGGGGTCGTCGAGGAGATCGAACTCCTGTTGAGCGCTCTCGGGATTGTCGCGCAGTGAAGCGATGTGGAAGGAGGTCTCCGACCAGATCTTGTGGAGGGTCGTGCGCGCGTTGGAGTAGAGGACGTTGTTCTCGTGACGGAAGGTGATCTCGTTCGCGGCGGTGGTGCGGCCGATGAGTCGCGCGGTCAGGCCGGCAGAGCGGAGCTGATTGAGTGTGGCGGCGGTGTCTTCTGTGCGGACTTGTACAACGGCGCCGAGTTCTTCGCTGAAGAGAGCCGCCAGCGGTGAAGTTGGGGGGAGATCGATCTCGAGATCGATCTCGAGGCCGACGCGACCGGCGAAGGCCATCTCGGCGAGCGTGACAAAGAGGCCACCGTCGGAGCGGTCGTGATAGGCGAGCAGCTTGCCGGTGCGATTGAGCTGCTGGATCGCGTTGAAGAAGGCGATGAGCTTTTCCGGCTCGGGTGTGTCGGGGGTTTCGCCGCCGGTGAGGTTGTAGACCTGCGCGAGTGCGGAGTTGCCGAGACGGTTGCGCCCTTCGCCGAGGTCGATGAGGAGGAGTGTGCCTTCGGGTTGGAGCTGGGGCGTGAGCGTGCGGCGGACGTCGGTGACCGGAGCGAAGCCGGAGATGATGACGGAGAGCGGAGAGATGACGGAGCGGGGCTCGCCGTTTTCGCGCCAGTTCATCTTCATGGACATGGAGTCTTTACCGACGGGAATGGTGAGGCCGAGCGCGGGGCAGAACTCCATCCCGAGGGCGTGGACGGCGTCGAAGAGTTTTTCGTCCTCGCTTGCTCCAGCCGCGGATGCACGTGCTCCGGCGGCGGCCATCCAGTTGGCGGAGAGCTTGACGTCTGAAAGTTTGCTGATCGCGGCGCCGGCGATGTTGGTGATAAGTTCGCCGACGGCCATGCGCGCGGAGGCAGCGGCGTCGGTGACGGCGAGGGGCGTGCGCTCGCCGATGGCCATGGCTTCGCCGGCCGCTGGCTGCGAGCCGCAGGCGCTGTCAAAGGTGCGGAGGGTCACGGCGCAATCGGCGACGGGAACCTGCCAGGGGCCAACCATCTGGTCCTGCACGGTGAGGCCGCCGACGCTGCGATCGCCGATGGTGATGAGGAAGTTTTTGCTGGCGATGGTGGGGAGCCGGAGCAGGCGCTCGACGGCGTCGGTGAGGTTGATGTGCGAGAGGGCTAGAGGTTCTATGGCGCTGGATGTGCGCGTGAAGCTGCGCTGCATCTTCGGCGGTTTGCCGAAGAGGAGTGACTGCGGGAGGTCAATGGGGTGCGTGGCGCCGTCGGGGTCGTTCGAGTTAATGAGGACGATTTTGAGCTCGACGGTAGCGCGACCGACGACGGCGAAGGGGCAGCGCTCGCGGGTGCAGAGGGATTCGAAGAGCGCGAGGTGCTGGGGCGGGAGGGCGAGGACGTAGCGCTCCTGCGCCTCGTTGCACCAGACCTCGAGCGGCGAGAGGCCGGCTTCGGCCTGGGGGATCGCGGCGAGGTCGAAGACGCCGCCGACGCCGCCATCTTTGACGAGTTCGGGGAAGGCGTTGGAGAGGCCGCCGGCGCCGACGTCGTGGATGGAGAGAATTGGGTTTTGATCGCCGAGCTGCCAGCAGCGGTCGATGACCTCTTGCGCGCGGCGCTCCATCTCGGCGTTGTCGCGCTGCACGGAGGCGAAGTCGAGGTCCTGATTACTTTGGCCCGAGGCTTGGCTGGAGGCAGCGCCGCCGCCGAGGCCGATGAGCATCGCGGGGCCGCCGAGGACGATGAGCAGATCGCCGGGGCGGATGGCACGCTTTTCGATGTGCGGCGTGCGGATGTTGCCGAGGCCGCCCGCAAGCATGATGGGCTTGTGATAGCCGAAGGTCGCCGCTGGACTTCCGGGCTCAGGGCTGTCGACTTGTTGCTCGTAGGTGCGGAAGTAGCCGCAGAGGTTGGGGCGGCCGAATTCGTTGTTGTAAGCGGCGGCGCCGAGCGGGCCGTCGATCATGATGTCGAGCGGCGAGGCGATGTGCGCGGGACGCGATGGTGCGCGTTCCCAGGGCTGCGGCGACTGCGGAAGGTTGAGGTTGGAGACGGTGAAGCCGCAGAGACCGGCCTTGGGCTTGGCGCCGCGTCCGGTGGCGCCCTCGTCGCGGATCTCGCCGCCTGCGCCGGTGGCTGCGCCGGGCCAGGGAGAGATCGCGGTGGGATGGTTGTGGGTCTCCACCTTCATCACGATGTCGATCTCTTCGTCGTGAGCGGTGAAGACGCTGGTCCCGGGGTCAGGGAAGAAGCGTGGCGCCGAGCCACCGCGGATGACCGCGGCGTTGTCGCAGTAGGCGGACAGAACGTTTTCGTGGGAGGCCGCGTAGGTGTTGCGGATCATCGCGAAGAGCGACCACTGCGCGTGGGGCAAGACGGGCTTCGGGCCGGATTCGCCCGACGGAAACATGCTCTCAATCGGGTGGCCATCCGGTCCGTTAATAGTCCAGCTTGCGTTGAAGATCTTGTGGCGGCAGTGCTCGCTGTTGGCCTGTGCGAACATGTAGAGCTCGACGTCGGTGGGGTTGCGGCGGAGGGCGGCGAATTCGCGGACGAGGTAGTCGATTTCGTCGGGAGCGAGGGACAGGCCCAGGCGGCGGTCGGCTTCCTGAATTGCAGCAGCGCCGCGGGTGAGGACGTCGATGGCGCCGAGGGGTCTGGGTGTGTGCTGGGCGAAAAGTTTTTGCAATTCGTCGAGGCCGCCGAAGAGGACGGTCTCGGTCATGCGGTCATGCAGCGCGGGGAAGAGCGATTGCGGGTTGCGCGCGCCGTGGATTTGAACGACGCGGATGCGCTCGATGCGCTGCGCGTTGGTGAAGCCGGTGTTGAGGAGGATGTCGGTGGCCTTGCTGGACCACGGCGACTGCGTGCCGATGCGCGGAGCGACGAAGATTGCGGGATCGGGCAGCGGGGTGTCGGTGAGCTCGAGCAGATCGGAAAGGCGCTCGTGATCGAGCGGGCCGGTGGCAGTGATGAGGTAGAGAAAGCCGACGCCGGCGCCGGTAACGGCGGGGTCGATGGCGCGAAGGCGGGCGGTGAGACGCTCGGCTTCAAAGGATGTCAGCGCCGGCGGCCCCGCCAGCGCGAGGAACCGCACTCCATCCTCAGAGATGGGCGGATAGGTTTCGGGTGATGTGGCTGGCGACATCTTCCGTCCGTTTCGCTAAGTCGTTGCGTTGTTTTTCGAGTGTCTCGAGATAGGCGTCGGTGACGTCGCCGGTGACGTAGGTTCCGTCGAAGACGGACGTGTCGAAGTGCGTGAGGCTGGGGCAGACCTCGGTGATGGAGCTCTTGAGGTCGCAGAGGTCCTGGAAGATAATGCCGTCGGCGCCGATGTCCTGGGCCAGCTGGTCGACGGTCTTGCCGCTGGCGATGAGCTCGGAGCGCGCGGGCATGTCGATGCCGTAGACGTTAGGGTAGATGACCGGCGGCGCGGCGGAGCAGACGTAAACGCGGCGGGCGCCGAGCTCGCGGCACATGGCGACGATCTCCTTAATAGTGGTGCCGCGGACGATGGAGTCGTCGACGAGCAGAACGTTCTTGCCGGCGAACTCCTGCGGTATGGGATTGAGCTTGCGGCGGATGGAGGACTGGCGCTGGGCCTGGCCGGGCATGATGAAGGTGCGGCCGACATAGCGGTTGCGCACGAAGCCTTCGCGATAGGGAAGGTTGAGGCGGGTGGCGATTTCGAGGGCGGCGGTGCGGCTTGTGGAGGGAATCGGGACGACGACATCGAGTGGGAGGTCGGCCCACTGGCGGCGGATCTTCTCGGCGAGCTTGATGCCCATGTTGATGCGGCACTGGTAGACGGAGGCGCCGTCGAGTACGGAATCGGGGCGCGCGAGATAGACGTACTCGAAGAGGCAGGGGGACTTTTCGTGCGCGAGTTTGGACTGGAAGGTGTGGAGCTGGCCCTGCATGTCGATGAAAACAGACTCGCCGGGCTGCACGTCACGCTCAAGGTGGAAGCCGGCGACCTGCAGGGCGACGCTCTCGGAAGCGATCATGTATTCCTTCGACTGCGCGGCGAAGAGCCCGTCGCCACCCCGTGAGCCGAAGACAAGCGGGCGGATGCCGTAGAGATCGCGGAAGCCAAGCACGCCGACGCCGGAGATCATGGCGACGACGCTGTAGCCTCCTTTGCAGCGGCGATGGACCTCTTCAACGGCGGCGAAGATGTCGTCGGGCGTCGGATGAGTGGCGCGGCGCTGGGTGAGGGCGTGGGCGAAGACGTTCAGCATTACCTCGGAGTCCGAGGTCGTGTTGAGGTGACGCAGGTCGCGCTCGAAGATGCTTTCGACGATCTCGCCGACGTTCGTGAGGTTGCCGTTGTGGGCAAAGACGATTCCGTAGGGCGAGTTTACGTAGAACGGTTGTGCTTCAGCGACGGAGCCGCAGCCGGCGGTGGGATAACGCACGTGACCGATGCCGGCATTGCCGAGCAGCTTGGCCATATTCCCGGCGTCGAAGACGTCTGTTATGAGCCCGTTGCCCTTGTGAAGGTAGAAGCGGTCTTCAAAGGATGTGGCGATGCCGGCAGCATCCTGACCGCGATGCTGAAGCATGGAAAGAGAGTCGTAGATAATTTGACCGACCGGCTGGCGTCCGAAGACACCGACAATTCCACACATCGTCCCTCGCTACCCAGAGCTTTTCGCAATTGCGCGCGCGTACTTTTATTTTACGTCGTCTGCAGAAAAAATATTTGCGAGCAGTGCCGCGGGCCTATGTCGCTGAGATAAAAAGGCGAGTGAGTTTTGGCAGGAAATATGGGGGGAACATTTAGATGCGCATCGAAAATCCACAGCGCTAACGAAAACGATTGCTCTGGGTCTATGCAGGAAACGTAACAAAACGGCCTGAGCCGCGAGGATGGTGGGACTCGTGGTTCGAATGACAACAACGGCAACCTGGCGCTGAATCCCGAGAGGATCCAGCGCAAAACTGGTGCGACTTAACTTTGTGCGCTGAGCACGAAGCGGGAGAGCTGTTGTTTGAAAACAAGGTCTGTGGTGTGCGTGTGTTGCTTGAAAGGAACTGCTGTAAGGATGTCTTTTTTTGCTGAAGTTTTGAAGCCTGCCGATCGTCGCGTAACGAAGCAACACACCGCACCAAAGTCGACAGGGGGTAATCGCAAACAAGTCGTACTTCCTGTGACCCTGCGCGTCCTTCCTCTGCAACCCCCGCGTGATGCATGTTCCGGTTCCGGTCGGTGTACTGACCCTATGGGTCCACGACGTTTTTTTTTGTTGATTGGCCGTTGCGGGGCTCTCGCATCAGGGGTTAGTTTGGGGAAGAAGTTTCAAGCAATCAAGGCGGCGCCATTGGTGTTCGCGATCAGCCTGTTGTGCACGGGTTGCGGGACTGGCATGACCGTAGTGGCGCTGATGAGCCCCTCGATCAGCCAGGTATCGCCGCAGGTGGTGACGGCGGGAACGCCGAGCGTGACCGTGACGGTGCAAGGCACGAACTTTCAGTCGCAGGCTGCGTTGACCGTGAATGGCGATGCCGTGCCGACGACGGTGGTGAACTCCACAACGATTGCGGCAAATATCAGTGGGACAAAGCTGGCGCAGCCGGCGGTAGCGCAGCTGCAGGTGCGGAATTCGAATGGGGGCCAATCGAACCAGGTTCCGCTTACGGTGACGAACGCGCTGCAGTCGCCGAGTGCGCTGTCGATTACGACGACGCAGCTGCCCAGCGTGCAGGTGGGAACTCCGTACAAGGTGACACTGGCTGCGGCCGGGGGGACAACGCCTTATCAGTGGAGTGTCGCGTCCGGAAGCCTGCCGTCGGGATTGACGCTGTCGAGCGCCGGAGTCATTTCGGGAACGCCGACGGTGAGCGGAACTTCGACCTTCAGTGTTTCGGTGACGGACTCCACATCGAAGCCTCAGAAACAGGCGGTCACGTATTCGATTGTGGTTACTCCTGTGCAGAGCACACCGGCGGCGCTGAGCATCAGCGCGACCGCGCTGCCTTCGGGACAGGTGAGTACATCGTATGCCGCAGCGCTGAACGCGAGCGGCGGAACGCCGGGTTATACCTGGTCGCTGGCTTCGGGACAACTGCCGGCCGGCCTGGCGCTTTCAAGCGCGGGCGTGGTTTC
>DATNGO010000032.1:0-8614 GCA_035605855.1 Acidobacteriaceae bacterium | reverse complement strand
ATACTTCGTTACCGAGAGGATGATCGCCTTGAAGTCATCGCCGACCTTATCGGCCATGAACCTCATCTTCTTCCACTCCATCAGCTCGCGCTCCGCATCCGCAGCCCTGCGCTCCGCCTGCGAGCTCTCCACCGCAATATCACTCAACTCCTGTGCCGCTATCGGAGCTTGCGATGTTGCTTGATGAGCGGGCCGAAGGCGGTCCGCTCCATGCAATGCCCAGGGCTGAGGATCATCACTCCGAATCGCTCCGCCTCGCGCATCGGCTCCATTGCGCAGCATCTCCCGCAGCAGCCTGTGCACGATGAGATCCGGATAGCGCCGAATCGGTGACGTGAAGTGTGTATAACAAGGACTCGCCAGTGCGAAGTGTCCCTCGTTCTGCTCTGCGTACCTCGCCTGCTTCAGCGACCGCAGCATCAGGTACGCCAGAATCCGCTCCTCCGGATGTCCGCTGATTCGCCGTACCAGCCGCTGGTACATCTGCGGAGTCACCGGAATCTCGGCAGGAATCTCATGCTGCCGCACCTCGCGCGAGCCGCGTCCCCGCGCCGAAGACCGTAGTGAAGACCTGCGGTCCGCCTTCATCGTCACGCGCTTGACCTGCAGCGCCCCGATGCCCAGCGTCTGACCGAACGCCGCCGCCGTCTCCTCGAACTCCACGATCCGCTTCGGATCCGGCATCTCGTGGATGCGGTAGATCGAGGCAATCCCCTGATCGCGCAGCCACGTGGCAACGCACTCATTTGCGCTGAGCATGAACTCTTCTATAAGGCGATGTGACCAACCTCTCTCCGACCGCACGATCGCCGCCATGTTGCCATCCGGATCGAACTCCACGACAGGTTCCGGCAGGTCGAAGTCGATCGAGCCTCTGCGCTGACGCTTGGCGTTCAGCCTCAGTGCGAGCTCCAGCATTGCCTCGAATGCGCCCGGCATCCCGGGCTGCTCCGCCGCAACACGCTCCCGCTCCGCAATATCCTCCGCGCTCGGCTCTGGTAAAGCCTCGTATCTCGCATCTCGTATCTCGTATCTGGATCTGCCGGCATTCAGGCAATGCTGCACACTCGTGTACGTGCATCGCCGCACACTGCGAATAATCCCCTCGCACACGCGATAGCCGGCGATCTCGCCGCGCGGGTCGATCTCCATCACGCAGCTCTGCACCAGCCTGTCTTCGTTGGGCAACAGGGAACACATGCCGCTCGATAGCGCGTGCGGCAGCATCGGCACCGCACGGTCCGGAAAGTAGACGCTCGTCCCGCGCACCCGCGCCTCCGTATCGAGTGCGGTCCCGGGCTGCACATACCAGCTCACATCCGCGATGTGCACCTGCAGCTCGGTGTTGCCGTTCTCGAGCGGCCGCACCAGCACCGCGTCGTCGAAGTCCCTCGCGGTCTCTCCGTCGATGGTCACAATCGGCAGACCTCGGAAGTCCTCGCGGCGTTCCAACTCCTCCACATCGACCTGCGCCACCGACTCCCGCGCCCGCTCGTGCGCTTCGGCAATCACCTTCGTCGGGAAGGTGTGCGGCAAATGGTGCTTGCGGATGACGATCTCCACGTCTACGCCGAACGCGTCCGGTGGTCCGAGCACCTCGATGATCCGTCCGCGCGCCGGCCGTCCTGCGGAAGGGAACTGCGTCAGCTCAACGTCGACCGCCAGGCCCTCGAGCGGCCACTTTGGATCCTTCGGCTCCCATTGAACGCGTTGCGCACGCGCCTCTTCGCCGAGCATGCGATGCTCCGACTCCATAGCTGCGGCGACCACCTCCGCTCCCTCCGGAATCTCAATCCATCCCGCAATCCGCTCGTCGAACGGCCGGACGAAGTTTCCCCGCGGCTCGTTGAGGCCCAAATCCCGATAGTCGCGGAGATCGCGCCCGCGCCGGCGACCCTGGTTCGTCGCGTAGTGGAAGATCCCGACAACCGTCGGGTTGCGGCGTGTCAGCACCCGCACGATCCGCCCTGATCGGCGTCCATCCCTTCCCGGCGGAGCCTCGTCCACCAGCACCAGGTCGCCCTGCATTGCTCCGCTGACCTCATTGGGCGGAATGAAGATGTCCTCTCCGCCCTCGGGCCGCACGAATCCGAAGCCGTCCCGGTGCAGGTCCAGTTTGCCGCTCACTAATCGTTCCCGCCCGGAACGCCCCAAAGCACCGGCTGCCGTGTCCGTTCCTGGGACCCTCGTCCCCGCCGGACGAACCGCTTCAGGTACCGCCCAGGCCTCTCCCTCCACCCGAACCAGTTCCCCCCGCCCCACCATACGGGTCAATTGTTCCAAAAGGAGACGCCGTTCGCGGCCTCCACCGAGCCCCAGTTCGCGGATCAATTGCTTGTATCCGGCCCGGCCATTGGCAGAATGCCGGATCCGTGCGAGCAGTTCCCGGTCTGTCCGACTGTAAGGGTCACGACTCATCTGTTTGAAGAATAACCGTGCTGATGGTTTGGGAGGTGAAACCTCTTTTCCAGCAGGATGCATTCCAGGCACAGTTACCTTAGTAACGATAACTAAGTAATACCTGTGTATACAGCTCAATCTAATGGACTTACAGGCAACCTAACGCTAAGGTTGTAGCCGTCTGGCAAAGCCAGAACTTCTCTCACCAGATTGGATCTACCAGGAGACCCCATGAAGACCACTTTCGTTCGCGCTGTCGTTCTGACTCTCACCGTTGCCGGACTTGCGGCACCCTCAATGACCTCCGCGAAGACGACGACCTCTTCCAAGGCCCTGTCGACCTCGAGCAGCTGGAGCGGATATCCCACGCCTATCTGCCTCCCTGGCAGCGGCAACTACTGCGGAATGCAGTAATCACTCTTAAGACGTACACGGAAGTGCTTGTAGGAAGGACCCTCGCGGGGTAGCATATCCCTCGCGAGGGAGTTCTATGAGCAATATCTTGTTGCTGCGAGATGTGAGCATCGCGGAATGTGCGGTCAGCTTCTGCGTTGCGGCTATCTTCTTCTACAAACGCGTCTGGGGCAAGTTCTCCCTCCTCTTTGCCCTGATCGTATTGCGCGCCGTATCCGGATCGATCCTTATCCCCTTGTTGTTTTTCCGCAAGGACCTTGGACTCAGCCTCGCGTTTGCTTACGGTACCTATTTCTATACAGCCTGGATTTCCGGCGTGGCCCAGGCTCTGCTTCTGATTGGCATCATCTATCACGTGTACCGGGAAGCGATGAGACCGCTTCAGGGCCTGCAGCGCATTGGAAAAGTTATCTTCAGGTGGGTCGCCGTGGTATCGGTAGCTGTCTCGATTGCCATCGCGGTAGGACCGCACGGCTCCACTCAAAGCTATATCGGTACGATCGGAGCGGCCGTAACTCAGGTTCAGCAGGGAGTCTTCGTTCTGACTCTCTGTCTGCTGCTCTTTGTCTGCTTCGCAATCCGCCCCCTGGGACTCACCTTCCGTAGCCGCATCTTTGGAGTCGCGTTGGGACTCGGTCTCACAGCGGCCACGTATCTGGTCCAGGCGGCCTGGATATCGACAGTCGGCGGGCAGTCGCTCTATTCGCCTATCTATCTTGTCGCTACGATCGGTTCGCTTATTTCCGTCTGCGTGTGGGGAACGTACTTCCTGCTTCCGGAGCCGGAGCACCGGATGATCCTGCTGCCCACGACCTCGCCGTTCTTCACCTGGAACCGCATCTCAGAGGCTCTGGGTGATGAGCCGGGCTATGTTGCAGTGGCCGGATTCAAGCCGCAGATGCTGGCGGCGGCTGAGCTGAAGGTTCTGAGCTCGGCGACCCATAAGGGAGACCGGTTGCCTGCGCCCGCGCACGCCCTACAGGATGCGCTCCCGCGCACGGCACTGCAGCAACGAGTGGCCGTTTCTCAGTAGCTGAACGATGGAGCCGGTTACGCATGTTCTGACCGGCGCCTGTCTCGCCAGAGCCGGCTTCAATCGGCGTGCGGCCTACGCGACGGTCGCGATGGCTGTGGCGGCCGAACTCCCTGACATCGATTCGCTGTGGGCAGTTCGTGGCCCTGTCGAGGCCTTTCAGCATCACCGTGGGATCACGCATACGTTCGTCGGTGTGCTGTTCGAGGCCGCGTTTGTCGTGCTGGTTGTGTACGGTGTGCATCGCTGGCGAGCGGCGCGTTATGCACGGCGGGCGCGGCCTGCTCCGGTTGGTGATCACGTTCCGGTGGATCGGCCGCTGACGGCAGCACCGGTGCATTGGGGACTGCTGTACGGCTTCTGCATCCTCGCCCTACTGAGCCATCTGCTGCTCGATTACACGAACAACTATGGTGTCAGACCGTTCTATCCGTTCAATCCGCACTGGTATGCGGCGTCGATCGTCTTCATCTTTGATCCGCTGATCTTTGCCCTGCTGTTGATGGGGCTGATCGTGCCGCCGATCTTCCGGCTGGTGAGCTCGGAAGTGGGCACGCGGCGGCAGCCGTTCACCGGCACGGGATGGCCGCGTGCGGCGCTGTTGCTGATCCTGGTGCTGTGGGGAGCGCGATGGGTTGAGCATGACCGGGCGATGCAACTGGCGATGGCACAGAGCCTGGAGGCCCCGCCGCCGGAGAGTGCGGGACCGGGCGCTGCAACGGATTCTGCGTCGCAGCAACAGAACCAGCAGACGCTGCCTACGTATTTGTCGGCGCAGCGTGCGCTCGCCAACCCGGATCCGCTGAGCATCTTTCGCTGGTACACGGTTACGGACTTCGGTCCGGTCTATCAGCTGGAGCGTGTGGACACGCGCGAGCAGACGATTGAGGCGACGGAGGGAACCTACAACAAGCCGCAGCGGAGCCCGGCGGTGATTGCCGCGGAGGCGAGCTCGCTGGGGCGGGTGTATCTCGACTGGTCGCCCATGCCGATTCTGTCGGTGGACAACTCGCGCGCTGCTGTAGAGCAGGCGATGGCGGATGCGGATGCGCCGGTGGTGCATGGCGGAACTGTGGTGACCTTCCGCGATCCCCGGTTCATGGGAGTTCTGCCGTGGCTGTCGCGCGGAGGATCGAGTCCACTCACGGGGTTGGTGGTGCTCGATCAGCAGAACCAGGTGGTGCTGGAGAGCCTGAGCGGGCACGCGGAGCCGGTGCGCTAGGACTCGCACATTGCATGATGCGGCTTCAGTCGAGGATGTCGCGGACGATGCTACGCACACGCTCGACGACGACGCCGTAGATGAGATGAGTCGCTGCTTCGCTGGTCTGTTCGCGTTCGCTCTGTTCTTCAACCGGTGCGCCGAGCGCCATGGCAGGCAAGACACCCTGGTGCGTGATCGTCATCAGGACGAGACCGAAGTTCGCACCTTCTTTTGAGGTCGCGGCGGGGTAGAACTCGGCGAGAGCACCGTAGAATGCGCCGGCGGCGGCGCCGAAGCCCCAGTGGATGCTTTCGCTTGCGATATGCTCCGTGACCGGATCGAGCGGATGGCCGGCGATGCGCTCGGTGAGCAGCTCGGCCGGCTCGGGTTCGCCGTGGATGCGGGGAGGATAAAGCTTCTCCGCGAGATTCTTAGCCGCGGTGGCGATGAGGCCAGCGACCAGTCCTGCTGCAAGGCCCTTCCACAACGAGGGAGCTGCACTCCGTGAATCACTGCTCAACGAAACCTCCGCGTTATGAACTGAGGGGCGGAACATGGGGGAAACCATGCCGACTTATGCGGCGTGCTTGAGGACGAATCTCAAAGTGTGTGAAGTGGAGAGTTCTTCGTCGGGCTCATCCTCTTCTTCTTCCTGTTCTTCATCCTCGTCTTCGATGTCCTCTTCCTCGTCGTCTACGTCTACGTCGTCGTCGAGGTCGTCGTCCTCATCGTCCTCAAGATCGTCATCGTCCTCTTCATCTTCGAGTTCGTCGTCGCTCTCCTCTTCGTCGTCGGTGTCGCGCAGGGCGGCGAGTTTCTCGCTGGAGGCGTCCGAGGTGGGATTGCTGTCTACGAACTTCGGATCGGATTCGAAGTCGGCGGTGACGTCGTCGCCCACCAGGTTGCGAAGGTCGCGGACGCTGTCAGTTGCAGGCATAGGATTCTTGTCGGACATAGGGAAGGCTCTCCTTGGGCGGCAGCTTGCCTGCCCGTTGGATGCAGGTTGCCGGAAAAGAGGAGCGCCCGAATTGATTTTTACTCGGTAAACGGCCGGAGCTTCGCTTCGCTGGGCCTGGTGGTGAGGAGGCTGACGAGGCAGAGGCATATCAGTGAGGCGATCAGCGCAGGAAGAATCGCATCACGTTCCGCCACCGACGAGGGCAGGTGCTGGCTCACAAATGGCTTATCCCAGAAGAGGGTGACGATGGTGCCGACGGCGATGCTGGAGACCGCGCCGGCGGCCGTCGCGCGCCGCCAGAAGAACGCGGCGAGGATGACGGGTGTGAGGGCGGCGGAATAGATTGTGTAGGCATAAAGCGACTGCTTGAGCACCGAGGTTGTGCCCAGCGACTGCCACAGCGCCCAGCCGCCCAGGAAGACGACGACGAGACGGCACACGATCAGGACCTCGGCATTCGAGGCGGAGGGCCGCACATAGCGGACGTAGACGTCATTGATGAGGTTTGTCGACGGCGAGAAAAGATAGTTGTTCGCAGTGGAGACGACCTTGGCGAAGATGGCGCCGACGAGCAGCGCGCCGAGTAACATCAGCAGCCTCGACCCGCCGAAAGCGTGGATGGCAGTATAGGCGAGAATCTCGCGTGGACGCTGGCTGACCTCGCCGGTGCGATAGAGCGCCGAACCCACAACTGCCAGCTGCACGATGACCGATTCCAGAATGAGCGTGCCGATGATCCAGCCGATGGTGGCGCGTGTGGCGTCCTTCTCGGTCTTCGCGGAAAAGAACTTCTGGTACATCGACTGGTTGCCGAGCATGAGCAGGCAGGTGGGGAGGAAGATCTCCAACGCTGACTGAACGACCTGTTTCGAGCCGTTGGGCATCGTCATTGTGTAGTGGCTGAAGGGACGAATGTCGCCAAAGACCTGGAAGTGTGTGGCAGGCAGGACCGCGCGAACGCTGCTCCAACCGCCGGCGAAGTGCACGAACGCGGGGAGTGCGGCGATCAGGGTGATGGTTGCGAACAGGCCGATGACGAGGTCCATGTAGGCGACAGAGCCCATGCCGGCGATCATCGTGAACAGTGTCACGAACGCGGCGAGGATGCACTGGCCCTCGACAGCAGAGACGGATGGGAAGATGAGGTGCAGGATGTCGCCGCCGCCGATGAATTGGTAGCTGGTGATGGCTGTATAGGCGAAGAGAATGGCCAGGACACCAAGCACGCGCGCGGTCTGGTTGTAGCGCGCCTCCAGCAGATCGGGGATGGTGAATTGCGCGAACTTTCGGGCCCGTGGAGCGATGAAATAGATGAGCGCGAGACCAGCCCATCCGCCCGCGGACTGCCACAGGGCGGCGAAGCCGTGTTTGTAGGCGTTCTCTGCGCCGCCGAGTAATGAGCCGGAGCCGATCCAACTGGAAAGCAGCGTGAAGACGAGAACGAACGCCGGAAGCGAGCGGCCGGCAACCAGGTAATCGGCCTTGGTCTTTACTTTGCCGAGCCGCGCGACCGACACGCCGAGCAACGCCAGTACGATCAGGCCAAGAACGATTATGTAGAGATTCATCGTGTGTGGGTCATTCCAGTCGAGTTGCTGCCGGCGCAGCTATGCGCAGAGACAGCTCACGTCCGGTGCGGGCTCATCGCAGTACCGAACGTGAGGAGGTGTTAGTGCGCTTCAATCTTAACCCACTCGTCGGTCGTCTCCCACCGGACGTGCAGTTCGGTTGAGTTCTTGGTCGTGTGCTCGAAGCTGATGCTCATGTCCTCCTGCGGAGAAGGCAATGTGGCGTGTTGCATGGGCGTGCGGCCGAGGTCCTGGTCCTGGTGGTACTCGGTGCCCCACTGGCCGGTCTGCTTATTGATGATGAGCTGCCATGGCGTGCCGGGGGGGGCGGGCAGCGTGGAGAGCGTGTACTTGCCGGCGGGCACGTGCAGGTCGCCAATCATGAGATCGCCGTCAGTGACGAAGCTGGTGGCCGGGTTCGCGCCGGTGCGCCACTGCTTGCCGTAGGGTACGAGCTCGCCCATGATCTTGCGCCCGCGCATGCGCGGCGAGTTGTAGTGGATAGTGACGGCCTTGCCGTTGAGTGTGACCTCGGCCTGTGCGGGCGGGCTGGGCAGGGGTTTGGCGTTCTGGGCCTGAGGCGCGTTCATCTCTGGCATCGAGCCTGGCTCTCCCTGTGCGGAGGCGTGTTTGACGTGAAGGAACATGGCTGCGGAGCCCGCAACCAGGATTGCTGCGAGTGCTGAACGGACGGAGGTCTTCATGGCCCACCATGCTACCCTAGAACTAACGGTTTCGGCTCCCCGCCGGCCCATCCACCAAGCGCCCGTAGCTCAGCTGGATAGAGCAACAGCCTCCGAAGCTGTAGGTCAGACGTTCGAATCGTCTCGGGCGCACCACTCCCCAAAAAGCTCTCAAACTGCTGGTAAAGAGGGATCGCGCCTGGTCGTTACTCAGGCTTGACGGCGTAGCCCATGTAGAGAATGTTCAGGTCGTTGCTTTCGACCAGCTTGAATTTCTGGCCGAGCTCCTTGTAGCCGATCTTGCCGGCGGCTCTTTTTCGCAGCAGGCTGATCATTTTAGCGAGGCTCACGTCC
>DATNGO010000031.1:0-52314 GCA_035605855.1 Acidobacteriaceae bacterium | reverse complement strand
GTGGCCGAGACGGATGAGGCACGGCACTTCTAATGCCGTCATACGCAGGTTCAAGTCCTGCCTGGCGCTCCAAGTGATTAATGCCGTCCTAGCTCAATGCAGAGAGCGCATCGGTCCTAACGATGAAGATGCGGGTTGAAGTCCCGCGGACGGGTCCAGTGTTGCAGTCCGCGCGCGTGAAGCTCAAACGGATTGAGCGTCGGCGTCCGAAGCCGAAGACTGTGGGTTCGAGCCCCATCACGCGCTCCAGTTTTGCAATCAAGGGCCGGGTTAGTTCAACGGAAGAACGCTTGTCTTACAAGCAAGCTACGCGGGTTCGACTCCTGCACCCGGCACCAGTTCGAGTTTTGTATCCAGG
This sequence comes from Acidobacteriaceae bacterium, assembly GCA_035605855.1. Taxonomy (GTDB): domain Bacteria; phylum Acidobacteriota; class Terriglobia; order Terriglobales; family Acidobacteriaceae; genus Granulicella. Next base: position 51,956 of record DATNGO010000031.1, on the reverse strand, counting down.
GATAGCTCAGTTGGCAGAGCGTGCGATCGATAATCGCGAGGTCGTGGGTTCGATCCCCACTCCCTGGACCAAATAATTCCTCAAAAGTCAGCGGGTGATGTGGAATCCACCTATTGCGCTGAAACCGAGCATCGGGCTCTTCCGAATGTGCACACACGGTTGGCGATGTCGCGTAGGCGGAGAGATCCTAGATCGATCGGAGAGGTTGGAGCGGGCGATGGGATTCGAACCCACGCAGTGCCAGGATGGAAGCCTGGTGCCTTTCCGCTTGGCGATGCCCGCTTGAAAAAGTGAGTGCCGCTTGCAGCGCAAAATGTGTTCCGCGTGCTCTCATGTTTCGCTCCACCTGATTTAGGCGCACCAATCAGGAATCATGATGAGCCAGGATTACCACTGTGGAACACAACGGCAGCGTCCACTGTGTCACCAAACATCAGATATCGGTTCATTTCGCTCCTTCAGGCTTCAGTGGCCCGGAGTCTCCAAAGAGCTTCATTGGGCGCAACACTGCTCGTCTGCATTTAAGCGTCTGCGCTCTCTAATCAGCAGAAGCGGCGGCCAGCTCATGGCGTGTACTTCCAGCCGGTCTCGATGGGCTTCCTGTTTGCGTCGCCCAGTCCTTCCATGTTTTGCCTGACCGACCATTCAGTCTGGAACATGTATGCGTTAGCAGCTTTGGGACTCACGTCGCAGGTCACGGGTGAGCCGGGGCGGGTATCGTTGAAGCCATACTTTTTCTGGAGGAAGGCGAGGAAAGTGTTGGAAATCGAATCGCCGGCCGGTACAGCCGCGAATATTTCACTGAAATATTGAACGGGCAGCACCTTGTCGGAGTAGCAGAAGACGTAATGTTCGTTGGCTGCGGCCGGGGGGGCAGTCACGGGCGGCAGCGGTGCGATCGAACTTTTCCAGCCGGTCTCGATGATCTGTTTGTGAAGGCTTTTGGTGAAGCTGTCTTCGTTGAGTTGCTTCATAGACCGCGCATACGAGAGTGTCATAAAACTCCTGGAGCAGTCCGTGGGATAGCTGCCACCTGTGTAGCGGGAAGTGGGGTAAAAATCGTTGCTAACCTTGACACCGTATTTTGTTTCAAGGAACAGAAGGAAGGAGGGCGCGAGGTCAGCGCTGAGACCGCCCGAGGACACATCTTTATTGAACGCGAAGATATCGCTGAAATACACAACTGGCCCGTCCAGGTTGGCAGACGAGCAGTACACGTAATATTCATTTGCCGCAGCTCCGCAATGCTCGTTAGCGATGTTGCCGAATAGGGCGGCGCACTCCTTGTAATATGCAGTGGCCGTTGTTGCCTGGGTGGGCGTCGCAAAGGCGGGCGCAGCGCCCGGCTCGTAAGTCCAGCCGGTCTCCACCACTTGTTTTTTCTCCTTCCTGTACTCGTCTTCTTTTTGTTGCTTCTTTGCTTGCGCAGCACTGAGCCCAATGGCATCGTCGCATCCAGCCTGGGCATGGGGCAGAGATTTTTGCTGGAGGAAGTTGTTCCAGTCGACGCTCACGTGCAACCCATAATTAATTGTTTCCGGGAAGATTTCGCTGAAGTAGGTAGCCGGCTCGGTCGCGCTTGTGAAGGAGTTGGTGGGCGCGCTTGCGTAGTGGCCGGTGGAGCAGAACACGTACCGTCCATTTGCCGCTGCGGGGCTGCCGGCCGGAGTCGGCGCGGCTGCTGCGACAGCCATCGTCGGCTGCGCGGCGGCGGGTTGCGCGGCAGGCATCGTGTCACTCGACGCGGGGGGCTGGCTTAGCACAAAGCTCAACGTAGTTCCGGGCGGCAAGAAGACGCGCTGGCCCGTGGCGACCGCCGCGACTCCGGCAGGGGCACTCACATGATGCCCAAACCCGCCCAGTACCGAGTTCACTGCGTTCACCGCACTTCCGGCAGCACTCTGCGCGGCGCTTGTGACGCTAGACGAACTGCTCGCGACTGCAACCGGCTGGCCGTTGATGGTGATCGAGGAGAGCTGCGCGATGTAACCCGATCCGTTGCTTGCAAGAGAAACTGTAGCAGTGGCGGCTTGCGGGATCGTGACACCATTGCCTGCGGTCACCGTCTTCGTGACGGAAGCGCGATACTGCTTCCCCGCAGGATCCGCGGCGGAGTTTACCGCGTCGATCATCCGGACCGTGACGATAGTGCCTGGGTTCGGATCGGTTTGCGCATGCACACGCTGCGACGGCGCAAAGACAATCGACATGGAAAAGACGATCGAAACAAACTGGGGCCCGTAAACATGCATTTGGCGCATGGCTGCTCCGTGGGGCGATCCGGAATTTCCGGCGATCTCGGGGAGATTTTTATGCTATAGCCATTTTCTGGCGGTAGAGACGCTCTGCATTTTTCAAAGGACTTCGTTGGGCGGCCCCATCCAAGCTTCGCTTGGTTCGCTCGACACAGCAATGGTCGTCGGCAACAGCGGCTTTTCCTCTTTCCATACCCAGCTGCGCGACGCTAAGGGCCGGGTATTGTCTTTCCGGCAGGCGCTGAGGAGCGAGGCCAGCGCGAGGTAGATGCCGATATTCCGGGCCGTCTACTGGGTCTTCCATCCGGTCTCGACGATCTGCCCTCTGTTTCGTTTGGCCTCGTCTTCGAATTGCTGCTTGTATTTTTCCGCATTCTGCAGCCCCGCGATGGTGGGTGGATATCCTGTCCGGCAATCGACGGGATAGTTGCCGGAATCCTTGTAGCCGTACTTCTTCTGGAGGAACGCGAAGAAGGAGTTTTGGAGCGCATTGATCCTGTTGATCTGAGCCCCATTGGCATTCGGGGGCGGAGGAGCGTGTCCTGGCACGTGCGTCACTGGCGGCGGCATGTCTGCGGGGAAGATATCGCTGAAATACATCACCGTACCGGCGGGCATCATCGTTCCGGCCGTTCCACCCCATGCGGAGTTGCACCACACGTACTTTTGATTTGCTGCCGCGGTTGGCGTAGCTGCTGCCGTAGCTGCCGCTGCGGCCTGGGTCACCGCTGCGTTTCCTGCTGCAGCCTCAGCGGGCGAGTCGCTGAAATCCACCGCGACTGCGTGCCCGATTCGTTTGTTCGATATCATCGCGGTTTGATGCATCCCCGTCTGCATTGCCGGGCTTTGCGCGTTGCACCTGGGGCTGAGGTCCGCCGACGGATTAAGATCGTGAACGTAGTGGTCCCGGATAAACACGTTATAGGCCGTGCTGACTGGGGCCGAGTCCCAGTCGGCCTGGAACACCTGGCTGACATAGGTTGTCTCGTTCGCGTTCCAGTTTGGTTGGTGTTGGTCCACTGCCATGGTTGTGCCTCCCATGGCGGTCAACGAGCAGAAATACGTGGTCAGCCGGTGTTGTGTCAGGTCGATCCCGCCCGGTCCCTGCGACAGCGGATCGAAGCCGCTTTGCCCCCGCCCGGCCGCCGGCTGTCCAAGCCTCCACCCGGTGTCGATCGGCTTCAACTGGGCGGCAAAGCCGCTGAGCTGCTTTTGCGCAGTCCCGACATCGGCGATGGTAAACATCGGCAGGCACTTGACCCCATAGGAATAATGGTAGGTGGCCTGCAGGTACTTTGAGAATGCGGGCGCGGCGTCCCCGTAGCGGTCGGCAGGGGCCTCGAAGGCGGCGCTCAAGTACAGCGCGTTGATGTTTGAGTAGCAAACCGTCAAGGTAGTGACGGCTCCGGAGACACTGGCGCTGGACGTGGCCGCCGGACTGGGCGAGGGCGCCGAGGAAGCGGTCATGGTTTGCGCGGCGGGTGCCGGCACAGCAGTCGCTGTCGACCCTCCTGAGCCCGACGCTGGAGGCTGGCTGAGCACAAAGGTCAAGGTGGTTCCCGGCGGGAGGACGACTCGCTGCCCCATCGCGACCGCGGCAACGCCCGTAGGGGCATTCACGTGATGCCCGAATCCGCGGAGCATCGAGTTCACCGAACTCACTGTGCTGCTTGCGGCACCCTGCACGCCACCGGTTACGTTCGCGGAACTGCTCGCAACCGCAACCGGCTGGCCATTGATGGTCAACGAGACGAGCTGTGTCGTCCACCCCAATCCGTTACCGCTATTCGCCAGCGTCACGACCGCTGCCGAGCCTTGCGTGATAGTGACACCGTTGCCCGCGTCGACCGCCTTGACGACCGATGCGCGATATTGCTTGCCGGCGGGATTTGTGCCGGAGTCCGCGGTGTCGATCATTTTGACAGCGACCGTCGTGCCGGCGGCAGGGGCTTGCGCGTGCAGCGCCGGCCGAGTGCTCACTGAGGTTATAAGAAATATCGCGATGGAAATGGGCCCAAGAAACGCTGAAACCTTGATTCGGCGCATGGTATTCGCCTCCGGCAGCGATGGGACTAGCGGTGATCTCGGGGAGAGCAAGATCATACGCCCTTCCCGGGCAAATGGCGAACGATGTTTGCTTTAGATTCCCCCGAATGCGTGGCGCCAGATTTGTCGTTACGTGAACTGCCGCCACAGGAGATCGGGCAGGATTGCTCAACGCCATCGAACGTTCCGAAAAGGCCAGGTTAATCAACTTTGATTCTCAATTGGTGACTTCAGGGCAACGCGCTCATCGACCTTGGATTGAGCGCTGTATAGGATTGTTCGGGCAGGCCTCCCAGGTGAACGGCCCCTGATTCCGGCTAGAAGATGCGTTTGCAGTGTGCGATTCTGTTCGCGCTATCCTTGCGTTATGTCCGCTCGCCATGGAATCACCGGGCAGTATTCCCTATCGGCATGGCCCGAAGTCCTCTATTCAGCGGCGGCCGGCGCTATAGACAGCCCAACGAAGTCACACTTGGTTCAATCGAGAGCCGAGCCTCCTTCGCGAACTGGTCGGTTTAGAGGCAACCAACTCCGCGAAAGGGCTCCAGGGCTAGAAGTCCGTCGCTTGAGGAGAGTGCGAATAGCATGCGCTCAAGACAGTAATAGAGAACCCGATTGCCCACTCAATTTACAGCAATGAGAGAACCACAGTAAGGTGATTCGTGTGATGTTTGAGCGATCAATCTTATCGGAAAGTAGTATTCAAGCCATTCATTTTCAATAAAATATGCTAGCCAATCTACCATGTAAAACGCTTGTTATATTACGCGTTATGTAATATTCCGTCTTTGGAGATCAATCAAATGACTGGACTGGCTCTGCGCCGAGCACGAAGCAATCTAGGCCTCTCACGGGGCGAAGCGGCGGCGCGTCTTGGCGTTTCTCAGCCTCTCCTTTCATTTAATGGAAAAAGGTGAGCGCGCTGTCACGCCAGCATTAGCGAAGAAAGCTGTAACAAAGTTGCTTGCAACTCCTGAACTGCTGCCGGTTGCTCCCGACACGCGTCACAATGATGAGCAATTGGCAGCTGATCTCGGTGCTCTCGGATATCCCGGTTACGCTTACTTGCGGGGCTAGACACGTAACCCTGCCGAGGTCCTTTTCGATGCGCTTGATCGGCGGGATCTCGATGCTCGTTTAGTGGAGGCATTGCCGTGGTTGCCGCTGCAATATCCAAACATGGATTGGGATTGGCTTACTGCGCAAGCCAAGGTTCATAATCGCCAGAACCGTCTTGGTTTTGTTGTTGCTCTCGCTTCGAAGGTCGCCAAGAAAAATGCGAACCGAAATGTTGCGAAACGCTTGTCCGAAGTTCTGAAAACACTGGAAGCGTCGCGCCTCGCAAAAACCGACACGCTTTGCCAAGAGTCGTGGCCACCGAGTCAGCGAAAGTTTGCGCACCAGCAGAGAACTGCTCTCGCAGCTCACTGGAAGCTGGACACACGACTGAGAGAAGAGAATCTGACAGCTGCGATAAAACCATAGTATTCCGGCACGAAAACTTGCGGAAGACCTAAATCGAATCGGTGAGAACTTTCCTATGGTTGTAAGAGTCGGCCAGGATAGGACGGCCGAACTACGACCCGCACAAGGAGCGGGCGGTCTCGCGCTAGTGTTGGCAGAATTTTTCTCTTTGGCCGAAACCAGCCGCCTTGATCGCCTGAAAATGTGCAGCTCAGAGGAATGCCGCTGGATATTCTTTGACAGATCGAAGCCCGGTAATCGGCGATGGTGCTCTTCGCTAATTTGCGGAAATAGACAAAAGACAAGAAACTATCGCGAACGAAAAAAGACGATCCTTGGATGAGGTTCGATTCCGCCATGCATCAGAAGCGTCCCTGCCCAGCGACAAATTGCTGCCCGCTCTTACTATGCGAGAAGCTTTAGCCGCCGACAGCCCCTACGGCAACGCCCTCGAAAGCGGTTTGTTCTCCGACTTGACGCCAGCGATCTAGCTCGGCCGTGAGCGCAGCCTGCTTCTTTTCCCAAAGCGCGATCGCATCTGACCCGAGGAGCAGGCGCAGCGGGGGTTCAGCACTCTCAACCGCAGCTATCATCGCTTCAGCCGCCTTGCGCGGGTCTCCCGGCTGCTTGCCGTCACTGCCATACAGGTACGCTTCGACGGGAGCGATCGTCGCTCGATACGCGTCAATGCGTTCCTCCGGTCGCATGTTCTTGCTTCCTGCGAACTCGGTGCGGAACGCTCCAGGCTCAACGATTGTCACCTTGATGCCAAGCGGTTTCACTTCTTCCCGTAACGCCTCGCTCCAGCCCTCCAGAGCAAATTTGGATGCGCAATATGGTCCAAACCCCTGAAAAGCAGCGAGCCCTCCAATGCTGGTTAGCTGCAGTATGTGGCCTTGGCCCTGCGAGCGCATAACGGGGAGCACCGCTCGTGTCATTTCGGCAGCGGCAAAGAAATTCACCTCCATCTGGTCTCGCAATTGCTCCGGCGTGAACTCCTCGGCAGCACCAAGCGAACCGCGGCCGGCAATGTTCGCCAAAACGTTGATGCGTCCGAAACGTTTGAGCGTTGCGGAGACAGCCTTCTCACGTGAACCTGCGTTGGTTACGTCGAGTGACAGCGCCAGTGTCCTCTCGGGATTGTTGGCGGCAAGCTGTTCAACAGCTTCGGTTCGGCGTGCACCGATCGCAATGCAATCACCGCGTTCTAAAGCCACTTCGGCAAGAGCTCGGCCAAATCCACTGGAGGCTCCTGTGATGAACCAGGTTCGTACCATCGCCTTCCTCCTCGTAAACAACAGACGTTTTGACGCCGCGGACGCGAATTGGGCTTACTTCGGCAGTGTCCGACGGCGATTCGAATCGGAAGCGGGAAATCTGCCCACAGTGCTTGCCCCGCCCAGCAATCCAATCGGTTCGACTGTCAACTGCCGGCTTCAGGTCGCCAGACTCACACAGCCAAGCTACGTCGGAAATGACCGGAACCTGCCGCACGCTATCGATGGTCAAGCGCGGATCCAACGAGATAGCCAACGACAAAGAACACCGCAAACAGGTATCGTGCGGCCGGGTTATAGCGGCGTTCCAGAAACTCCGGCATCGTATACAGCCGCGTGCGCATGTAGTACGGCAGAAAGATCCAGATCAGCAGCGTGTAAACAATCCACGCATTCCATCCAAACGCAGCGATAACAATCCCGTGCGTGTATCCTGCGCCAACCTGCGCGATAAATTGTTCGCTGCTGATCGATGTCGCCACCATGGACGGCCCCACGACGTACCACGGCAACTGGTTCGCGCCCATGAAATACTCACGCGCGTTTCCTCGCCCTTTCCGTGCCACCCAGAAACCCCACCGCAACGGTCAGCAGAAGATAGACGACGAAGATCACCATCTCGTACTGGTGAGCACGACAGGGGCTACGGGCATTCTGCCTCAATCCTCAATATCTGCGGTTCTTCCCAGCGGCACGCCAGCCGGTTCTAAATCCACGTGAACTTGTCGTTGACCCCGCCAGAACTACAGGGTAGGTTTTCTTAATAGACAATTGCATGTTTCAGTGTCTATCTAATTGAACGACGGTGTCAGCACAAAGGGAGCTCTTCTCAAGAGGGTGCTTGTTCGCGATGAAAAGAGACTGGAACGCGACTCCCGGCAGACTTCTCGCTTATGTTTCGGACGAGGATTATGCCGCACTGGATGGCGTCAGAATTGAGTTCGAGCCGTTGGATGGGGCGGAGAGAATGCTCCTCGAGTCATGGCCCAGCGGCGCGGTTTGGGGAAACCTGCCCGATGGCCGCTACAAGGTTACGCTGGCGAAGGATGGGTATGGCTCAAAGCGGGTGACATGCGAGCTGGGCAGCGCTGAGCCGCACCAGTTTCGTCTGTTGCAACGGAAGCTGATGGGGTACATGTGGCCTAAATGGATCCGGAGTGGAGAGTATAGCGAGATCAAGGTCAGCAGCCCTGAACAGTTTCAGTTGAGCCTCTGGCGTTATGGCGAGGTGAAGGAGTATGTGCGGACGTTGAGCTGGTATGACGAGCATGGGCCGCACACAGCAGAACAGATCACTCCTGATGGGGACTACTCAGAGACGGGTGTGAACTGGAATAAGGTGGGCTATTTTACGACTCCGATTCAGCACAGGATCGAGGCTCCGCGACGGTCCGGTCTGTATTACCTCTGGGCGCGCACACCATCTGGTGAAAGCTACTCGTTCCCGTGGGTGGTCGCGCCGGACCGGCCCTGCGCAAGGATAGCGGTCCTTGCGAATACGAACACCTGGAACGCCTACAATGCGTTCGGCGGGCGATCCAATTACATAAACTCTGCAAGCCTGCCCAGTGCGCCGACGGTCAATGCGCGGCAGGACCTCGGTCGATATAACCAGGCCGAGAGCGTCTGGAGCCTGCCCGACGAAGCGTATCGCCCGCTTGCTTTTGAGCGCCCGGAGCATGGCAACCATATCTTCGACAACTCGCCGTGGGATGGCTCTTCTATTCGCGATCCGATCCAGGGACGAGCGCAGTGCGGCCTTGCACCCGGCGAGTGGCGGCTGCTGGGCTGGCTGGAGAGCCAAGGCTTTGAGTATGACTACTACTCTGACGCCCAGTTGCATGATGGCACGTTGCAGCTAAAGAGCTATGACGTGCTTCTGCTTGGGGTGCACCCGGAGTATTGGACACGTGAGATGTTCCGGCGGGTGGAGGAGTGGGTGCATGGCGGCGGCCGGCTGATGTATCTCGGCGGAAACGGGTTGAACTGCGAGGTAATTCTTGAAGACGATTCGATGCGTTGTCTCACGTTCGATGATGCCAAAGCGCCAGACTCGAAACACGAGTCAAGAATGCATCGGACGTATGTGTCCGAGGCCCGGCTGTTGGGCGTGGCCTTCAGCCATACGGGTGTCATGACGGCGGCGCCGTACACGGTTCTTGAGCCATCGCACTGGGCCCTCGAGGGAACCGGCCTCGGGAAGGGAGACGGCTTTGGGCGAGTGAGCCAGCACGAGCGGGTTCCGGGCGGGGCGTCAGGCCATGAGACGGATAAGGTCACTGCAAGTTCGCCGAAGCAGGTGCAAGTGATCGCTCGAGGGGAGAACCCGGACAACGGAGGAGCGGAGGTCGTTTTGTTCGAACTGGGGCGAGGGTCGGTTTTTTCGACGGGTTCGATCACCTGGGTGAGTTGTTTGTATGGGGATGAGAGCGTTTCCCGGATCACGCTGAACGTGCTTCGGCGCTTTCTGCAGAAGAGCACCTAGAGCCCTCCGGCCGTTGCAAAAAGAACCCTGCCAGCTGGCGAAAATGTGTGCAAACCAATGCAAGCTCGAGAGCGCTCAATATGCAGGTTAACAGCGAAGATTTGCTAGTTCTTAACTCTCGAAGCAAACCTTGCAATTTCCGCCAATACCCGCTTTTCATGGCGGTAACACGGGTTCCAATCCCGTCAGGGACGCCAAGGATTCTAGAGAACCTATAAGCGAATTGGATCAAAGAGCAAGGGCCCTCGTCCGGCACCGCTGTGTTGTGGACGACTCCTCGCTTTAGATCAAACCACGGCCCTCCCGAGAACGCTGTGGAGAGCCGCATGAACATGAGTGTTTGTCAGCGAAGCAGAGCTCCGGATGGCAGCAGAAAGGCGATGGGCCAGGCTTCCTGGCCTTTGGCTACGAGTTGAGCCCAGTCGGGGGCAGGCGACTGGGTGCCGGGCAGGATTTTGTAAGAGGGGTTGATTTGCTGGAAGCTGGTGGCGAGGCTGCAGGCTTCGCCAACTCCGGCGAGCGTGATTGGCACAGGCGCGTTCGGATGGCGGCTGCGTATGAAGCGGGCGGCGATCTGTACGTCGTCCATCAATTGCAGGAAGTACGGCCGGCCGGTGAGCAGCGAGTTGTAGACATAGCCGCCAAGCACGCTCGAGAGCGGGCTCATGTAAGCGTGCTCGAGATCACCTTTGACCAGATTGGGGTCATCTTCGGAGACGGCGCGATAGTTCATCCGCGTTTCACCCAGGCCGCGGAAGTCGAACGAATACACTTCGTATCCTTCACGGAGGAGCGCGACGATTTGCGGCCAGTCCTTTTGGTTTGCGTGGCCTTGAAGGCTGAACCAAAGGACTGCGCCCCTGGTGGGCGAGCGGCCATCGTCGTGGATGTGAAGCATTGGCATCTGCAAGTAGGTGCTGTGGTGCAGCAAATAGCGGTCGATGTGTATGGAGCCGACCGTATAGGTGCCGATGCGCTCAAATTCGAGTGCTTGCGGTGAAGAAGCGCCATTGAACGGAGCGACCGTCCATGAGGATGTGTCAGGAGCGTGAGTGCGGTAGAGCTGTGCCAGGGTTCCGCGATGGCTGGGATGGGCCTGATCGGCATACTCGGCAATGAAGTGAAGCAGCGGCTGCGCGTCAGGGTAGTCGACGGAGATTTGCCCGCTGTGCGTGACGTGGAGCTCGGCCTCAGGGAACGCCATGACCGCGGGAAGTCCGCGTCGCACGGGCATGCCGTTGAAGCGGTCCAGGAAGCTCAGCGCCGACTCCTGATTCTTGAGCGAGTACTGATGTTCGTTGTAGCTTTCGGCGAAGGCGATGCGGTCCCCGTGGCCGAAGCGCCGGTAGAACGCGCTCACCTCGGAGAAGGATTTGTGCGCGCCCTGTACGGGAAAAAAGTCGAGCGTGGCTGTCGCGACCATGACGGCGCGCGGATACATCAAGAGCAGGAGGCCGGCGTGGTCGACGCCTTTCGAAATAAAGCCGGCGAGGTCCTGCTCGGGGTCGCTGTCAGGGTCGACGAAGATGCGGTTTTCAACGCGCATGGGAAGCGCGGTGATGTAGCAGGACGGAATGATGACTTTGATGCGCTCGTCGAGCGCACCGAGCAGAGCGGTCTGGAAGCCGCCGCCGCTGGTGCCGGTGAGACTGATGCGGTTGGCGTCGACATCCGGGCGCGTGAGCAGGTAGTCGACCGCACGCATTCCGTCCCAGACTTCCCAGCGCGCGAGATTGGCGCCGGCGAGATAGGCAAGATTGCCCATCACCGCGTGCTCAGCGCAGATGAGGTTGTAGCGGCTCTTCTTCGCCTTCGCATCCCAGAACTGGCTTCGCTCGCCTTGGCCGACGGGATCCCAGCTGATGACGAGGTAGCCGCGCTGTACGAGCCGCTGGCAGAGGTCGGCGTAGTGAATTTTCCCGTTTTGTGAGTGACCGGCGGCAACCAGGATCGCGGGGTGCACCTTCTTTCCATCGTCCGGCACATAGACCAGCGCAGTGACGTAGAAGCCGGGGAGGCTTTGGAAGAGGAGCTTTTCAATGTGAAAGCCGTTGGCGCCAACACGTCCGGTGATGGAAGGGTTCAGAGCGGTCCTTTGGGTGGGCAGCCCGCCAATCATGTCGAGCACGGAGTGTCTGAGTTCTGCGCGGAGTTGGAGCAGGTCGGCTTCGGTCTTCACCTGCGACCAGCGAGCCTGGCGCAATTGGTCCTGCTGCCAGGCCAGCGATGTCTGGTAGAGCAGGAACGGCGTCATCTGCGGGGCGACGGGGCCGGGGAGCGGAAGGACGCGGAACGCCTCAGGCGGAGGCGTGTCCCGTATCGTGGATTGCGCACGCGCCGCGCCGGCGATGACCAGCAGCGCAGACAGCAGAAAAATTGAGATGCGGCTACAGTGCTGTCGCCGCGCCGCGAACCACTTCGCCATAGACAATTCGACTGTCTCCCAACCAGAGCCCGATATCAAGATGAAGATCATAGTACTTCTTTTTGTATGCTTTTGTTTCGGATCGTTTAGAATTCAATCGAAGCGGGATGGAAAAAGGAGCATTTAGTGACGATCGAGATCTTTTCCTCGAAGACGGCGCTTGCCGAGGTGGCGGCTCGTGACGCGGCTGAGGCGATCATGGGAGCCATCGCTGGGCGTGGCGAGGCGCGGATTATCGCCGCAACAGGCGCCTCACAGTTCGACTTTCTTGAAGCGCTGACGAAGATAGAAGGTATCCCGTGGGAGAAAGTTGAAATGTTTCACCTGGACGAGTACGTCGGGGTGTCCGAGGCGGACCCCGCAAGCTTCTGCAAATATCTGCGGGAGCGGCTGATCGACAAGGTCGGCATTCGGCGGTATCACCTGCTCGATGGGACGAAGCCCATGGCGGACGTGATCCGCCAGGTGACTGAAGAGATCCGCAAGGCTCCGATCGATGTGGCGTTCGCCGGCGTGGGGGAAAACGGTCACCTTGCGTTCAACGACCCGCCAGCGGATTTCGAGACACGGGAGTCGTACATCGTTGTGGAGCTCGACGAGGCGTGCCGCAAGCAGCAGCTGGGCGAGGGCTGGTTCCCCACGCTAGGAGATGTGCCGCGCCAGGCGGTTTCGATGACAATTCACCAAATCATGGATTCGAAGCAGATTCTTTGCATCGTGCCCGATGCGCGCAAGGCGAGGGCCGTGAAGGCATGTTTCGAAGGGTCCGTAAACGCGATGGCGCCGGCGTCGATCCTGCAGCGGCATCCGAACGCGAAGATTTATCTGGATGCGGAGTCAGCATCATTGCTTTCGGAGTCTGCAATTGAGTCGTTTCGCGGTTAGAGGGAGCCACGTTTGATATCGATGAAGAAACTTTGGGCGTGCGCTCCGCTGACGTTGAGCGTTGCGGCGATCGCGTGGGGATCTGCCGTCGCCCAGGTGAAGGTGTGGCAGGGGACAATGACGCTGCCGACGTACGAGGAAGGCGCGCCCGACGCGAATCCGCCTTTCGATACTTATTCGACGACGCAGTTCAGCTATCCGTACACGCTCAGGAAGAATTTGACCGGCGAAAAGACGGACCATGTCTGGCGCGCAGTGTTCCTTGAGAACGAGTACCTGAAATGTTCGGTGCTACCGGACATCGGCGGACACGTGTACACGTGCGTGGACAAGATCAGCGGGCAACCGATGTTCTATGCGAATCCATCGATCAAGAAAGCGCAGATAGGCTATCGGGGCGCATGGGCGGCGTTTGGCATTGAGTTCAATTTTCCGGTTTCACACAACTGGGTCTCGATGTCGCCGGTGGACTTTTCGTACAGGCAGAACGAGGACGGCAGCGGGTCGGTGTGGGTGGGTAATATCGATCGCGTCTATGGCATGGAGTGGTCGGTGGAATTGGTGTTGCGCCCGGGGTCGACGATGCTCGAAGAGCGCGTGAAACTGTACAACCGTAGCGACGTGAGACATCGCTATTACTGGTGGAACAACGCGGCAGTGGAAGTGTGGGACGACTCGAAGATTGAATATCCGATGCGGTTTGCGGCATCGCATGGATTCACCGAGGTGCGGCGCTGGCCGGTCGGGCCGGAAGGCGCTGACTTGAGCGTTATCAAGAACCAGCAATTCGGCCCCGTTTCGTACTTCGTGCACGGAAGCCGCGAGCCGTTCATGGGCATCTGGAACCCGAAGACGCAAACCGGCACGGTGCACTATGCGGACTACAGCAAGCTGCCCGCGAAAAAGATCTGGTCGTGGGGCGCCGATGAGGAAGGTCTTGGGTGGCGCAAGGTCCTCAGCGACAACGACAGTGCATACGTAGAAGTACAGGCGGGATTGTTTCGCAACCAGGAGACGTATTCATTTCTCAATCCAGGGCAATCGATTCAGTTCAGCGAGTTCTGGATGCCGGTGCGGGGAATTGGGGGCATCGCGCGAGCGAACAAGGCCGGCGTGGTCAATATTCAATCGCATGGCAAGAACGTAGTCGTTTCCTTGAACGTGAATGCGAGCGTGCCGCAAGCCCAGATTCGCCTGTTGCGCGGTGACAAATCAATTTGGTCGGAAACAGCCGACCTGACACCGCAGGCAGTGTGGTCGCACACCGTGCCTGGCGGCAAGGACGATGCAAAGATCACGTTTGAGCTGAAAGATCATGGCGGAAAGCTACTGCTGCGTCACACGGACGGCAAGTACGACTGGGACCCAGAATCGGCGATCAACGTCGGGCCACAACAGACATTTGTGACGCCTGAAGCTGATCAGCGTAGCGAGGGTGATTGGCTGAAGCTAGGCACGGACCAAGAAGCAAACGGCAAAGTGCTGCCGGCAATGGAGACATATCGCGCGGCGCTGGCGAAGTATCCGCATAGCCATGCGCTGCAGGTGGCCGCTGGAAGATTGGCTGCGTCGCTGCAGCACAATGAAGAAGCAGCGAAGTTATTGTCCGAAGCTCAGGAGCGCGACACCGCGAACGCGGAGATCGGCTATTACCTTGGCATCGCAGAAGAGGGGTTGGGGCATGCCCGCGAAGCGCGGGCTGCGTACGAAGTCGCGTATCGCCAGCCTGGATTTCAAGCACGTGCGGCAGCTCGGATTGGCGAGTTGCTGGCGCGGCAAGGTGATTTGCATGCGGCGCGAGGATTTCTTTCAGAAGCGGCCGACGAGCTTCCGGCGGATACTCGCAGCCATGAGCAGCTTGAGGCTGTGGTGCGCGCGCAAGGTGACACGGTGCTTGCAGATCAGCTTGCACGTGCAGGATTGGCGCTCGATCCGACGAGTGACTTTCTGAAAGAGGAAATCGGTACGCCGGATTTGCCTCATCTCGCTGCCGATCCGTATCGCGTGCTGCGCGTGGCCACTGAATACATGGAGCTCGGGCTGTATGCGAAGGCGCTTGCAGTGTTAGGGCGCACCTATCCGGCGGTGCCTGCGGATCAGAGCGAGCCGGGATCGGTGTTGCCACAACAGCATCCGATGGTGCGCTACTACGCTGCGTATTGCGGCGCGAAACTTGGTCACACTGCGGGGCTTGAATGGCAGGCGGCAAAGCAGCTTTCGTCGAGATACGTATTTCCCTCTTCGAGGATGGACCGGGTGGTGTTGGAGGCTGCGGTTGCGGCCAACAGAGACGATGCGACGTCGCATTACCTGCTCGGAACACTGCTGTTTTCGAGAGGGTTGTATGACGGCGGGATGGAGCAGTGGGCCGAAGCGAAACGGCTGGCCCCACATATGCCGATACTCGATGCCGACATGGGCGAGGCATCACTGCAATTGAACGGCGATGTGCCGCATGCGTTGACCGCTTTCGAATCGGGCTTAGAGAACGACCCGGCAAACGCGGACATTTACTCGGGCCTGGATGAAGCGATGAGCTTGAGCAGCGTGCCGGCGAAAGAGCGGGCTCGTGCGCTGAGCCGCTTTCCCGGTGTGGCGGACGGGTCCGCACCAGCTGCGATGCCGTCGAACCTTGTGTATCAGCTTGCATTGACGCGTGCGGAAGCCGGTGAGTATGACGCGGCGCTTGCGCTGTTCAAAGGGCGCTTCTTCCCGAGCGAAGAGGGCGGCGTCAGTGCCACGCAGGTCATGTTCGAAATAGAACTTATGAAGGCAGCGGCGGAAGCTGCCGCCGGGCAGTGTGCATCGACAAAGGAGCTTCTCTCCAAGCCGCAACCCGGACTGGCACTGAACGGTGCGGTCGCGCGGGCGTATTTGCGCGAAGCACTTGCGGCGCAGTCATGCAAGCTGGATGCGCAAAGCCGGGAACTGCTGGAGAAGGCGGCCGACAGCAAGAACGGTGCGGATGCAGCGTGGGCCGCGAAGGCCAGCAGGCTGCTAGGCCGTGATAATGCGCAGCAGCAGCAGAACCTCGAGACAGCGCTCGCGTCCGCTGACCGAGTGAAGGATACGAGCTCCTATACCGGATGGTGGTGGTATAGCATGGGGACGATTGAGGCCGCGCTGCGTCACAACGACCGCGCTCGGGCGGACTTTCGCAAAGCGCTGCTGCTGCCGGATAGCATGATGTCTCATCACCTGTCTCGCGCCGCGATTGCAGATCTGAACGGTGACAAGAATTAGTTAAAGGACCTGCAGCCTTAGGCGGCAGGCTGGCGGAAACGGATTTGGGCCGGATTGAACTTGCAGAATCCCGTGCTTGTTCGCACGGGCCTGGAGGGAGCGGATCGGAACGCCAGGACTAAAAGCGTCTGGCCCGGCGAGATTGCTACCTGCGAGTTCGAGATTGTAATGGCGATCCTGAATCAGCCCGGCAATCCACACCATATGCGATGGAAACGAAGGCAGAGTCACTTCCGCAAAGTCAAGTTCGGAAGGATGGAGGCTGAAGAGCGCAGCGATACCCGGTTCGTCGCTGCGAGTGCAGGCAGCTCCTGTGATGCCGACGCCTTGGAGCAGTTCTACCGTCTGCTTGCCGGTGGTTCCGCGATCGCCGATTTCGAAGAGATGCAGAAAGTTGTCCTCGAGCTGCGGGGCCGCGGGTGACACTTCAATCCTCCACGCGCCGGGTACAACGTTGCGGCGATTGGAGCGTTCGATGCTCTTGATGTCGTCGCCCCAGAACGTCTTCCACATAGCCAGCTCAACGGGATCGGTCGGCAGTGGGCCGCCCTCAGCGGGTTCGAGCGGCCAGTTGCGGCCGGTTCCCCATGCACCGCCCTCCGCGTTTCCGGGCGTCCAGAACTCGTAGCCCGGGCCTCCGCGCCGCGATGTATTGTGATGGACGGGAAGCAGTGTGTGCACTGTCATCTCGCCATCTCTATCCTGGAAGCGAAAACTTCTCGCGTTACCGAACGACTCCTCACCATTGGCGGCCTTTGTGCCGGTGCCATCAACCGCAGGCATGCTTGTGCCGTGCAACAGCCACGTCTTGCGGAACGACGGATCGGTACTGATGACGCGATCGAAGACAAGTAGAACGTCAATACCGGGGAAATAGAGAAGCTGGCGAGTGAACACGCGCAGTTTATGTGGTGAATACGCGTGGGTCGCATCGCCAAAGGCGTAGTCATACGCGACGCTGCCACCTTGTGTGTCGCCGCTGTCGATGATCTTAAGGCGGCCGAGGTCCCATAGGTCGCGGGTCTTCTCCCAATCTTCACGGCTGCGAAGTGTGTTCCAGAAGCGCGACGAGTCCATGCGCTGACCGCCATCGTTGGCGGCTTGAAGCAAGTTTTCCGACCAGAAGAAGTGTTCTTTCGGATCGTAAACGAGCATGGTGTTGTGTGCGATTGTGCGGCGGTAATAGTTGATGTAGTGAGGGCTTTCGGACTCCGTGTAGTCCGCACCGCTGTCGATCGCGAGATAGCCACGGTGATAAATGGAGAAGTGTCCGCGATCGAGATGCTGATGCTTCGCGAAATACGGTCCGCAGTCGAATTCGATCCAGGTTGCATTCGGTCCCCACTCGTTACGAAAGACAACCTGGTCGACGCCCGGGAAGTGACGATGCAACGGAAGCTCCCCTGGATTTGTACGCAAAGGATCGCGCGATGTGACGTCAGGATCGTTCCAGAGGAAGTCGAGGACCGGAAGCGCCCAAGTAGTCACGGCAAAGCCGCTGTCGCGCAGAATCCATGCGGCATAAGGGTTCTTGAAGCGATTGACGGCATAGCCAAGTGCTGTCGTGTCGCGGTCGTCGAGGATGGGGTACTCATTATCGCCTTCGCGTGAGGGCGTGCCGTCAGGCATCAACTTGTAAAGGTAGGTATCGGCGAAGCTCTCATAGATGCCGAAGCGAAGTGCAGGATCGACGCCAGTGGTCGTGCGCTCAAGTTCCGCGAGCATCGCCATGGGGACGTATGCGATGCGCATGTAATCCATCGACTCGTGATAACTGCCACGAGGCGCGACAATATCGGAGACTTGCAGAATATTTTGAAATGCTCGCGCTGTTTTGTCCTGAAGTTCGATAACGGATGGGTCCCGCGGGCGACGCTTAGCGACCGCGCAGATGGCGAAGGTTGTGAGGCCAAGGAAGCGAGTTGTGTAGTTATGAAACGAGGCTTGCTCAGGATTTCTGATGTCCGGCGTGGCAGCCATCGTGATTGCGGCATCGAGCAGCTGCTTCGCCACTCTGTCTTTTAGCGCGTCATCGAACGCAGGGTGGTCATAGAGCCAATCGAACGCAAGCGCCCAGCCGGCAATTGGAAGCCACCCACGCGAACCCGGCGCGGGCGGTGCCGTGCGGCGCATCTCTGCGAGAGCTTCCTGGGCGAAGTGCCCCTGGCCGGTGACGAGCCACGAGAGCGCGTTGCCTGCCATGTCGGTCGAAGGCTTACGGCCTGCGGCGTATCGCACGCGCAGGATGTCGAGGCCGCAGAACGGGTCGGTCACGCCGAGCAGCATCGTTGGTCCGCTCTTAGCTTGCGGATAGGCTCCTGGTGAAAACACAAATGCAGCCGAGGCTGCGAGCATTTGTGTGAAATGCCGGCGAGAGACGAACGGATAGGGCATGCGTGAGTTCATGATGTGTGCCGGGCGGCGACAAGCGACTTGCGTGCGGAACGAATGCCGCGCGGCACCAACCAGAGTGACGTGGCCACGCACAGAGTCAGCGCGCTAAAGGAAAGGATGATCGGGTAGGCGCCGGGCGGATTTGGAATGAGGAGCAGCAGGGAAGCGAGGCCAATTCCTGCGACCGCTTGACTTAGAAAGCGAAAAACGGGTTCGCTGAAATCAGGTGTGTCGCTGATTTCCGATGGGTCGACCGGTGTGTTGAGTTTCTTGAAGAGTCGTGCGCGACCCGGAAGTTCTTTGCCATCAAAGAGCATGCTGAGAAAGAAGACGGCAAACGCCGGCGGGATCACAAAGACGACCTGTTGAATAAAGGACCAGTGAAAGACGAAGTCGCCGACGATGCCCAGGGTGAGGCCAGTTGCGAAGGTCGCGATGCCTGACCACCATGGCGTGCGCCGAAAGACGAGACCGAGCAGCGCCGGAGGACCATACGACAACGAAATCAGAGTGTTGAATGTCATCATGACGCTGAAGATGCTGTCGCCGCGTAAAGCCATGATGACCGCGAAGGCTGTCGTCACGCCCCCGATCAGCAGCGTCATGAAAATTCCGACGATGAGGATCTCGCGCTCACTGGCCCTGGGCCGGAGAAGTGTCTGGTAGATGTCTTTCGAGAGAATGGCAGATTTGAGATTGAAATTTGCGGAGAGACTTGCCATCGTGGCACTGAACATGGCGGCGAGCATTACGCCGATGAGTCCGTGCGGCAGGTAAGTAAGGCTGGCGGCAACGTAGGAAGCTTCGTTCGGATTCGCGAGGTGGGGCCACACGGCGTGGAGGTTTGGATACACGATGCGCATGGCCATTGGCGGAATAAACCAAAGAAACGCGCCGAGGAAAAACAAGCCTGCACACAACAGTGCTACACGCTTTGCGGCGCGCTCATCCTCGACGCTGAAGTAGCGTTGTGCCATCGCAGCGGTGTTGTAACCGAAGGAGACCATAACGGTCCAGCAGGCGAGATATATCCATCCGAACTCGCCCCGGAAGGGAATCGTCTTCATTTGGATCGGCAACGAATGGGCGAGCCCGGAAAGTCCACCGACATGCAGTAAAGAAGCTGCTGCCAGAACGATGCAAAACGGGAGGAGTATAGAGGCCTGCAGGAAGTCGGCAATCACGACGGCCCATAAACCGCCGGCCACACTGTAAAAGAGGATGACGCAGCCCGTGAACAGGATCGTAGCGGTCACCGAGAACTGGCACGCCGTCGAGACAAACAGGCTCAGGCCATAGAGCATTGTCGCGCTGGTAAATATCTGAAAGATGATGGTCGCCCAGGAAAATGTCTGGTGCGTTGCCGGGCCAAATCGATCGGCCAGGTACTCCATCACTGTGCTGATACGGGTGCGCCGCCAGCGCGAGGCGAAGACGTAGTAGCCGAGGATGTAGCACAGCGCATTGCCCAGATAGAGACCGATGACGACGATGCCTGACTTGTAGGCGACACCTGCACCGCCGGTAAACGTCCACGCGCTGAAGCCCGACATAAAGGAACTGAGCCCAGCCACCAGCCAGGGAATGCGGCTGCCTCCGCGAAAGTACTCGGACGCGGTGCTGTTGAATCGAATGACATACAGACCTACGCCGATCATCAGCAGGGTGTAGCAAGCGATGACAGCGTAGTCGATCGTGTTCGCCACGAGCATGCCGTTACTTTCGTTTAGCTATCTATGGCGTGTCAAGAAGATAGTGGCGGGAAATAAAACGAAATATAAAGCTCCATTCCATGCTAGACTCAGGTCGATTTATGCCGAAGCCCACCATCGCAATCCTGGCCGGAAGAGAGCTCTTCTCGTCGTTCTTTGACCAGCGCCGACAGCGGCGTCTGAGCCGTCTTGCGCACTGGAAGCTGGTACCGGTGGCAACGTTCGCTTCCGCGATCCCCACGTTTCTGCAGGGTGCGCAGGCGCTGATCACCACCTGGGACAGCCCCTATTTGTCGGCGCAGACGGCAAAGCGCATGCCTTCACTGGAGGTGATTGCGCACTGTGGCGGCGAGGTAAAGAAGCGCTATGAGGGATCGCTCTTTAAGAACTTGACTATTGTGAATACGGCCGAACCCATGGCGCGGCCGACAGCAGAGCTCGGAGCAACGTTCCTGCTTTATGCGGCGCGTAACGTCGATTACTACCGCTCCGCGCTGCGTAAGCGTTCGAAGAGCATCTATGACGAGGCTCATATTAGTGGCGGCATCGCGGAGTCCATGCTGAGCCGGGAAGTGGGAATGATCGGCTTGGGCCGCGTGGCACGCGCATTGGTCGAAATGATGCGCGGCTTCGACGTGCGCTGGAGAGTGTACGACCCCTACGCTCCGAGAGCGCTCGCCAAGGAGATGCCTGTGACCTTCGACTCGCTCGGCGGCGTGCTGCGGCGTAGCTCACTGCTGATGGTGGCAGCTTCGTTGACGGAAAAGACTCGGGGCATCCTGAGCAGTGAGCGGTTGTCGAAGTTGCCGGACGGAGCCGTCGTCATCAACATTGCGCGTGGCGGTCTCGTCGACCTGGCCGCGCTGACGAGTGAAGTGGCGAGTGGCCGGTTGCGCTGCGCCCTGGATGTCACGGATCCAGAGGAGCCGCTCCCGCTCGGCCACCCGCTGCGCACGTTGCCGGGTGCGATCACAACTCCGCATATTGGTGGCGGCGGTCGCAAAACTCGCGGGGAAATGGCAGACGTCGCCATGGATGAGCTCGAACGATTCTTCACCGGTGTCCCCGTCAAGCACCGCGTCACGACGAAGATGCTGAGCCGGATGACATGATGAAGACGAGTTTTTCAACGCTGGCTTGCCCGGAGTGGAGCTTAGACGAGGTTCTAGACGCCGCTGTGAACTATGGCTTTGACGGTGTAGAGCTGCGCGTCATCTCGCGCGAGCTCGATCTCTGGAAGCTGCCGGATTTTCAATTGAATTCGCTTGCGGCAGCTCGTAAGCGCGTTGAGAACCTCGGGCTTCGGGTAGCTTCCGTTGACAGCAGCGCATGTTTTCATTCGCCGGATGCCCAGGAACGCCAACGAAATGTGGATTCCGTATTGCGCATGGCGGAGATCGCTGCTGGACTCGGCGCGCCTTCGGTTCGGGTATTTCCTGACCGCATTCAAAGTTGTTGCGACCGCGCGCAGACCGCAGGATGGATCATTGAATCACTAGTGGATGTGGCGCAGAAACTGCAACCCAGCGGAGTTCAGGCATGGCTGGAGACACACGGCGATTTTGCGACCGGGAACGCGGTCAGTGAAATCTTGCAGAGGGTGAATCGCAACGATCTAGGCATTATCTGGGACCCCGCAAACGCCTTTTGCCAGAACGGCGAAGCCCCATTCCTCTCGCAGGAGATGGAGGCTCATCTGCGCCACGTCCACGTGAAGGATCTAAAGCTCAGTGCAGCCGGAACTGCGAACTACGTGCTTACCGGAGAAGGCGAGTTTCCGTTGGACGCAATGTTGGCGGTGCTCGAAAGGGTTCGCTACCAGGGCTTCCTCTCATTCGAATGGGAAAAGCAATGGCATCCCGAGCTTGCACCGCCTGAAGTGGCGCTTCCGCACTTCATGAACTGGTGGAAGGCCAGGAAGGTCAACGCGTGCTAGCCGCCGTTCGGACGCTGACTCCAGACGATGTGCCATCGGCCATGGAGTTGTCGATTGCGGCGAACTGGAACCAAACGCCCGAAGACTGGCAGCGCGTGTTACGGCTTTCCCCGGATGGCTGTCACTGTATCGATAGCGATGGAAAAATTGCAGCGACGGTGACGCGGCTTGATTACGGGAAGCGACTGGCTTGGATTGGCATGGTTCTCACAAGGCCGGAGAATCAGCGTCGGGGGTACGCTCGTCGCCTGATGGAACACACAATTGCGAGCACCGAAAATCGTGGAATTCGCACGCTGAAACTGGACGCGACAGAGCAAGGACGCCCACTTTACGCGAGTGTTGGGTTCGTCGTCGAGAACACGATTGAACGCTGGGAGCGCAAAGGCGATGCGAACGCGAGCACGACTGCTGCCTCTACATGTCGCTTCTCCGACGAGCTTCTTGCACAGGATGCGAACGCCTTCGGTGTATCGCGCAAAGAATTGTTGCAGGACCTTTCAAGGTCGGGCAGCTGCGAAGTCGCATCCTCCGGCTACATCCTGTCGCGCGCGGGACGGATGGCACGTTACCTGGGGCCATGCGTGGCTGCATCAGCGGAGGACGCACGAGAGTTGATCGCACGCCAACTGAATTCCCAGGCGGCTGGGTGTGCATGGTATTGGGACCTTCTCACTACAAATGCCGAAGCGGTGAGGTGTGCTCAAGAGCTCGGATTCATACGAAGTCGCGTGCTGTGGCGCATGCGCCGCGGAGAAGCGATCGACAACGACGATTCATCGACCTATGCCATTGCGGGATTCGAGTTGGGGTGAATATGAAGATCGAAAACGAACAGCAGTTGGAAGAACGGATGTCACGCCCGACGGCAGCAGATGTAGACGCCATGCGTGCTCTCGAAGGTGATGTGCTGATCCTTGGTGTAGGCGGCAAAATGGGACCGACGCTGGCGCAGCTTGTTCGACGCTCCGCTGATGCGGCCGGAAAGAAGACGAAGATTCTCGGCGTGGCGCGCTTTACGGACAAGAACATGCCGGACGCTTTGCGCGCGCACGGTGTCGAGCCCATCGTTTGCGACCTGCTTGAGCCGGAACGGCTTGCGAAACTCCCTGATGCGGAAAACGTAATCTTTATGGCTGCGCGAAAGTTCGGCACGACAGGTGCGGAACACTTGAGTTGGGCCATTAACACGCAGCTGCCTGCATTGGTGGCTGATCGGTATCGGCATTCACGCATCGTTTGCTTCTCCAGTGGAAATGTGTACCCGCTGGTGCCTGCTGCCAGCGGTGGCGCTGACGAGCAGACGCCCGTCGGTCCACAGGGCGAATATGCGCAATCTGTACTCGGCCGCGAACGCGTGTTCGAACACGCTTCACATCGGTGGGCCACACGAGTCACCATACTGCGGCTGAACTATGCCATTGATCTGCGCTACGGTGTGCTCGTCGATATAGCACGTGCGGTGTTTGAACGCAGGCCGGTGGATGTACGCATGCCGCTGGTCAACATCATTTGGCAGGGCGACGCAAACTCGGTGGCATTGCGATCCATTGCGCACTGCGACTCTCCGCCTTTCGTGCTGAACCTCACAGGACCGGAGACGCTGAGCACGCGTTGGATCGCAGAGCAGTTCGCGCAGCGTTTTGGACAGCAGGCATCGTTCAGCGGAGAAGAGTCGTCGCATGCGTTGCTCAATAACTCGGCGAAATGTCATCAACTGTTCGGGTATCCGACGGTGGCAGTGGGCACGATGATGGACTGGATTGCAGACTGGATCGCAAGCGGTGGAGCGCACAGCAACAAGCCCACACATTTCCAGACACAGGACGGGAAATTCTAATGGACGTGCGCAGAAGACTCGCCGAGGGCCTTGTGATCCCAGCGCACCCACTCGCGCTTACGTCCGCGAGGAAGCTCGATGAGAAGCGGCAGAGAGCGCTGACGCGCTACTATCTCGCTGCCGGAGCAGGGGGCATCGCCGTGGGTGTACACACCACACAATTTGCGATTCGCGATCCGCAAATTGGACTCTACCGTCCCGTGCTGGAACTCGCCATAGAAGAAGCGGCGAAGGGTGATGTCGTAAAGATCGCAGGCGTCTGCGGTGGCAGAGAGCAAGCGGTGCGCGAAGCCGGACTTGCGCGCGAGCTCGGCTATGATGCCGTGTTGCTAAGCATGGGCGGCTTGAACGACCTTAGTAACGCTGACCTGGTCGAACACGCGAGGGCAGTTGCCGGCGTCATGCCTGTGATAGGTTTCTACCTGCAACCATCGGTGGGCGGCCGTTTGCTGTCCTACGAATTCTGGAGAGAATTCGCTCAGATAGAAAACGTAGTGGCCATCAAGATAGCGCCGTTCAATCGCTATCAGACAATCGACGTTCTGCGCGGTGTCGTCGATTCAGGACGTGCGCACGACATCGCGCTCTATACGGGGAACGACGACAACATCCTCATCGACCTGCTCACACGATGGAATTTTGGCGGAAACATACTGCGCATCGTCGGAGGCTTGCTCGGACACTGGGCGGTATGGACCAGTAAGGCGGTAGAGCACCTGGCGTTTGCGAAATCGAGCGACGGACAAATTCCCATTGAGTCGCTTACGCTGGCGCAACGGATCACGGACGCGAACGCGGCATTTTTCGATCCCCAACACAACTTCGCGGGCTGCATTGCCGGTATCCATGAGGTGCTGCGCCGGCAAGGTTTGATGCAGGGCACGTGGTGTCTGGATGAGCACGAATCACTCTCGCCCGGTCAAAGCGAAGAAATCGATCGGGTTTACAGTGCATATCCCGATCTTTCCGATGATGCGTTTGTACACGCTCATCTCGATGAATGGCTGCGATAGCTGCGTTGATAACAAACAAGGGCCAGGGGGGAGATGGTGCGGGAACAGACCTTCCACAATATGGCGAAGCCTCGCAAGTTGCGCTGGTGGATAGGTGCAATGCTCTTTGCATCGACGGTCATCAACTACATGGACCGGCAAACGCTTTCGCTGCTGGCGCCCTACTTGAAAGTGTCCTATCACTGGACGAACAGTGATTACGCTGATCTAGTAATCGCGTTTCGAATCGCGTACGCCATTGGGCAAACTTTGTCAGGCCGCTGGATTGATCGTGTCGGGACGCGCCTGGGCATCAGTTGCTCGGTCCTCTTTTACTCGATCGTGTCCCTATTGACGCCGCTGGCCAATGGGCTATTCAGCTTCATGGGCTTCCGGTTCATGCTGGGCCTCGGAGAATCTGCGAACTGGCCTGCCGCGACGAAGGTCGTCTCGGAATGGTTCCCCGCGAAGGAGCGGGCGCTGGCCACAGCGCTGTTCGACAGCGGCTCGTCCATTGGCGGAGCACTGTCTCCATTTCTCGTTTTGTGGATCTACTTCCGGTGGGGTTGGCGGCCGGCGTTCGTGGTGCCGGGTGTGTTTGGAGTTGTGTGGCTGCTGGTTTGGCGAAAGTTTTACTATCCGCCCGAACAGCATCCTCGCATTTCCGCTGAGGAGCTAGAGTTACTTCGTCTCGAGCGCGGCGTGGAAACCGCAGCGGCCACCGAGACAAAGCCCCGCTGGCGTGACGTGCTTCGGCTGCCGCAGACATGGGGCGTTATCGCGGCGCGAGCCTTCACGGATCCCGTGTGGTATTTCGTTACGGACTGGTTCCCGGTGTATCTGGTCGCGAAAGGAATCGATCTGCGCAACGGCCTCATTGCCATCTGGGTTCCATTTCTTGCAGCGGACCTCGGCAACTTCGCAGGTGGAGCGGCATCTGGCTACCTGATTCGCAGAGGCTGGTCGCTCGGATGGGCGCGCAAGGCACTGGTAATCGTTGGAGGCTGCGGCATGCTGCTGCTGATCCCGACTGTCTTCACGCAAAGCCTCTGGCTCATCACAATCCTCTTTGCTCTGGCGACGTTCTCGTACGCATGCTTTAGCACCATCGCGAATGTTTTGCCGTCGGATCTGTACAAGAGCAACGCGGTAGCCACCGTCAGCGGCCTAAGCGGTACCGGGTCAGGCATTGGAACCATCCTCGCAATGAAAGCGGTCGGCTATTTTTCCGACGCCCGTGTACACAAGGGCGGCCACGCCTTTGATCCCATCGTGATTGCGAGCGCCATCGTCCCGCTCATCGGCATGGTTCTTGTGCTGTTGCTGGTGCGCAACACGCGCGCGACGGAGGAAGGCCTCGTTCGTCCGGTCTGAATGCCTAACGGGCGAAAAAGCTCAGAGGGATGCTGTTCGCCATTGCGCGCAGACCATCGGTATTTGGATGCAGATGGTCGCCACTGTCGTACGCAGGCAGAAGGCGACCCGGATGCACCGGATCGCGCACGACTTTGTCGAAGTCGACAACCGCGTCAAAATCCTGTGAGCTGCGAATCCACTGGTTCACTGCCTGTCGCATCTTTTCGCCATTCACCGATGCATACTTGCAGTTTTCGTAAGGCAGTATGGTAGCGCCGATGACTTTGATTCCCTGCGACCGCGCTCGCGCAGCGATTTGTTGAAGCGCGCGAATGATGCTTTGCGCGGTCTCCGGCGGATCGTCCACGGAAGGCTTGGCGATGTGACCGATATCGTTGATGCCTTCGAGTACGATCAGATATCTTGCGCCTGCCTGTGTCAGAACATCTCGATCAAGACGCTTTAGTGCGCTGTCGCCAAACTCATCATCGTTGTGCAGCAGCCGGTTGCCGTTGAGCCCAGCATTCAATACACCTATCCCGGACAGCGCTGCGTCTGCCTGCAGCCGAGCAGCAAGCACATTCGGCCAGCGGCCATTCATGTTTGCATCGCTCGCTGCTCCATCCGTGATGCTGTCTCCAAGCGTAACCACCGCAGCCGGAGCGCCGGACATTACTTCAAGGCCTCGGACGAAGAAGTATTCGCCTGTTGTGGAAGCTGTCGTAAGTGTCTCGGCGCTCACAACATTGCCTGGAGATTTGTAATTCGTTTGCAGAGCGTAGGAATGCACAGTGGACTGACGCATCGGCTGCGCGGGAACAAACAGACTAATCACTACATCGCTGAGAGGCCCGAGCGTCATATCGATCGGGTCGCTCAGCATCATCGAGCCGGCCGGCAAAATGACAAGGGGCTGGCCTCCGAAGGTCACGGTTTTTGCTGAGGCAAGATCGATTACGCTGCCCTTTGTTCGGAGCGCAATGTTCGCTGCGCCGATGGTCAGCGGCTGCATCCCAAATTCATTCGTGACGATGACGCGTACGGTGTTGCCGCCGACCGATATGTGCATTATTTGCCGGTATGTGGTCGCAACGGATATAGCCGTTGTATTTCGCTGGCCCTCAGGAGCAGCGGACCACGTTCCAACCCATCCCCCTGCGCGAACCGACGTTCTGGTTGATGTAAGCGCAAAAGCGCCTGAGGTCAAAAATGCACAGGCGCAGATCAGCATGAACAGTGGACGTTTCGCGCGCACCCATGCACCCATAATGCACCTATCGTTGCTGAATGCGGCTAGACGACAGTCACTTCGATGCCTGCGTCTCGAATGGCTTTTACCTGATCTGCAGTGAGTTGGCTGTCGGTAATAACGTGGTCAATTTCAGCAGTGCCTACAATGAGCGAGAGGCTTCTGCGGTTGAACTTGCTTGAATCACATACCGCAACGACCGTCTGCGCCGCTTTTACCATTGCTCGATTGACGCGCGCTTCCAGCACATTCGGCGTCGTGAGGCCAACCTCAAGATCGAAACCATCGACGCCCAGGAATACGATGTCTGCATGCATCTCTTTCAGCACGTCTTCCGCCAGCGGGCCGACGACCGAAAGAGAGTTCTTGCGTAACGTTCCACCAATCATGACAATTTCAAAATCGCTGCGCGCCAGATCGGCGGCGATGTTGAGCGCATTGGTGATGATCGTGAGCTGGCGGAAAGAAAGAATCTCGCGAGCGATTTCGGTCGTGGTCGTGCCGGAATCGAGAATAATGCATTGGCCATCGGAGATCATGGCTGCCGCCGCCTTGGCGATCTTTACCTTCTCCTCATGATGCAATTCGCCCTTTTCCTGAATCGTAGGGTCGGAGAGCGCACCTGCCTGTGCGGGGAGTGCGCCACCGTGCGTTCGTATCAGAAGGTCTTTCGATTGCAGGTAGTCGAGATCTTTGCGAATCGTGATTTTTGACAGATGGAGGTCGTTAGAGAGTTCGTCCACCAGCACGCGGCCGTGCTTCTGAATCAGCGTCAGGATGTGCTGACGCCGCTCTTCAATCAACATCGGCGCCTGGTTTTTCGATTTCTTCATGTCCTGCCTCTACGCCTTGATTCCATCCACAAAGCGCTTTTCTGTCACAAACTGTTGCGTCGTTCGGTTCGGAGGAAGCGTTAATCGAAGTGTAGCAAAACAAAGGAAAGGGAAGTCATACTCCTTTGCGCCACCTGGGGTCGTCCGGCCGCTTTATATCGAGAGAAATGGAGCCGTCTGCATTGGTTGGCTGCTCGCATGACCAGCGGATCCGTTTCAAAACTCCGGGTCTGATTTCGAGTTCTGCTGACAACCGGACTTCTCCGGTGTAACCCTTCGGCAACAGGAACGAGCCGACGCGAAGTCCGCCGCCGTGCGGATAGCCTGCATCGAGCGTGCCTTGCAGCTTGAATGAGCTGTCGGGGCTTGCGATTTGCAGCCACAAGACCCCGGGCACTCCGGCCACGCCACGGTTCGAAATACAAATCACCAGCTCCGACGTCCCGGAGCGTTTCCGTTGCCATACCCAGGAAGGGCGGATACGGTAGCCCAGACGCTCTCGGAGTCGCGCAAACCCTCGCGGGTACAAACGATTGTAGTTGTCCAAATTCTCAGACTCGGTCCACAAAGACCAGTAATTGGCTTTCAAGTCCAGTACATGCAACATGTAATTTTCGAGCACATTCACATTTGCGGCGTCAGTCGTCAGTTTGGAAGTGTTATAAGCGCGGAAATAGCCGTCTTCCAGGATCGCCGCGAGCCATGGCGGCCGGTTTGCCAACTCCTCAATCTGGATCGGCTCTTCGACGATGATGCTGTCGGAGCGCACCCACGCTCCGCCGCGCACCGCGATCTCAATCGCCTCACGGTTGCCAGTGTTGCTGATGTCGGGCTGTGTGTTCATCGCCAGCGGCGTCTTCTTCCAGGTGGCCAGTTGCATGCGAACCATCTGGTTGAGCGTGCGCTGCGCAGTCGCGGCGTCCGGGAAGGGGCTTGGATTGCCACCAAAATGGCCCTCGCCCCAGAAGCCGACGTGCATCACGTCGACCCACTCCATCACCGGGTCGCCATCGAAACGCTCCGCAAGCAAGTGGTTCAACTCCCGAAGCGCGCTTTGATATGCAGGGTGGTCGTAGCGTGGCTCTGTCCAATAAGCCGTGCCGCTCGCAGGTTTGATGTCTCCTGGTCTGGTCATTGGTGCAATCTTCACCAGGGGAACGCGCGCCTGCAGAAACTCCGGTAGCGCCAGTTGTTTCGGTTGGAACGCCGTATTGGACGACTGCACACGGAACGCGACGCGCAACCCATGCCGGCGCGCGGCATCCATCGTCAACTCCCATACTGGATCGAGGTCGAGCCGGCCAGGCTGCTTCTGCACGTTGCGCCAGTCACAGCGAATATAGAGGACGTCGACAAACGGCAAGCTCGCCATCTTCTCCACGTGATCTTCAAGCGATTGTCGTCCTTCCCGCACGGCGATCGACGGCCCGCTTTCTTCCCACGTGTAGCCAACAAGTCCGTAGCCGGGATTGCGTAGCGGCTTTTCCAATGGCGTGCTGAAGTAGATGCACTGCCAACCCTGGTCCTGATCGATGTCGAACGGTCCCTGGTCGAGACGCTTATGCGCAGGGAATATTGAGCCGAAGTCGAAGCCTTCCCACAGGTGCCGCGGGTTGGGCTCGCTTGCGAACACTTTCATTCCTGGCAGTAGAGGAAGAAAGGCGGCGCTCTTCAACAGATCTCTGCGCTGTATCAATGGTCACCTGCTGAGGGCAACGGGGTAGAGTATCAGATAACGTAAGGAAAAGAAGCTGGTGCAACAGAGGTTGCATGAACGAGCAATCTAAAGCGAATACGCCGCCGCTTCGCATTGCGCACGTAGGCGCCGGTGAGTGGAGCCGCTATGTGCATGGGCCTACGCTGCAGCGGCTGTCCCGGCGTTCGCTGGTCTCGCTCGAAGTGATTTGCGACCTGCAGCTCAAGCGTGCGGAAGAATTTCGCAATCAGTTTGGCTACAGGCTCGCGTCGGACAACATTGACAATGCGCTCCAGCATGCGCAGCCCGACGCGATCGTATGCACTGTGCAGCCGTCGGCCACGGCTGCCCTGGTGAAGTCGCTGCTGCCGCTGGGAGTCCCGTTGTTCATCGAAAAACCGCCGGGAATATCTCTCGTCGAGGCAAAGTCCCTGGCGGCGACTTCCGAAGCAGCAAAGGTGCTGACGTTCGTCGCTTTCAATCGCCGCTCGATCCCATCGCTGGTGCGATTGAAGCGATGGACTATGGAGAACCCCGTACGCGTTGCGCGTGCGGAGATGCTCCGCACGAATCGCCTGGAGCCGGAGTTCGCGATTACGACGGGGATTCATGTGCTCGATGCCATGCGCTTTCTGTTGGGAAATCCGACGGAGATCGAAGTGCGCCGTCGCAAGTACTTAAGCTCCGCTGTTTGCGACTCGTGGGTGCGTTTGCTGTTCGCGAACGCGGCGGAAGCGGAGATATCGCTGCTTCTGAATACCGGGATCAAGCGCGAAACATATCGCTTGTCCGCGGACGGCTCCAGTGCCGAGGCAGCGCTCGGCGGAGCGTACAACGCCGACACGTCATTCCAGGGTGACCGGTACTGGTCTGGAGAAAAGATTGTCGAGCAGCACCCGCTAGCCGATGACCGGTTGGTGGATGACGGTATCGTAGGCGAATACGAGGAGTTCATTCGTCTTGCCCTCACGGGCGCTCCTTCCACGTGCTCGCTGACGGATGCGGCGTTCTCCATGCTACTGGCGGAAGCTGTCCAGAACGGTTATTCCGGCCCGCTTCCGCCCTCGATCGAATCGTAGCGCATAGGCTTATTCGCCCGGCGCCAGTTTCGGAGTCGCGATATCCGGCCGCCGTTTGGCTCCGCTTGCAGCACCGTGCCACACACCGCCGCCGAAGGTGGTGATGAAGATCATGTTCGGATCGTTGAGGTCCGGCATGACGCGATGCGCCCACTTGAAGTTGAATCCGGAGATGCGCGTCCAGTGCAAACCACGATCGGTTGAGCGCCACGCCGACGATTCAAAACCTGCTGCGTACAGCGTGTTCGCGTTACGCGGATCGACGGTAACGTCGTAAATATGCTGGTCGCGATCGAGCACGTTCTTCCAGCTTTTGCCGCCATCGTCTGACAAAAAAATGCCGCCGCCAATTCCGTGATCGTGCGTTGCGCGCGTCCACGCGGACAAGTACAGGCGATTTGGATGATCCGGATCGACAGTCAGCCCGTTCGGTCCATTCACGCCCGAAGGAAGCCTCACGGGTGTCCACGACTCTCCACCGTTGGTGGATTTGTAGAGCGCACCATCACCTGGCGTGTTGATGCTGCCGTCTTCGCTGCGGCGTGCAATCACGACGTAGAGTGTTCCGTCTTTCGCGCGCGCCAGCCGCCAGGCCAGGGGCTCGCTCTGCGTGATGCCCTGATTTTTCAAGGTCCACGTCGCGCCATCGTCGGTGCTCTTGTACACACCGCGGCCCATCGCCGCGACCCACAGCGTGCGATGGCCGGCAGGGCTGTCGGGGTCGAGCAGGATGTGAGTCGGGGCGGTTTCCGGCATGCCCTTGCTGGATGGCTCCCAGGTACGTCCACCGTCCGTGCTGACGCACACGCCCCCTTGATACGTCGAGACCGACCGCGTGCGCCACATCTTCGGCCGCGGCAGGTCATGCGTTCCGCTCATCACGCCCCACATCTTGTTGCGAATCGCAGGGTCGAAGATGACCCAGTAGGTCGTATTACTCCACGCCTCGGGAACCCCGGTGACCGAGCGCGTCCATGAGCGGCCGTTGTCTTCGCTGCGGAAGAGGCCTATGTCCGTTGTTGGGATGAAGCGGCGGCTCTTGTCGAATGGATCGAAAAGATAGCCATAGTTCGTTGTGACGTCCAGACCGGTGCTGGTCCAGTTGCCGTCCGCCACTTGTTTTGAGTAGGCTCCGCGCCACGTGGCGCCGCCGTCGGTCGTGATCATCGTTCGGCCGAAGTCCGTGCCGTAGCATAGCTCCGGGTCCTGTTCCGCCACGCTGAGTTCCAACGGATTCTCGCCCCACTCGACGCCAATCTGCTTGGAAATCCAGTTGTCGTGAATGTTGGGCGACGATGTTTTATCCTCTTTCCAAACCAGCGACCACGTATGTCCCGCATCTCGTGTGCGCGCAACGCCCATCCACGTTTTGCCGTCGAGCTGCAAATGGCTGTAGGAAACGTAGGCTGACCGAGGATGCAACAGGCTCGTCGCAATCGCGCGGACCTGCGCTCCCTTGCCGGGCAGGGGAGAGGGAAGCCACGTAGCTCCGCTGTCTCGCGAAAGATATATGCCGGACTGCGAGGTAGCATAGAGAATCGCGCCCTGCTGCGGGGCGAAACCGGCGCTGGTGTCTGTGAATGTCACCCTGTTTGGTGCAGCGTGAAACTGCCACTGGCCATGTGAACGGACTGTCACGCCGTCTTTTTGAGCAATGTAGATATCGCGGTTCGCTTTATCGGAGGTCGGATCGACCCACATTTTTTGCGGCGGGTTCTGCAGATCGTGGAGCCTCTCCCACGTGACGCCGAAATCCGTAGACCGGAAAACACCGGCCTTGCCGTCCTTCACCGCCGAGGCGAACAGCATGCGGGAATTGGCCGGGTCGATTGCGAAGGCGACGATCTTTCCTATGGGGTTCGGGTCGGCAACAATTGTCTCGTCGGCGTGGTCGGTAGCCATATATACGGTGAGGACCGTCGCTGGGCGGGGCCAGACCAGTTTCCAGGTTTCTCCATCGTCTCCGCTCCGCCATAAGGCTTCGGTACCGGCGTACATCGTGTGCGGATCGACCGGGTCAAATGCGAAGAAGTGCACGGGGCCGCGCAAGTTAAACATGCGCCACGACTTGCCGCCGTCGTGACTGATATAGGAACCAGTCATATCGCAGGCGACGAGCACTTCATTGGCGTCGTGTGGGTTGATGGTGGCGTGAAACATCGCGCCGCCTCCCCCGGGTCCCACCACCTTGAAGTCCTGGGCGCGCGACGCAGAAGAGGCAAAGGTCAGCGCAACCGCCAGCCCCATGCAGATTGCGATTTGTTTGCTTATCTTGCGTTTCGCCATATTTTTCTCCGTCGGCCTTTCTAACCTGTTGTCAGAGCAGACGTCAAGCGGTCAAATTCGGCTTGTTGCGTGATGGCTCGCCCATTCGGAATTGTGCTTCTTGCTTCGCGAAGGCCAGCTGTCGCGGCCAAACGGTCGGGTCGCAGTTGGCCAAATACCGGCGTCGCCCATATTCTCGTCAAATGAAGTTGCGTATTTATTCGTTTCTAGGGTTTTTTGGTTGGCTTTTTCTTCGTTCTGTATGGTATCTTCCCTCCCATCATTAGCAGCGAGGTACTTTCATGAAGCTACGAAGCGCCATTTCGTTGTGGGCAGTTTTGGTCTGCGTTATTGCGGGCAGCTCGGCGAATCTGCATGCGCAGGGCACCGATCTCGGCACGATCCGCGGCACGGTGACCGACTCCGCGGGTGCCCTGCTTCCGAATGCGCAAGTGGAGATCACTGACCTCGCCACGCTCACCAGCCGCAAGCTGACCACCGACGCGCACGGTGCATATCAGGCTACCGCGCTACCCAGCGGCCGTTATAAAGCCACGGTCACCGCCGCGGGTTTTGGAAAATCGGTCGTCAACAACATCGTGTTGAGCGGCTCCGATGTGGTCAGCGCCGACGCGTCCCTGCGCGCTTCCGCGAACATGAGTGTCGAAGTCACCACTGTCGCTGCAACCATCGACACGCAGGACCAGACCATCAGCGAGACGCTGAACTCACGGGCCATCATCGACCTGCCGCGCGACAGCCGTGACATCTACTCGTTCCTCTATATCAATCCGAATATCACGCAGAGCGATGAACCGGGCGACTTCAAGTTCATCGGCGCGCAGAGCTACGGCGCGAGTTTCTCGGTGGACGGCCAGCGTTCCAACGGGGGTATTTTCGGCCAGGCCACGGCTAGCCAGCCTTCGCTTGAGGCGGTAGGCGACCTGAACGTGCTCTCCAATGCCTTTAGTGCAGAATATGCGGGTGTCGCCAACGTCCGTGTCACTACCAAGCGGGGCGGGGCGGATTACCACGGCTCGATTTTCTACAACAATAAGAACTCGGCCTTGTCTGCGTGGACCCTTGCGGACAAAGACACGCTTGCCAACTTTGCGCCGACGGTCTTTCAGCCGACGTTCAACAAGCCGTTCGTGAATATCACTGATGTAGGCGCCTCCATCGGCGGTCCCATTTTTCATCTCAAGAACACCTGGTTTTTCACGGCTTACGAGCACAATTCGACGATCGAACCGAGCACCGCGTCATCAAGCACTCTGCCGCACCCAACGCTCTTGGGTGGCGATTTCTCTCTCATGAACAATGCCACGAAGCCGTCGGTTGGCACAGCCGTTCTCACTCCGAGCGAGATTGCGACTGACACGGTCGGCGGGTTGGGAAAGCAATTTATCCGCATCCCTTCGCGCCTCCTGAATCCGGTTACAACAAAGCTCATATCGCTCTACTTCCCGAAAGTAGGAACCTCTGCTCCAATCAATCCGTCCCTGGGCACAGTGGCGCCTCACTACACCACGTCGATTCCCGGGAGCACATTCCAGGATGAAGGAACACTCCGCATTGATCACGATTTCTCTGGATCGAACCGCCTATATGGCGTTTACCACGGTTCAGCGCAGAATATTGCGCTGAACCCGGTCGTAGGTGTGTTCACGGGTCTCGGTCTCAGTCAAACGGATCGCAGAAACAATACGCTCTCGCTCTCGTATACACATGTCTTTTCTGCTCATCTCGTCGACGAGGTTCGTGGCGGTTTCAATAAGCAGCATTTCTACACACACAGCAACACAACGCTGCGCAGTTTCCTGCAGAGCATTGGATATGCGGATGCGGACATCACTGCTGTGGGCTCCGTACTTGGATCGAGCGAGCTTGATACGCACGGGCACCTCGCGGTCACGCTTGGCAAGTTCCAGGCATTCAGCAACGGCGGGCGAAACACCGACCGTCCTGCTGATCAGAATCTCGCAACCTTCGGTGACACGCTCACCTGGACGCTGGGGCGTCATGATCTGAAAATAGGCGGCGACTTCGTTCGCAACCAGGCGCTTGATGGATTTGCTGTAAATCGCGGTAACGTGCGCGGACTCGTTACATATAGCGGTACCGGTGCGAACGCACTGGCCCGCTTCCTGCAGGGACAGCCTGCTGATTCTGTCAGTTATGTGAATACGCCGCGTCCGCCGATGAATGTCTACAACTGGGAGTCCGGGTACTTCGTTCAGGATGATTTCCGCGTCAACCCTCGTCTGACGTTGAACATGGGTCTGCGCTATGACCTCATCACGCCGTTCATTGAGAACAACGATCTGCTCGCTAACCTGGATCCCAATTACGTAAACTCAAGCACCGGGCAGATTGGGCGCTTCATCATTCCTTCCACCAAGACGCTTACGTATCTCGACCCGAACATCGTGGCCTTCGGATATGTGACCGCAGATAAATCCGGGCTGGGTGTTGGAAGAGGGCTGGTGAGAACGGACCGGACGGGCTTCGGGCCGCGTATCGGTCTCGCGTACCAGGTCGTCCCGAAAACCGTGCTTCGGGGCGGCTACGGCCTTTACTATCCGACGTCCGCGGCGCAGGGCATTCGAGATCCGATTGCGACCAATCCTTTCAATCAGGGTCGCACGAAGCGAACAGTCGCAGGTGGCCCCCCGCTTGGTGGATGGCCCACGGGTGCATCAGGTGGCAGCACAACGCCTCTCACGGGTGGAACACTCAACGGATTCGGCAACACGCCGTCGGCAAATTACGTTCCGGTGGATTTGAAGAATCCGCGCATCCAGCAATGGAACGCGACTGTGGAGCGCGAGCTTCCCTGGCAGTCGTCAGCACGCTTTTCGTACATCGGTGCGAAGCAGACTGGACAGATTGTCGGTCACGATCTCAACATGATCCCGCCCAACGACAATCCATTTGGCACCACAACCGGCGATGGCGTCACGCCGTGCGATCCACTCAATAATGGTGACTGTGCTTACTCGCCGGCCGACAACGCGCGGCTCAAAATCCCCGCTCTGGGTGATTACGTTACCGGTTTCGGCAACGTTGGTCACAGCCTGACAACGTCGTTCCAGGTGCAGGCACAGCGCCAGAGCAGAGGTCTTATGTTTAGCGTCGCCTATACCTTCCTCGACCAGAAGTCCTCTGGCCTGGATGTCGGCAACTCCAGCCTCGGCGGCGACGCCTATAACCCGTTCCAGCCGGATAGCGATTATGGTCCCGACTCGTTCGTGTCGCGGCACCGCATCGTCGCGTACGGCGTCTTCGATCTGCCCTTTGGCCATGGAGAGAAGTACGGAGCGAATTCGTCGAAGCTGGTAGACGCCGCAATCGGCGGCTGGCAGGGCACGACCAACCTGTTCTGGAAAACGGGCACAGGCTTCACACCCTTCTATGTGTGCGACGACTGCGATCCGGTCATTCCGGGCAACGTTGCGTCGGGCACACTCGACGCCGTGGGCGACTTCAATGCGACCTCGGTTCGAGCGATCATCAACGGCGATCCACGCGCAGCCGCAGTGAAAGGTTTCCAGTGGAACACCAATTCATTCCAGCTGCCCAGCATGGGATCCAACCTGTACACGCAGGCCAACGTTGCCGGCCGCAACGCTCTGTACGGCCCGTCGACGTACGGCATTAATCTCGGCGTCCACAAGACGTTTGCGATCACTGAGCGCATCGGACTTCAACTCGGCGCAGACATCAACAACCTGTTCAACCATCCGATGCTCTCGCCTGATATCAACGACGGTGGCGGTTGCGAAGGCTGCTTCTCAAACGTAGGCTCCTTCAGCCTCTCAGTTGACCAGTCCAAACCCGGCACTCCTGGCAACCAGCCGAAAATCCTGCCGATCGACACGACCGACTCCGCACAATTCTCACCAAACCCCGACTTCGGACGCCTCTATCGCAGCTACGAGCAGGAAGGTATCAGCAGCAATCGCCAGATTCGGCTCAGAGGCCGCATCACCTTCTGAGTCAGAACCGCGCCCATGCACAAGAAGGACCGGCGGATACTCTGCCGGTCCTTCTTGTATTCTCTGTTGCAGTTCTTATTTCGTTTTTGTCAACTCAAGCTGCCCAAAGCGCTCTGGCGTGTGGAAGGTAGAACTCAACGGAGGCCTCCACGCAATCTGCCTGGTGTGGCCTGGCGGTCCCTGGCTCCGGAACAGGTTTGCGCGAAAGACCGTCCCCTCCGTGGGCGCTTGTGTCATCAGGGACGCAAACGGAATGCGCATCGCACCGTACCATATCTTCGCCTTGCGATCGATCCTCGCCGCCACCGCAAATCCCGAGTTCCAGGTCCAGCCCACTTCATGATGCGGAAGCGCAAGATTGACGTCGAGGTCGATCCACTCACCCTGTGGCGAGACTTCAAATTCTTTGTATCTCCGAATGTCTTTGAAATCTGATCCAAGAAAAACTTCCGCCACATCCCAGTTCCACAGTTCATTCGTCTCTTCTTTTGTGTTCGGGTTCGGCTTCAAATGCAGCTCTTCATACGGACATACGTAGAGCAGATAAAGATTGTTGTTGGTCCAGCGTGAGCGGATCTCAGTTCGATGGTTGGCGACCAGCCGTCCTTGCGTATCCCGGTCAGCAATCACCGGCGCCGCTCCACGCCAGAACGCCGAACGGGGATCCGTTGTCAGGGTGACGTCCTTGCTCGCATAAATGCTTCTGAAGAGGTCAGGGGCCATGTGTTGCGTATACGCACTTCCGGCCATCAGCACCACGCCGGCGGCAAGAAGACTCTTCATGGAATGTAATCCTCGCGTGCACGCTCTATATCGTTATCTGGAGTTCACGGGTGGCGTTTGCGTTGTAGACCTTGCGCAGAATCGACTCCGGCAGGTTGACACCATAGATCTGCCAGCGCCCCTGTGGTGGCGTGTTCGCCGGAGCATAGTCAAAGTACTCGTCGTCGGTCTCGAGAAAGCGATAGTAAATTTCGTATAGCCTGTCGTTGAACAACTGCTGCGGAAACTCGTCGCCATGCGGGGTCGCGTCGGTGCCGAACAGGATTCGGTCCTGGTACTTGTCAAAGAAGCTGCGCGCGGTCCGCGGCTGCCGGCCCAACTCGCCGATACGCGCTGCGATATCGACTGTCATATTCGGGAAGCGATCGAGGTTCTCCGAAACATTCGCCAAATTCTCCGCGAAGTTGCCGACGTGCAGCACGATGAACCGCGTCTTCGGATGACGTGCGATGATGCGGTTACGCGATTCCAGCAACTCCGCGTTGCTCGGGAAGTCCTTGCCGTAAAACGACCAGTCGGGATGATTGCTCAGCTCTTCATAGCGTTCGTTGAATCGATCGGTCGGCGTGAAAAACGCTACCGGGTCCGAAACGTGAATCCCCACCGGCATATTTAATTGCCCGCAGGCATCCCACATCGGATCGAACCTTGGATCGTCTATTTTGATCAGCTTGCCGGTCGTAATGTTATCGCGCAGATATAGGCCGAGCGTCTTCAGAATCTTCAATCCGCGTGCACCATCGCGATGGGCCTGCTCGATCGCTTGCGCCTGTAGCTTCGGATAGTCGGGCTGCAAAAACAGTTCGTAGGAGGGCTCCGTGAAGGTTATGAAGCGACCGGGGTGCGCTCGATCATACTTTTTCACCGTTTCGGCCAGGCCACTACCGTATCCGCCGGTCAGATTGATCAGCGAATGAATGTTCTTACGGTCCATGACAGCGAGACATTCTTCAGGTGTTCCCAGGATTTCTCTTTCCGGTGCCAAAGCGACACCGTTCGTCACCTTCTTCGACCACGTCAGGTGCGTATGAATATCGACCACCGGGAAGCGCGGCGTCCGAACATGCGTACCTGGTACCTGCAGCATGCTCTTCGGTTGGTACTCCGAAAGCTGAAGGCCTTTGGATGCAGCGCCGGGAGCGCTGGCCTCTGAATTCCCTGGTCTGCGTACGGCGGCCCTCGCGACTCTGCTTCCCAGAAGTCCAAATCCGGACGAACGCAACAATTGGCGACGGTTCATTTTCGTTAGGCTCCCATTTGGATGGCTTGTCGCAATACTCCCGATGTCATAAAACTTTAGCGGTCGGGTTTCGGTCCGAGTGTACCATCGCGATGTAATCTATATGGAACCTTTTATTTCGTTTAATAGCGTTTAGCCTGGATGCCCCTCGATCGGAGTCAGACGATGGAACAAGTCACAACGGCTCCCCGGCAAGCTGCGCAGCTGCAGCGCTCCCTGAAGCTGTGGCACCTGATCGTCTACGGCATCATCATCATCCAGCCCACGGCGCCGATGGGCATCTACGGTGTCGTCAGCAATCTCGCCCACGGGCACGTTGTCACGACCATCGCCATTGCAATGGTTGCGATGCTCTTCACGGCCATCAGCTACGGCCGCATGGCGCGCGTTTATCCTCGCGCCGGCTCGGCCTTTACGTATGTCTCCGAGGAGTTCAACCCGAAAGCGGGTTATATCGTCGGGTGGGCCATGCTCATGGACTATGTGCTCAACCCCATCATCTGTGTCATCTGGTGCAGCCAGGCCGCCCGCAACATCGTGCCTGGTGTGCCCTACGGTTTTTGGGTCATCGGATTCGTTCTGCTTATCACGTTCCTCAATACGCGAGGCATTCAAACCTCCGGCCGGGTCAACGCCATTCTGTCGATCGTGATGAGCCTCGTCGTCGTGCTCTTCCTTGGGGAAGGGATCCGATACATCATCTCAACGGTGCACCCAACGGCCACCGACCTCATCCGCCCGTTTTATGATCGTGCGACCTTCTCCACCACGACTGTCTTCCAGGGAACGTCCGTTGCGGTGCTCACATATATCGGCTTCGACGGCATCTCGACCATGGCGGAAGAGGTAGAGAACCCTCGCCGCAACATCCTGCTGGCCACCGTGCTCACCTGCCTCATCATCGGCATTCTGTCCATGGTGCAGGTCTACGTCGCGCAATTAGCGTGGCCGGCGGACGCGCCTTTCCCACCCTCGATGGTGGACACAGCGTTCGTGCATGTGGCTGCGCGCGTGGGTGGAACATTCCTCTTCCAGCTTCTCAATGCGACGTTGTTGGTCGCGAACCTGGGCTCCGCGATCGCCGCGCAATTCGGTGCGTCGCGCCTGCTCTTCAGCATGGGCAGGGACCGCTCGCTGCCTCCGCGCATCTTTGGCGCGGTCGAGCCCCGAAATCACATCCCTCGCAACAACGTTCTGATTGTCGGATTCATCGCGCTGGCAGGTGCCTTCCTGCTCACCTACGAGCAGGGCGCTGAGCTGCTCAACTTCGGCGCCTTCATCGCGTTTATCGGCGTGAACGCGGCGGCGCTGGTTCACTACAAGTTCCGCTCGAAAGAGCGCGTCACGCTGCCGCTGCTGATCCCCGCACTGGGGATCCTGGTGTGCGCGTTTATCTGGATCCACCTGAGCCACAGCGCGCAGATTCTCGGTGTGCTCTGGATTCTCGTCGGCGTGCTTGTTGCGTGGTTGATGCGCAAGAACAGGGCAGCCGCTGCCGAAGCGTAGCGCACTGAGGGGTTCAAATCGGAACGTCGTCCCTACTTTACAGGCACGCTGCGAACCTTCGACACCGTCTCCCACTGTGCGCGCTGGCATCGCTGCGGAGGAAGACCCTTCAGCACCTGCTCGAGA
Source organism: Acidobacteriaceae bacterium (assembly GCA_035605855.1). GTDB lineage: Bacteria > Acidobacteriota > Terriglobia > Terriglobales > Acidobacteriaceae > Granulicella. The sequence continues at coordinate 10,871 of DATNGO010000031.1, read as the reverse complement.
TCATCGACCACCATCTGTCCCATCCACGGCCAGACTTCCGGGACGTTCCCCGCTCGATGCGCCTGCAGCAGCGTGTTCGGCGTCGAACGCGCACGATGATTCTCAGGAATCGGCTCGTCCGGCCACACATCAATCGCCGCGCGAATGTGACCGGAAGCAGCCGCATCCAACAGGTCATCGAAGTTCACGATGCCCGCCCGGCTCACCAGCACCACAACAGATCCACGTGGCATTAGATCGAAAAACGATCGGTCGATCCTTCCCGCGTTCTCGGTCGTCGTCGCGGCCAGCAGGAACACGATGGAGGAGCGGCGGAAACATTCATCCAGCGATGTAGGCGCGACGCCTGCTTCACTCAGCACTGCCGGGTGAATCCACGGATCGCAGACCAGCACCTCACCGCCGAAAGGCTTCACCAGCGGCAGCAAGGCACGCCCAAGATTGCCGAAGCCCACAAGGCTGATCGTCTTTCCCGAAAGCAGGAATGAATCCTGGTTGTCGCCCATTCCGTACAGCGTTTCGTTGCCCGCACGAATGGCCGCATCCGCCTGGTGAATACGGCGCGCACACGAAATGGCCATGCCCAGCGCCATTTCTGCGACCGGCTTGGCAAAGACCGGGCCTGTCGACAGGACAGGAATGCCGCGGCGATGGCACTCCAGATAATCAATGTTTGGCAGGAAGTTGCTTTCCACGTTGAACACAACTCTGAGCTTCGGTGCACGGTCCAACCGCTCCTTCGGCAGGGCCGATTGTCCAATCAGCGCCACCGCCTCGGGCAGATAACTCTCGATGTGGTCGTCAGTAGCAGGGGACCCTTCGTGCCATACAACGTCGCCGAGCGCCTCAAGCCGCGCCTTTGTCGCAGCATCAAAAATCAGGTCGATCGGGCGCGGATGGGGGTCAAGCAGAATGACTGGTTTGGGTGCGGAGCTCATATCGTCGCCTTTCGCGGCTTTGAATGAAGCAATAATTCAGCGGCGTTATCGCTCGCCAAGGCAAGCCTTGCTGTAAGCACCGAGGACCGCCATGATGTTTGCGATCACCAGCTCTTTCGGCTCGTTCTTCAGCTTGCCGGCCCGCACCGCCTCGTACTGTCGCGGACAGTGCTGACTCAGCAATGTTTCCGGTACGGATGTCTTCTCCAGATTGCGAACGAGGCGCTTCACCGCAGCTTCCACTTCAGGGAATTTCCAGTAGTAGCGAAGCCGATCGCTGTAGCTGTACACGCGCAGCAGACGCTGCTCTTCCGCCGTGCCATGGTAGTACTTCTGCCAATCCGACGGATGAGCCAGCATCACAGCTTCCATCGTCTCCACCAGGCGAGCGCGCTCCGACAACGGCACCAACTGGCTTTCAATTGCCGACAGCGCATACAAGGTTTCGCGCAGTGCGAACGTCAGCGCGGGTCCGACCTTCAGGATCGCAAAGCCATCGCGGACCAATTCTTCATACGCATGCGGCAACTGGTAATCTGTGGAGTGCGCCTCCATTACCAGCGTAGGATGCGCTTGCAAAAAACCCTGCAAATGCGCCGCTTTCCGCGCATCGTAGTCAATCACGGAGTCGTGATCGAACTCCACGCCCGGCTGCACCACGAGCGCAATCACGCGGTTCCACGCCGCATCCAATCCAGCGTCGAGGAACGCTTCGCGATGTACAGCCAGCGTCTGCTCTGCGGCTTCGCAGCCCGTCACTTCAAGCCCATCGAGCGAATGCGTCGCCCCGCCGGGCACCGGCACTTCCGTCCCGATCACATAGACCACCGGCCCAGGGCCGAGCCGCGCACGTGCATCCTCTGCGGTCTTACACAATGTAGCGGCACGCTTCGCCATCAGTTCATTGGGAAGAACCGCGGGATCGTCCGCGCAACGCATGCTGGCATCGAGATGGATCTTCGTAAACCCGGCTTCTACATACAGCCGAACCATTTTCAACGCGTTCTGCATGGCGGTTGCTGCATCGAGCGTCTGCCATGGGTTTGGCCCAAGGTGATCGCCGCCAAGAATCAGCCGGCTTGCGTCGAAGTTCAATTGCGCCGCAATGCCGTGCGCATAATCGCGAAACATCGCAGGCGTCATACCGGTGTAACCGCCCGCCTGATTCACCTGATTGCAGGTTGCTTCAAGCAGCAGATACGTGTCATGGGCAATCGCCTGCCGCATCGCCGATTCTATTACCCAGGGATGCGCAGAGCACACCGAGTACATGCCGCGTGTGCCGCGAGAGGAGCGAAGAAAACTCTGCAGGTAATCCGGCAAACAGACACCTCAGCCGTCGCAGGTGATGGAGATCACGCGTAGATCGCGAACTGTTCGACGACCCTGCTGATTACGCCATTCGGGCTCGGCGAATCAGGTTTCAATCCGAGTTCGATCGACGCAAAGAGTCCGAGCATCTGGCTGAAGATCACATCCACCGCCGGGCGGTAGTCGTCTTCCAGCTTGTCGAAGGCTCTCGAGTAGAGGCTGTAATCGCTGGCAGCGTCACACTGTCCGATGGCGACAATCGTACGCACGACCTGCTTCGCGCGAATCTCGTTCATCAGGTCTACGTCGTATCGCCGACGGTTGCCATCGGTCGAAATAAATCCTGTGAACAGCGTCTCCGAATTCAACGACGACATCGGTCCGTGCCGCAGACCAAGCGTCGACTCGTTCATCGTCTGAATGTTGCCGCTGGTCAACTCCAACAATTTCAAGGCAGATTCGCGCGCTGTCGCTGCCAGAGCTCCGCTGCCCACAAAGCAAGCTCGCTTGTATCCTTGCTGCGCAAGATCGTAAGCCAACACGGAACCTTGATCCAGCACATCCTCCGCGGCAACGATCATTCGTTCCAGATGGTGCTCGAAAGGGGCACTGTGCCACATATGGGCGAGCTCGTATCCCAACAACACCATGTTCGTGAACGAGCTCGTCATCGCGAGGCCGCGATCGTTCACTCGATCGTCAAGCAGCATCGCCAGGCACTGCTTGCTATGCTGCGCAAGCTCCACCATGCGGCCTTTCTTGTTGCAACTCACAACCAGGTGCTTTACGTTCGGATTCTGCGCCAGCGCCTGCTCCAAAACCGCAATGCCTTCGGGGCTTTCACCCGACCGCGAAAATGAAATCCAAAGATACTTGCGTCCGGGGATCACCAGGTCCTCGCGATTCGTCAGCAGATCGGTGCTCGCGATAACGCTCACTTCACACTGCCAGCGCCGGCGCAGCAGGTTGGCAACCGCGTGGCCAATGTAGTCGGAAGTGCCTGCCCCAATCAGGTACACCGTCCATTTCTCGCTATAGGCCGGCCGCAGAAAGCCCTGCAACGTGGATTGAAAGTCTTGAAACAGACGATGTGTGACCCGCCAGGTGGCGGGCTGTTGAGCAATTTCGGCCGGGGTATGGAGAAGACCCGACTCCTTCTTTTCAGTCTCAGAAAGGGCCAGAAGTCGGTTGAGTGGATTCACGGCGGGTGTCCTCATTACGGCTGGTAAAAGAAACAATAAGAAACTAAAGTAAACCATGTGTTCGCCCGGTTTGCAAGCGCAAAATCCTATATGCCGACTGACTTGCGGATTTGCTTGAACTTCGCAATCCTGTGTATTCGCCGTATTTTGGTCCATGGAGGGCGGCGGGACCGATCTCATGAGGATGCCTACCCCTGAGCGCAAGAAGTGATAAAACGAAGCCTAAGATAGTTAAACGGTTCTGCTAACGATCCATGAAAAATTTCGACCTCACTATTGCCGGCGAACTGAATCTCGATCTCATCCTCTACGGCCTGCCCCGGGAGATGCCGACAGAACGCGAGCTGTTGGCCACGGACTTTCGCGCTACGCTCGGCAGTTCTTCGGGCATCCTGGCTCACAACTTCGCCGCCCTGGGCGGGCGCGTAAGCTTCAGCACCTTGATCGGATCGGACGATTTTGGACGCATCGCGCTGGAGCGCCTCAGCGAAGCTGGTGTCGACGTCTCCCATACGAGGCGCCATGGCACGATTGCGACTGGAATCACCTTACTGCTGCCGCACGGCGATCGCCGCCACACTCTTACGTTTCCCGGAACCATGGCCGAGCTTCGCGTTGCCGACCTGGACTTCGATTTCCTCACACAGTCCCGGCACTTCCACCTCTCCTCGCTTTACCTGCAACGCGGCCTCCACGCCGGCCTTTGCGATTTGCTGTATCGGCTCAAGCAGGCTGGACTCACCCTTTCGCTGGATACAAACGACGACCCTGAAGATCGCTGGGGCGCCCCGCTGGCGGAGATTCTCCCTCTGGTCGATATCTTCATGCCCAATGAAGACGAGGTTTGTCGCATGACCAGCTGCACCGACCTCGACAGCGCTATTCGTGCATTGTCCACGGCGCCTCCGGTGATTGTCGTCAAACGCGGGAGCCGCGGCGCGCGCGTCTACGCCGAAGGCAAGGGTACAGACATTGCTCCGCTGAGTCTTGTGACCGTCGATACCGTCGGGGCAGGTGACAGTTTTGACGCAGGTTTTCTCCGCGGTTACCTTTCCGGCAAGGACATCATCACCTGCGCGAAGGCTGGCAACATCACTGGCGGGCTCTCCACACAGGCTGTCGGCGGAACCGAATCATTCCGCAATGAAATCCAACGCGAGACCTTCTTGCGGGAACACGGTTTCTTCGACCTTCTCTGCGCGTAATCGCGCTTCAGCGAATAAAAGTCATCTTCAATGGGGCGGCGGACGGAATGGATCATGGCAGCACACGGGCGGCACGGGAATTACGCATAATTGTATGTTAGATTGTGTACATTTATGCTGCGAATCGCTGGAGGCTCCGAAGAATTCTCATGCGCAATTTTCCCGCTTCAATACACCTAGAGCATCCGGGGGCGGCCGCAAGGCGTCTTCTTAATAGCTTCTTCTCATTTCTGCTTGCGTGTCTTCCCCTTTGTGCGACCGCCGCGCCGGCCCAGACTGCTCCCGAGTGGACGGCCGGCCATGTCATTGTGAATCCGGCCGTGCACTTCGATCAGTCTCAGCCGCTTTCAGCCATGGCCGCGATGTGGAAGCCTCCCGCGCCGGCGAACCGGGTGCGTCACGTGACTGCGGGCGGACCGCCGGAAGACCCCGCAGGACCTGCGATGCCGAAGATTCCCGCTGCGGCTGCGGCGATCGAGCAAGACGCGCAAGGTGCAGAGCCGGCTGCACAGGTGCTCAGCAGCTTCGATGGCCTGGGAGCCGGTTTCTCCGGACCGCAGGGACCCGCGGCAGGACGGAATCCATCCGACAACAGCCTGGCGGTCGGGCCTGATGAGATCGTGCAGATCGTCAACTCGCATCTGGCGGTGTACAGCAAGCAGGGAAAAACGTATCCGGCGACAGGGAAGGTCCTGTTCGGAGCGGTGATCACCAACACGCTCTTTGCGGGGTTCGGAGGGCCGTGCGAACAGCAGGTGGCGGGCGACGCCGTGGTGCGCTACGACCAGATCGCGCACCGCTGGCTGTTTGTTGTACCGATCTTTCGCCGTCCGGCGCCGAATGCTCCTTACGCGATGTGCTACGCGGTGAGCACCGGACCTTCGGTGCTGGGAACGTATTACCGGTATGAGTTTGCCCGGCCACTCTTCCCGGACTATCCGCGTCCGGCGATCTGGGCCAATGGATACTATGTGCCGACCAGCACGGGCGACACGGTGATCCAGAAGCATATCTGCGCCGCGAACCGCGAGGCGATGCTACACGGAAAGGCAGCGTCAGAGCAGTGTTTCATCATCGATGGCGTGAACTTCCTCAACGCCGCGGATGTGGACGGGAAGCGGCTGCCGCCGAAGGGTATGCCGGAGGTCGTGCTGGCGGCTGGAGGGACACAGCTGCATAAGCAGTTTGAGGATGATGCTCTGTTTGCGTGGCGTGACTTCATCGACTGGAAGCATCCGGAGCGTTCGCACCTGGAGGGGCCGGAGAAGATTGCAGTGGCTCCGTATCACTACCTTTGCGATGGGCAGCTGTCGAAGTGTGCTCCTCAGCCGGGAACTGGGGTGCGTCTTGACGCGCAGGGAGACAAGCTGATGCAGCGACTTGTTTATCGCAATTTTGGATCGAAGCAGTTCATCGTGGCGGCGCACTCGGTGGATACGAGTGCGGGTGGCGGCGGCGTGCGGTGGTATCAGTTCGAGGCCGATGCTCAGGGGTCGCTCAAGCTGGCGCAGCAGGGGACGTATGCGCCTGACGGTGGCTTCCGCTGGATGCCGAGTGCCGGCATGGACCAGAAGGGTGATATCGCGGTGGGCTACTCCTTCAGCGACAGCTCGGACTTTCCGGGGCAGCGGTTCGCGGCGCGGCTGGCGGGCGATAAGCCTGGCTCGCTGACTCTGCACGAGTCTGTGCTGGCTGATGGAAAGGCTGCGCAGACGAATACACTGCGCTGGGAGGACTACACGACGCTGGCCTTGGACCCGAGCGATGACTGTACGTTCTGGTACGTCGGGGACTACCTGAAGGCCGGCGAGACGGGATATTCGACGCGGATCGGCTCCTGGCGACTGCCGGGCTGCGGGGTCTCCGGCAAGCGGTGATTCTGCTTTCCCGCAGTGGGACCCCCTCCCCCGCCGTATTTTGCGCAAAGTCTTGAAAACAGGTTGGTTGAGGGTGGACCTTTTGTTGCAAAGTATTGATTCCAGGGACTTAGTGCGCAAAGTCTCTGAATGCAATGGTTTGCAGGCTCCTGCCAGTCGTATTCGAACCTCTGGGGCCACCGGCCAAAAGCAGATCCCTTCAGCAGATCCCTTTTGCGGGGGGGCAGAAGAAAAGCACGGGAAAAGCAAAAACAAAAGGCTGCGCGGTGCGCAGCCTTGTCTGCTTAACTCTCTATTTCTATTATATCGAGCAGAGCGGGAAAACATGCAGTTAGTTTTGCACCCGCAAGTTCCTGTGTCGATGGGAGTTGTCGAGTTTTCCAGAGGCGCACAGGCTTGACAAGGTTTTTGAGGGGTCCAGCCGAAAAAGGAACCCTGCATCCGGTCTCGAGGATGCAGGGTGTTAGTGAAACAGCGGAGAACGTTAGAAGGAAATGTTTGTACGGAACTGGATGGAGCGCGAAGAGCCGTTCACGGAACCCGTGCCCAGCGTCGAGGCGCTTGCTGTGATGTCAACCCCGTTTGACGGGGCGTTGCCATTGGTCGCAATCGCGAAGTTGGGGTGGTTGAAGATGTTCAAGAACTCCGTCTGGATGTTCAGGCGAACGTTCTCCCAGATGGGGAAGTTCTTGGTGACCGCGAAGTCCGTGTTCACGAACTGCGGACTGTGAAGGAAGACGAACTGGCCAAACTGACCAGGCGTTGTGGCCGACGAGACCAGCTGACTGATCTGCGCGGGGTTTATCAGAAGCATGGGGTTGCTGGTATTGGCCTGCTTAAAGCGGCCGACTAGTTTCTTCTGCAGGGTGTGCACGTCGACGCCGTTCAGGTTGACACCCGAATCGGAGATGGTAGCGGAGTTAACGTATGCGCTGGTGTTCACCGTTTGGGTGCCGCCCAGCAGTTTGAAGTTCCGGCCCGTAGCCCATGTGAAGATCGGCGAGACGATCCAACCGCCTGCGACCTGCTTCATGATCCCATTGGAGCTGTGGAAGGGAATGGAGTAGACGGCATAAGCGTTGAAGGCGTGCCGCTGATCGGTGATCGCCGGTCCCGAACCCAGGTGCTTGTTCCGCAACGTGATGAAGTTCAGGGACGCCTGATCCGAGTTGGCGTAACGGTTCGAGAGGGCGTGGCTCCAGGCGTAGTTCGCCTGCAGCGCGAGCCCATGACCTACGGGGTGCTTGATCTGCATTTGCAGGCCGTTATAGTTCGAGGTGCCGGGGTCCGACAGAAGGGTTGCCCTACCGGAGGAGTACGGGTTCGGGATGAAGAAGTTGATGGGATATTGGGTTGCACCGGTGTAGCCCTTGGCGGCGCACGGAGCGAAGTTCGCTCCACCGACCAGGTTGCAGAAGAAGGTGCTGTTGGTGGCGATCACATTCGCCAACGCACCCGCCTGACCGGTCTTCGCATAGCTGAGATAGGTTGAGTTTTTGAAGTTGGCGCTGCCGGTCCCGAAGGCCCGGTTCAGGATGGGAGTCGGATTGGCGCCGGCTAAGGTCGTTCCGCCAGAGGCGGCGTAATTGGCCTGGGCATTCTTGAATTCATCGAGGAAGCCATTCTCGAAGATATTGACTTCGTTGAGGTTGAAGTTCTGCCACATGTGGATTACGTGATTGCCCACATAGTTGGCCTCCACCACCGTGTCCCAGCCGATCTTGTATTGCACGCCGAGGTTCCAGTTCTGCACCTGCGGCGACTTCAGGTTGGGATCCGTAGCAGAGAACGTGTTGACGAAGGTAAAGGACGACTGGGGGAGGGTGGTGCTGTAGGTCGCGGGGGTGGTGAGCAGCGCAGGCGTGTCGCCGAGGGAGAGCGAACCTGCTGAGTAGTAGCCGGGCGGCTGCGTGTTGCTTACGGGGTTCGAGGTGATGCTTGCGGTTTGGCTTACACCTGGGTTACCGAATGCATTATTTTCCCAAACCTGCCATCCTTCGTCGTAATAGCTGATCGCCGCGCCGCCGCGAACGACAACCTTACCGCCCCACATTGAGGGATTCCACGCAAAACCCACATTGGGTGCAGGCTGGACCAGGTCTGCGCTATAGGTGGAGGCCTGCGCGTAGAGCATCGGGTTGGCGACGCCGTTGAGCTGGCCGGGTTGGAAGGGAGCTGTCGACGGCCCGAGCAGGTCGGCGAGTTTGGGTTGGAGGAACTGGGCCGATGGCGTATGGAGTGCACCGGAGAACTGCCAGCGGAAGCCGGCATTGATGGCAAGGTGAGGCGAAAGACGCCAATTGTCCTGCACGTAGAAACCGCCGACCGTCTGCGAGTCCAGCTGCGTTAGCGCACCGAGCGTCTTGAACTGCTTGGTGGCTGAGTCCAGGTTGTTTCTGCCCGAGATGCCGTTGAGACGGCCGGTCAACATCGCGTACAGATTCCTCAGATTGTTGAGGTCGGGCGTGCTGGTTCCGGTGGTGATCAGACCGGGGAAGTTCGTCGAGTTGAATTCGGCATTGATCGGGTCGTTGGCTGTGTTGATACCGACCGTTTGCGCGGGAGGGTTGCTGAGCGACAGATCATGCCCGGATGCGTTGCGGTAGTCACCGCCGAAGGTGAAGGTGTGCTTGCCCTTGTTCCAGGTGACGTTGTCGAAGATGTCGCGGACAGGATTGTTGCGCGGCTCTGTCAAGGCGTTGGTCGGGATCGTCGGTGTCAGTACCACGCCGCCGTTGGTGAACGACGGACTGTTGTAGATGATGTTGTTCACCGAGGCATACGGGTTGTACGAGTTGTCGTAGCTGTAGTGTTCCTGGTCGTTGAGGAGGCCGAAGTTCACCTGGTTGACGATGTGCGGGGTAATGGTCCAGTCGAAACCAGCGGTAATGGTCTGATAACTCGATTTGAAGTTGTTGACCATCACGGGATCGCCGTTGTAGACCTGCGTGCCCGGGAGTTTGCGCCACCACAGGTCATAGGCCACGTGAAAGTCCATCGTGGGCTTGATCTGCCAGTCCATGCGGGTGGTGGGGTAGATGTTGGTGGAGTTGGTCGGATAAAACCAGCTTACGTTGTTCTGGTAAGGCAATGAGCCAGCCGTGAACTGCGAGGTCTGGTTGTATTTGTTGACTGCGGCCAGTTCCTGGGTGGTGCGGGCGTTGGGCGTCGAGGGATAACCACGCTGGCCAAGCACCGTGAGCACATTGGTGGTGTGCGGCACCTTGTTGGCGTCGGTATAGGTGATGTTGCCGGCCTGCGCGTCGGCTGTCAGAGCGTAGCCGCTGCCCTGTGTATTGCCGGGGACCAAGCGCTGCTCATAGTTGACGAACAGGAAGAGCTTGTTCTTCCAGAGCGGGCCGCCGATGTTGCCGCCCTCATCGTTGTAGTGAAACTTGTTCTTTTTAATCTTCCTCGCGTCATTCAACCAGGAGTTGGCGTTCAGCGCGCTGGATTGGAACTCCCAGAAGGCGCTGCCGTGCCACTGATTGGTGCCACGCTTGATCTGGTAGCGCACCGCCACCGCACCTTCGGCGCCCGAGTCCGCGGTGAGGCTGCCGGTCGAGACCGATACCTCCTCGATGGCGCCCAGGCGAACCGGAGCCGGAGAGTAGTTGCCGGAGCTGGCGGTACGGAACTTCTGGAAGTTGGAGTTCATGCCGTCGATGGTGATGTTGATGGCGCCTGTGGGCAGGGCGTTGAAGGTGCCGTAGCGGGCATCGCCGGGAGTCTGCGCGCCGGGAGCGAGTTGGGTGAGCGGCGAGGCGTCGCGGCCATTCAAAGGAAGCTGCTGCACAGAGTCGGGACGGATGGTGGCGGCGAGGGTGTTGGTCGTGGTCTCGAGGACCTGCGCGTTGGAGGTAACACTGACCTGGTCGTTGGCGGAGCCGACCTTGAGCGTGGGATTCACGTTGACGCTTCGGCCGGTGTCAATTACCACGCTCTGGATGACGGTGCTCGCAAAACCGGGCGCATTCACGGTCAGCGTGTAGGTGCCGACCTGAAGATCGGAGAAGGTGTATCCGCCCTGCGAGTTGGAGTGTTGCGTGACGGAAGCTCCGACGGCAGGATTTTTGATGGTGAGAGTGGCGTTCGGCACCAGGGCTCCTGAAACATCGGTCACTGTGCCGGAGAGGTTGCCGGTTGTTGTCGCCTGACCACGAATGATTCCGGGGGCTGTCAGGAAGACGAGGAGGAGCAGCAGACAGAGGAAGGACGAGGGGGGATTCCGGGGGGACATCAAGACCTCCTTGCGTGTCGTCTCGAGGGCGTCGAGTCGGGCGAGCCGTGATGCGCTCCGTTTATGGCGATCGTTGAATCCGCGCAGGTGCGGGATCC
>DATNGO010000030.1:0-22241 GCA_035605855.1 Acidobacteriaceae bacterium | reverse complement strand
CGCCATCACCACCGACCCCGCGCCGAATCCCTCCTCCCCCACGCAAAACGTCGAAACCGTCCTCAATTCGCACGGCAGCCATATCGAGGGCCTCTTCCTGCTCGCCTCCGGCACGGACCCCCATCCCACCGTCATCCTGCTCCACGGCTTCCCCGGCTACGAGCAGAACATCGACCTCGCGCAGTCTCTCCGCCGCGACGGCTGGAACGTCCTCGCCATGCACTACCGCGGGAGCTGGGGTTCACAAGGCACCTTCAGCTTCTCCCACTGCATCGAAGACGTCTCCACTATGCTTGCCTACGTCACGCAGCCCGCCAACCTGACCAAGTTCCACATCGACGCACATCACCTCGTCGTCATGGGCCACAGCATGGGCGGCTTCCTCACTGTGGCCGCGCTGGCCCAGCATCCTGAGCTCAAAGCCGGCGTCGTCATCACTGAAGGCAGCCCTGTCCACGACGCCGCAGACTTCTTCGACGGCAAGGCTGACCCCGCCGACTACGCTCCGCTCGCCGGCACCTCACGCGCCGCGCTTCAGCAGGAAGCCAAAGCACACACCTCTGCCTGGACCTTCACCGCCTTCGCCGCAAAGATCACGCCGCGCCCCGTCCTCGACATCTCCGCCAACGACGGCCTCCGCGCCTCCAACGAAGCTCTCGTCTCCGCGCTCAAGCAGGCCGGCTCGCCCGTCACCTCCATCCACTTCGACACCGACCACGGCTTCAGCGACCATCGCATCGCCCTCCAGGCCGCCATCCTCAAATGGCTCGACGACACCGCACGCTAACCTCGGACACAGTCACATCCAGCCGGCATCCTCCGTCATCAACATGACGTGCGAACCGAAAGGAATGTGACCATGACCGAGCGCAACTGGCTGGCAAACCAATTCGAGAGCAACCGCGGCCATCTGCGAGCCGTCGCCTTCCGCCTGCTCGGCTCCCTCAGCGAAGCCGACGACGCCGTGCAGGAGTGCTGGCTCCGCCTCAGCCGATCCAACACCGGCACCGTCGAAAACCTCGGCGGCTGGCTCACCACCGTCACGTCACGCATCTGCTTCGACATGCTGCGCTCCCGCAATTCGCGCCGCGAAGATCCCCTCGAACCTCCCGCTCCAAAGCCCGAGCACACGCCACGCGCCGCCGGCGATCCCGAAGCCGAGGCCATCCTCGCCGAATCAGTCGGCTACGCCACTCTGGTCGTGCTCGACCGCCTCGCTCCCGCCGAGCGCATCGCCTTTGTCCTCCACGATCTCTTCGACATCCCCTTCGAAGAGATCGCCCGCATCACGGCACGCGCCCCCGAGGCCGCCCGCCAGCTCGCCAGCCGCGCCCGTCGCCGCGTTCGCGGAGTCACCGCAGTGCCGCGGCCCGAACTCGAGCAGCAGCGTTCCCTCATCGACAATTTTCTCGCCGCGCTTCGTCTCGGCGATCCCATGAAGCTCGTCGATCTCCTCGACCCAGCCTTCTCCGTGCACGCCGACGCAACCTCCGCGCCTCGTGGTCTCCCACAGGTTCACGACGCCGAGGCCTGGGCCGAAGCTGCCATCCGTGAAGCCCACGGAGCTCGCCTCGCGCGCATCGCCATGGTCGAGGGCTCGGTCGGCATCATCGTGGCGCCGCGCGGCCGCCTCTTCCGCGTCCTCGAGTTCACCTTCGCCAATGGTCGCATCGCATCCATGCACGTCATCGGCGACCCGGAACGTCTCCGCTCCACCGCGGTCAGCACCTTGTCCGCATAGCACGTTGTCCGCGTAGCACGTTGTCCGCGTAACCTGGACCTCAGCACCCTATCGCGGCGTCAAACTCTCGCCCGGAACATACTGTCCCTTCGAGTTCCCCGGTCCGCCCACAAACTCCAGCACCGGGATGCGGTCATCCACATTCGGCAGCGCGGGAAACGGCGCGTGCGGCTCCGCCTGGTACCAGTACGCCACCGACGAAAACGTGTCCGAGCGATGATTCGCATGCCCATGCTCAATCGACGCCTTGAAGTACTTCGTGAACGGAATCGGTGAGTCGAGATGGAACCGATACACGCTCCACCGGCTGCCCGCCTCCTCCTTGCCCACCAGCGGAGCTCCGTTCATCATCCCGCTGTACGGCGCGCCGCCGAAGTCCCACGCCCCCAGAAAGTAGTCCTCACTGCCCGTACCGATCCACGTCGGCTTCGTCTCATCGTCGATGAAGAACATGTCGTCGCCCTCGCCCCACCATCCGTCCTGGTTCTGCAGGACCGACATCGTCACACCCACAAACTGGCCGTGCCCCTTCGCCTCCACCCACACATAGTTGTCCTTGCCATCCAGGTTGCGACGATAGTTCACAATCGGATCGCCATTCTCATACCACTCACCTGTCCATCCCTTGTTCGGCTGCGCCTGCCGGTACTGCGCATGAAAATACAGCGTGTCCTTCGCCAGCGCATGGTTGTACGTCCGGTAATCAATGTTCCAGTAGAGACTGTTCAGCGCCAGCTTGCCTTCATTCGTAATCGTGATACGCGCATGATGCCCGAACGGCATCGGGAAGTAGCTGTTCAGCGCGTGGTCGTGCGAAACCGTCAGCACCGCCGACTGCCACGGCACAACGTCGCCCGTCCCCAAGCCGAAGAAATCCCCGATCGGCGTCTCCACGCTCGGCGTCTCCTCGCCGTCCCAGTACATCCGCAGCACAATGCGCTTCATGAAGTACGGCTCGCGGTCGCTGAGTGTGAACCACATGTGCGAGATCTCACCCGGCCCATCCACATCCAGGATGGTCATCGTCTGCCCCGGAGTCACCGTGCGGGCATCAGCATTTGCTCCCGTAGTCTCTGCGCTGCTTGAGCGGTGCAGAGCATAGGTCTGCTGTTGCGTCGGATCCGGCATCCACGACGGAATCTGTGCGGAAGCAGAGATCGATACCAACAGCCCAAAGGCCGCGAGAGCAAACGGACGCATCAATTGGTTTCCTCGAAAAGTTAATGTTTGCAGATAGCCAGCGATTATATAGGATACCGGTTTCTCGCCCTGTTCCCGCCCACTTCCCTCAACCGGGAAGTACCTCAGGCGGCAAAAAAGGCCGCTCCGTCCATGCTCAAAACCCAGGACTTTGCCTCAAATCACAGCATCGGGGCCGGCTTCTGGACATCAAATAGAGAAAGCCAGGCAAACTCCGGCATAGCAGCCGGGCAAAGTCCTGCATAATAGAACACAATGAATATCCATATCCCCACTCCGCTTCGAACCTACACGGACAAGAAGCCCACCGTGTCGGTGGGGGGTGTGACTGTCGCTGAAGGTCTGGAGAAACTGGTCGAGCAGTTCCCTGCTATGCGCCAGCATCTCTTCACCTCCGACGGCAAGCTCCGCTCCTTTGTGAACGTCTACGTCAACGACGAGGACGTCCGTTATCTTCCTGAAAAGGAACACACCGGCGTTGACGACGCTGCAGAACTCTCGATCATCCCCTCCATCGCTGGCGGCTGTTGTACCCCCGCTGCCTGTTGTTGTCGCTAGAACGCGAGAACAACCCGGAGCTCCTAAGCTCCTCCCAAGCTCAAAACTCAGAAACACGAAGACCGGCGACCCGTCTGTTCGCACGCTCGTATGTATGCGCCAGTCACTGGCGAATCGTTGCTTCGGTTGGCCGCATCTCCATAGGAAGGAAAGGAACATCGCTTGACGCCGCTGCTACAATTAAGGGATAGCCCGATGCCGCCGGCGTGCCGTCGGGCCTTCGCGTTTGCGGCGGAAGCGCTTTAGAATGAAGACTTTGCAGTCTCAACTAGAGCGATGTCCTTTGTTTTGAAGACTTTGCAAGTTGGTGTTCGATTGAAGTCCACCCCTAACCATAATCTTATGAAGACTTTGCGCAAAAAAGTGACGGGGGAGGGGGTCTCCCCAACCAGAAGGAAATCATGCCAGCCACTCTCGACGAAATCACGACCGAACTCCCCAAGCTGACCAACGAAGAGATCGCCCGCTACTCCCGCCACCTCCTCCTCCCCGAGGTCGGCATGGAAGGCCAGCAGAAGCTCAAGGCCGCCCGGGTCCTCTCCGTCGGCACCGGAGGCCTCGGCGCCCCCCTCGCCCTCTATCTCGCCGCCGCCGGGGTGGGCACCCTCGGCCTCATCGACTTCGACGTCGTCGACGAATCGAATCTGCAGCGCCAGATCATCCACTCCGAGAACACCGTCGGTATGCTCAAGGTCGACTCCGCCGAGCAGATGATCAAGAGCCTGAACAAGAACACCAACGTCGTAAAGCACAACACGATGCTCACCAGCGCGAATGCGCTGGAGATCTTCCGGGGCTACGACATCATCGCCGACGGCACCGACAACTTCCAGACCCGCTACCTCGTCAACGACGCCTGCGTCCTCACCGGCAAGCCCAACGCCTACGGCTCCATCTACCGCTTCGAGGGCCAGGCCAGCGTCTTCGCCACCGAGCAGGGTCCCTGCTACCGCTGCCTCTACCCCGAACCCCCACCCCCCGGCCTCGTCCCCTCCTGCGCCGAGGGCGGCGTCCTCGGCATCCTCCCCGGCCTCGTAGGAATCATCCAGGCGACCGAGGTCATCAAGCTCATCCTCGGCATCGGCGAGCCGCTGATCGGCCGCCTCTTGCTGATCGACGCGCTGGGTATGAATTTCCGCACGCTCAAACTGCGCAAAAATCCAAGCTGCCCTGCCTGCGGAACCCACGAGATCAAAGAGCTGATCGACTACGACCAGTTCTGCGGCATCCAGAAGCCGACGAAAGTCGGTCCGCTGGAGGTCTCCTCGCACGGAACGGTCGCTGCACTGCCCGTTGTCGACGGCATCCCGCAGATGTCGGTCGAGCAACTCAAGGCTGAGATCGATGCAGGCCACAAGCCCTTTATCCTCGACGTCCGCGAGCCGCACGAGTACCAGATCGTGAACATGGGCGCTGCGCTGATACCCGTCGGCCAGCTCGACCAGCGCCTCAACGAAATTCCCGTCGGCAGGAACGAAGAGATCGTGGTCCACTGCAAGACCGGCGGCCGCAGCCAGAAGGCATCACTCGCACTGAAGGCCGCGGGTTTCACCAACGTGAAAAATCTCGCCGGCGGCATTACCGCCTGGGCCGACAAGATCGACAAGTCCCTGCCTAAGTACTAATCCGCCGCAAAAATAGAAGCTCCGTCATATCGTGACGGAGCTTTTGCTTTCAGCGAACATTGTGGCTAATCGCGCTCAGGATCCTCATCGACCAGAATCTCCAGCACCAGCGGAGCCTCGAGCATAAAGTCCATCGAAGCCATCGCCACGACAGCGCGATCGAGCGTCGAGCGGAGACAGCGCTCGGTCGTCACGACAAACGGCAGACGATCACTCGCGTGGCCACGGTGCTGCAGGATGGAGTCGATGTTGATCTGCTCCTTCGCCAGCGCGCCCGCAATCGCCGCAACGATTCCCGGCCTGTCTGAGACGACGAGCCGCAGATAGTGCGGAGCCTTCACATCGCCTGTCACCGCCAGCTTATGCACCGGCAGCCGCACAGCAGAGCTTCCCTGCGCCACGGCAAGCACATCGCTCACCACCGCGACCGCAGTCGGATGACCGCCTGCGCCGTGTCCACTGAATACAACATCTCCACCGAACTCACCGCTGGTGACGATCATGTTCTGCGTGCCGTGCGACCACGCAATTGGCGAGGACTTCGGCACCAGCATGGGGCCAACGCGAGCGCGTACTACATCCCCGTCGAGCTGCGCACGCGAGACCTGGCGAATCGTGCAGCCCAGCTCCTTCGCATACGGAAAGTCAACCGCGCCAACGTGCTTGATCGTCTGTGCCGGAACCTTCTCCGGGTGAATCTCCGCCTTCAGCGCGAGGCGCGCGAGGATGCAGAGCTTCGCTCGAGCATCCAGACCATCGACATCGGCCGAAGGATCGGCTTCGGCGTAGCCTGCGCGCTGGGCGTTGGCCAGCACCTCACCGTAGTTTGCTCCGGTCTCCATGGAGCTCAGGATGAAGTTGCAGGTTCCGTTCACAATACCGCTGATGCGGCGAATGCGGTCGCCGCTGAGCCCCTGCACCATCCCCGGAATCACCGGAACCCCACCCGCCACCGCCGCGCCGAACATCAACTGCACATTCTGTTTTGCGGCCAGATCGAGCAGTTCGGTTCCGCGGAAGGCGATGAGTTGCTTGTTCGCAGTGATGACGTGCTTGCCCGCGCTCAATGCGGTGCGCAACCAGGCTTCGATTGGGTCCAGGCCACCCATGAGTTCAACCACCGCGTCCACGTCCGGCGCGGTCAGGACATCTTCAACGCGGTCGGTCCAGACGGCATTTGCAGGCACAAACTTCGCACGCTCGTGCTGGCGCTTGCGCTGCACATCGCGGTTGAAGACCCGCATAATCTGAATCTCATGGTGCGCTCCGGCCGCAAGAACTTCAGCGAACGAACTGCCAACTGTACCAAAGCCAAGCAAACCTACCCGCAAGCTGCACTCCCTTTTGAAGCGATCTAAATTTCATTCTATCGGCGTTTTCAATACTCGATCTTGTTGGGATTCGCTTCCCAGGCTGCGAAGCTCTCCCATGCCTTTTCGGCGAGCATCTTACGCATTGGAATCTTGCGCTGATGGTGCGGGTTACGCACCTCGTCGTAGAGAAACGAATCGTCAAAGCCGATCTTCGCTGCGTCTGCGGCACTGTTGCCGTAGTAGATCGCCCGGCAATGCGACCAGTAGATTGCCGCCAGGCACATGGGACAGGGCTCACAGCTGGTGTAGACATCGCAGCTTTTGAGCCAGAAGGTTCCGAGCTTCTTGCAGGCTTCGCGAATCGCGACGACCTCGGCGTGTGCGGTCGGATCGTTCCAGTCGGTGACATGGTTGACGCCGGTCGCAAGGATCTGCCCATCCTTCACAATGACCGCGCCGAACGGACCGCCGCGACCGCTCACGACGTTCTCAGTCGCAAGAGCGATGGCCTGCTGCATAAACTGGGGCTGTCCGTCGCTCATCCTGAATGCCTCTGGCAGCCCTCAAAACGGGCATAATCAGCATCATGGTACACGGTCTCAGATCTGGGCACGTTGTGACGCCCGACGGCGAGCGCGATGCCGTCGTGCTCATCGAAGGTGAGCACATCGTCGCCGTGAAGCGGACGAGCGAAGTCTCTGCAGGAACTCCGATGGAGGATCTCGGCGAGTTGGCACTGATTCCGGGCCTCGTGGATGTGCATACGCACCTGAACGAACCGGGCCGCACGGAGTGGGAGGGCTTTGCGACAGGCACACGCGCGGCCGCGGCGGGCGGGTTCACAACGATCGTCGACATGCCGTTGAACTGCTTGCCTGAAACGACGGATGTGCGAGCGCTGGAGTTGAAGCGCGAGGCGGCGCGCGGCAAGGCAATGGTGGACTACGCGCTGTGGGGCGGAGCGGTGGACGGCAATCAGCAGGAGCTTGAGCCACTGGCGCTCGAAGGCGTCGCTGGATTCAAGTGTTTTCTGATCTATCCGGGATGCGATGGTTTTACCGAGATCGATCGCGGAAATCTGGAGCTGGCCGTTCCTCACATCGCGCGCGCGGGGCTTCCGCTGCTGGTGCATGCGGAACTCGCGGGGCCCGTGGACGCAGCGGTTGCTCGCCTGAACGCGAGCGACGCAGACTGGCGCAAGTACGCGACATATCTTGCATCGCGCCCGGACGAGGCAGAGCTGGAGGCGATTGCGATGCTGCTGGATCTGTGCCGGGCGCACAGATTTCGGCTGCACATTGTGCATCTTTCAACGGCGAAGGCTCTGCCGATGATTCGAGCGGCGCGCATGGAAGGGTTGCCGTTGACGGCAGAGACTTGCCCGCACTATCTGCACTGCGCTGCCGAAGAGATTCCAGATGGGGCGACGCTCTTCAAGTGCGCGCCGCCGATTCGTTCCGCGGAGAATCGCGAACAGCTTTGGCATGCGCTTCTGGAAGGAACGATTGACCTGATCGCGACGGACCATTCTCCGTGTCCGCCCGCAATGAAGCGGCTGACAACGACAGCACCGGGTGAAGAGGCCGGCCGGTTTGACGAAGCGTGGGGCGGAATTCCGTCGCTCTCGACCGCGCTCTCCGTGCTGTGGACCGATTGTGCGGCGCGTGGGATTCCGCTGTCCAGGCTGATGGAGTGGGTTTCGCGCACGCCTGCAAAGATGGCGGGCTTGAGCGCGCATGTCGGTGCGATTGCGCCGGGAATGCATGCGAATCTTGTGGCATTCGACAAGGACGCGACCTTCAAGCTCGCGCCGGAACATCTGCACTATCGGCATGCGATTTCACCGTACGTCGGTGAGACGCTGCGCGGGATTGTGCGCTCGACATGGCTGCGCGGCGAGCGGGTATATGAGAACCGGGATGGAAGAGTAATGTTTGCGGATACTCCCCGCGGGCGAGAGTACGCGCTATCCTGTTCCCTCCCACGATGACGATGTCTGCTGCCAATACGATCCTTGCCGAGTGGAATGGCCTTGGTCTCGACGATGCTGCGGAAGTGATTTTGCCGTGCAACGGGTCCCCGGTCTGGGCGACGCTGGTTGCCTATAACCGACCTTTCGATTCGCCGGCAGCCCTATTCGCCGCCTCCGACGAGATCTGGCGGTCACTCCCCGAGGAAGACTGGCAGGAGGCATTCGATTCGCATCCGCGGCTGGGCGAGAGTCGCGCCAAGGCCGCCACCGAAAAGAGTTTGAGCTGGAGCGAGCACGAGCAGAGTGCGGCGAATCCTGATGACGGTGTTCGCGAGGCGCTGGCGCAGGGCAATCGCGAGTACGAAGAGAAGTTTGGACGAATATTTTTGCTCTGCGCGACGGGGCGCAGCGCCGCGGAGATGCTTGCGATTCTGCGGGAGCGGATGCAGAACGACGCGGCGACCGAGCTGCGCGAGGCGGCGGAGCAGCAACGGTTGATCACACAGCTTCGGTTGCGAAAGTGGCTGCAGATGCCGGCGGTGACGTGTGCGGAGCTTGCAGCGAATATGAAGACCGAAGTGGCTTAGGAGACGACGATGGGACTTTCGACGCACATCCTGGATACGGCGCTGGGCAAGCCCGCTGCGGGTGTGGCGCTGGTGCTGTCGCGGGAGATGGGCGATGGCTGGAGCGAGGTCGGCAGGGGCTCGACGGATGCCGATGGCCGCTGCCGCACGCTGCTCGATGAACAGGCGCTTGAGCGCGCGACGTATAAGTTACGTTTTGAAATTGCGCCGTACTTTGCGGCGCAGAAGCTTACGGGTCTCTATCCGTACGTTGAAATTGTCTTTACCGTTGCAGATTCGTCACAGCACTATCACATACCGCTGCTGCTCACAGCGAATGGATACACCACCTATCGAGGGAGTTGATGCCGGAACCAAACTGTAAGCTTGCCAACAATCGCTATGGAAAGTCACGCGTGCGAGTGGTGCGGGTAACGCGGCACGAGTCGCATCATGACCTCGACGAGTGGACAGTGCAGGTGCTGCTGACCGGAGACTTCGAGACGGCGCATACCCTGGGCGACAACTCAAAGATTCTGCCGACCGACACGATGAAGAACACGGTGTACTTCGTCGCGCGCCAGTCGAAAGCGAAGAGCATTGAAGATTACGCGAAGGAGCTAATCGACTTTCTGCTGTCGCGGAATCCGCAGGTGACCGGTGCGGAGGTTGGGATCGAGTCGCATCTCTGGAAGCGGCTGACGGTGGATGGCCAGCCGCACCCGGCCGCGTTCATGCATGGCTCGGACGAACGGCAGACGGCGCGCGTCTCGCGACAGCAGGGTGGGGCGTTTGCAATCGTCAGCGGACTGGACGGACTGCACATTCTAAAGACTGCGCAGTCGGGCTTCTTCGGCTACATCAAGGATGAGCTGACCACCCTGCCGGAGACCAGGGACCGGCTGTTCGGCACAGTAGTGAAGGCGGAATGGCCGTACACGGCGCGCGCGATCGCGGAGGGCATCGACTTCAACAAGGTGCGGCAGCATTTGCGCGATACGATGCTCACGACATTCGCAAAACATGATTCGCTATCGGTGCAGCACACGCTGTTCGCGATGGGAGAGGCTGCGCTGGCGCACACCGACATCATCGACGAGGTCCACATGCTGATGCCGAACAAGCACAATCTGCTGGTCGACATGGGCCGCTTTGACCGCGACAATCCGAACCACATCTTCGTTCCTACGGATGAGCCGCATGGGACGATCGAAGCGACGGTGCGGCGCGCATAAGATGACGTCCTCTTTGCTCCACAATCACGCGCAAAATATCATTGACCGTTGCCGTGAGATGGCGCGTATCACCGACGTCCCGGGCGAGACGACGCGGCTCTTTCTTTCGCCGGCGACGCGCGACGTGCACACGCTTCTGCTGCGATGGATGCGTGAAACTGGACTCGAAGGCCGCGTGGATGATGCCGGAAATGTGCGCGGCGTGCGGCCCGCGGCGGATTCCTCCGCGCCACGCATCGTGCTGTTCTCGCACATCGACACGGTGCCGAATGCGGGAGCGTTCGACGGCCCGCTGGGCGTAGTGCTTGCGCTTGAGGCAACCGCGTTGCTCGCGGAGGAACAGCTTCCGTTTGCGATCGAGGTCATCGCGTTCAGCGAAGAGGAGGGTATTCGATTCGGGTTTCCCTTCTTCGGCTCGATGGCTGTAACGGGCCGGGTTATGCCGGCGACACTGGAGCGGCAGGACGGTCAGGGGATCTCGGTGGCGGAGGCGCTCTACGGATTTGGGTTGCGGCCGCAGAATATTGCAGAGAGCTGCGCGCTCGCTCCCGAGACGTTTGCGGCGCTGGAGGTACACATCGAACAAGGGCCGGTCCTCGAGGCGGAGAATCTTAGTCTGGGCGCGGTCGAAGCCATCGTGGGTCAGTCGCGGATTGAGTTGATCTTCACCGGGCAGGCCAACCATGCGGGCACGACGCCGATGCGATTACGTCACGACGCGCTCGCCGCTGCGGCGCAGTGGGTGACCGAGGTGGAGCGCTATGCTGCGAACTATCAGCAGCTGGTGGCGACGGTGGGACAACTGGAAGTCTTTCCCGGAGCTGTGAACATTGTGCCGGGAGGCGTCCGGGCTACGCTGGACGTGCGTCATCCGAAGGATGAGTCCCGGCACGCGGCGGTGGCGAACCTGCTGACCAAGGCGGAGCTTGTGGCGGCGCAGCGCGGGGTGGGCGTCGGAGCGAAGGCGATGTCCGAGCAGCCGGCGGTTCCGATGAATCGCGAGCTCATCGTCGCATTGCAGCAGGCGGCCGCACGCGCAGGCTACGAGACACACGCGATGTTCTCAGGTGCGGGACATGATGCGATGATCCTCGCGCCGCATGTGCCCACGACCATGCTCTTCGTGCGTTCGCCCGGCGGCCTCAGCCATCATCCGGACGAGACGGTGCGTGGCGTCGATGTCGAAGCCGCGCTCGGGGCTGTTCTTGAATTCGTACACGGCCTCAAGCCTCCGGACAGGTAAAATCAATCCTTCTTATGCATCATCTCGGACTAACGCGCAGTACCAATTGTCGTGATCACCTGCTGCTGACGCCGGACACGTTCATCCGTACGCCTCTTCCCGGGCTGACGAAAGGCACGGCCATAGTTCATGTGGCACCGCAGGCTGGTGCTGCGTTCACGATGATGACCGTGGAGTTGGAGCCGGGCGGAACGCTCACGGAAGGACCGACGCAGAGGTTTCTGTATGTGCTTGAGGGTGAACTTACACTCAAAGAGCCGGGCAACGCGGCGCCTCACGCGATGAGCGCCGGTGGATATGCGTATCTGCCGACGGACTATGAGTACAAGCTTGAGGCTCAGACGAAGGCTCGGGTCGCCGCGATCGACAAACCATTTCTTCCGCTGACGCCGGCGCACGCCGAAGAGCTCGACGAGCCGTGGCCTTGGTTCCTCATTGGACGCGAGCCTGAGGTTGCATCCGTGGCGCTGAACGGCGATGAGGGTTTGCAGGTGCGGTCGCTTTTGCCGGACTCATTCGCGTTTGACTTCGCGTGCAACACGATGACCTACGCACCGGGTGCAGGGCTCTCGCAGGTGGAAATTCACTATATGGAACATGGGCTGCTGATGCTGGAAGGCGGCGGCATCTATCGGCTCGGCGACCAGTGGTATCCCACGCAGGCCGGGGACTTCATCTGGATGGCGCCCTTCTGCCCGCAATGGTTCGGGGCGATCGGCAAGCAACCCGCCAGGTACTTAATCTACAAAGACTCCAATCGGCATACGCTTGCATGAAGCTGAACATCAACACCGACCGTCTTCTCACGGAACTGCATCGCCTGGCGCGGATCACGGACTGTCCGCAAACTGAGGACAAATCACTTCCGGAGCCGACGCAAGCGGTGACGCGCATTGTGTTTACTCCGCGCGACCTTGAAGCGCGGGCGTGGCTGAAGTCGCTTGCGAAAGCGGCGGGCTTCAGCGTGCGTGAAGACCCGGTCGGCAACACGTTCATGCGGTGGCAGGGCAGCGAGCCCGCGCTGGGTGTTGTCGGCACGGGATCGCACACGGACGCCATTCCGCATGCGGGTATGTATGACGGCACGGTGGGCGTGCTGGGAGGACTTGAAGCTCTGCGGTCGTTGAAGGAAGCCGGATTCCAGCCGAAGCGGTCGCTGGAGCTGCTGATGTTTACCAGCGAGGAGCCGACGCGATTTGGCATCGGATGCCTGGGGTCGCGGTTGCTCGGCGGCGTGCTGGACGGTGAGACCGCGGACGGCCTGCGCGACCGGCTGCACGAGACGGATCCGAATGCTGCAGAGGGGCTCAGTCTGCACGAGGTCCGCGAGGCTGCAGGCTTTCATGGCGTCCTGGGGAGTGTGAAGCTGCCGCCGCATTATTACGACGCCTGGGTTGAGTTGCACATCGAGCAAGGACCGCTGCTCGAACGCGACAATGTTGAACTTGGAATCGTTACGAACATTGCCGCGCCGGCGAGCTATCGCTATAGCATCGAGGGTTTTGGGGGACATGCCGGCGCGCTGTTGATGCCCGATCGACACGATGCGCTGTGCGCGGCTGCGGAGGTGATTCTTTCCGTGGAGCGCCACGCACTGGCGGCCAATGCGCATGCCAGGGCTGAGGGGCAGAGCGGTGTCGATACCGTCGCTACGGTGGGCATGGTTGCCGTGCATCCGGGAGCGGTGAACTCAGTACCCTCACGCGTGCAGTTCACATTGGACATCCGCGATACGGACGTGGCGCGGCGTGATTCGGTGATGGAGGCGCTGCATGCCGACATTCAAGAGATTGAGAAGAGGCGCAAGGTACGCGTCACGGAAGAATTGATCAACGCGGATCAGCCTGCGCACTCCGACCCGCGGATCATCGCAGCGCTCGAGGCTGCGTGCCAGGAAGAGAACGCCACCTTTCGGCGGATGGTGTCGCGCGCCTACCATGACACCAACTTCATCGCGCCGATTGCGCCGGTGGCGATGCTCTTCATTCCGTGCCGCAGCGGCGTCTCGCACCGGCCGGATGAGTATGCGACGCCAGAGGCGATCGTGCTGGGGACATGCGTGCTCGCTCAAACACTCGCGAAACTTGCTATGGCATAATTCGGCTGCACAGCTAAACTGACAACAGCAACGGACTTTTGCGTCCTGCCAAAGCGGCGTCATGCCAATTCAATCGATCAATCCCGCGACCGGCGAGCTGCTGCGCAGCTTTCGACCGCTTGAGCCCGAGGCCATCGCGGCGAAGATCGCACTCGCGCACGAGGCGAGCCAAAGCTATCCCTCAGAGACATTGCCGCAGCGGACGTTCTGGATGCGAAGGCTCGCACATCTGCTGGAGGCGGAAGAGAACGAGCTCGCAACGCTGATGGTCAGCGAAATGGGCAAGACAATCATCTCGGCACGTGCTGAGGTTGCAAAATGCGCGCTTGCATGCCGCTACTACGCGGAGCAAAGCGAGGCGATGCTCGCGCCCGAGTCTATCGCGACCGAACACGCGCACAGCTATGTGCGATGGGACCCGCTGGGCGTTGTGCTCGCCGTGATGCCGTGGAACTTTCCACTGTGGCAGGTCTTTCGGTTTCTGGCGCCCGCACTGATGGCGGGCAACGTTGGCTTGTTGAAGCACGCCTCAAACGTGCCGCAGTGTGCGCTGGCGATTGAGGCACTGGTGAGACGCGCGGGCTTTCCCCGAGGCGTCTTCCAGACGCTGCTTATCGAATCCAAGCAGGTGGAGAAGGTGCTTGCGGATGAGCGTGTCGCAGCCGTAACTCTGACGGGATCGGAGGCTGCGGGCCGGGCTGTTGCGGCGCAGGCCGGCTACCTGATCAAGAAGAGCGTGCTTGAGCTGGGCGGCAGCGACCCGTTCATTGTGATGCCATCGTCCGATCTCGCGGAAGCGGTCAAGAACGCAGTGGAGGCGCGCTGTATCAACAACGGCCAGAGCTGCATCGCAGCCAAGCGCTTCATCGTGCACGAGACGATATACCGCGAGTTCGAGGAGCTCTTCGTGGATGGCATGGCCTCGCGGATCGTCGGTGATCCGATGAGCGAGTCGACGCAGGTTGGGCCGCTGGCCACCTCGCAGATTGCCGAGGACCTGCAGAAGCAGGTGGATGCAGCGATCCACGCCGGCGGGCGGCTTCTGACCGGCGGACGCCGTCTGACGCGCGCGGGCAACTTCTTCTCGCCGACGGTCGTCTCCGGATTGCCGCGCACCGCGGCGGTCACGCGCGAAGAAACCTTTGGGCCGCTGGCGCTGGTTTTCAAAGTCAGCTCACTCGACGAGGCGATTTCGGTGGCCAATGACACGCCATTCGGCCTGGGAGCGAGTTGCTGGACCAACGAGGTCGCGGAGCAGCAGCGGCTCGCGCTGGAACTGCAGTGCGGGTCGGTATTCTTCAACACGCCGGTTGCGAGCGATCCGCGGCTTCCGTTCGGCGGCATCAAGCATAGCGGCTATGGGCGTGAACTTTCGGCCGCAGGCATGCGCGAGTTCCTGAACGCAAAGACCGTGGTCATTGCGGCGCCGGCCGTGCAGCCGCGGACTCCCGAGGAGGCGGCAGAGCCCAAGGCCATTCTGCCAATGCGCGAGCAGCCGCTGGTGACGGCCAAGGCGGAGAGCGAGAAGGCGAAGAGGTCGCGTGGCATTGCCAGCCTGGGTCTGACCGAACCGTCAGAGTAGCGCACCGGCGCTCGCGAAAAGAGAAACGGCTGCGAGAGATCGCAGCCGTTTGTACAAGGCAACGCAGGTTAGAAGTTGAACGATGCCTGCAGCGAGATACGCCGCACTGCAGCGTTCGTCGTGTAAGGTCCGCCGGCGAGCTGGGTCTGCTCTCCGAACTGTCGCGACAGCAGCGTTCCGTTGGGCGCAGACAGGTCCCTATTGTTGAACAGGTTCTGTATCTGGAAGCCGAGCGCGAAGTTGTAGTGTTTGCCGGTGCTCGATCCGCCGCCGCCGAACCCGCCGCCGCCACCACCACGACCGCCGCCACCACCTCCGCCGCCGTGATGACCACCACCACCGCCTGGGCCGCCTGGACCACCCCCGGAAGCGTTGGACGGCGCGCCGCGCGACTCACCAAATCCCCAGGTTTTGGTCAGACGGAAGTTGAAGGTAAAGAGTCCCGGCCCGGTGCAGGCGTTGATCGGTGCAAGGGACGAGCCTGTGGGTTCAGAGCCCGGCACTGCGAATGTTCCGCAGCCATTGATCGCTTTCACGGTCTGTCCGTTGGGCGTGACGCCGGTGACCCGGTACGGCCGGTCGTTGAAGAACGTATCGCCGTTTACATCCTCGCCGACCGTGACGTTGTAAGGACTGCCGCTCTGGGCGACCATGAACGGGCTGAACTGGATGAACTTCGGCAGTGAAATAGATCCCGCGAGAAAGACGCGGTTGCGCGTATCGAAGTTTGTGCGACCGTAGTCTGCGGCGATGTTGTACGGTGTCGAGATCGACCCGCCGGCACCCGACGTGTCACCCTTTGCAAAGTTCAACGAATAGTAGCCAAAGAGCGAGACGTGCTTCCCGGTCGAAACGCGCCCGTTCACGATGAGCTGGTCCTGGCGAAAGACGCCCTCGGAGAAGTACTGGTACTTCGCCGGAACGGTGAAGTTCTGTCCCGGCACTTGCCCAACCGGAAAGGCCTGCGGGTAGCCGATGTTCTGCGTGGCGAGTTGGTGCACACCCTGCGAGTGCAGATAGTTCACCGACAGCGAACCGGCGCGTGTCACCTGTTGATCGAATCCTCCAGCAAACTGCGTGATGTACGGCGTGCGCAGGTTCGGTGCGGTCTCATACGTCATCAGCGCATTGGCTGTCGCACCCTTGATGCACTCTGTCTTGAAGTTCGGATCGCTGGGCGAGCAGTCTGCCGGGAGCTTGCTCAGCGTGTACGCCGTCTGGGTGACTCCGTTGAACCGCAGGAGATTCGAGATGTAGTTGCCGCTGAAGCGGTCGTAAAAGAGTCCGAAGCCGCCACGCAGCACGGTCTTGGGCGATCCCTTTCCGCTGCCGAGACCATAGGCGAACGAGACACGCGGAGCGAAGTCATGATGGTCCTTGAGGTGGTTCTGTGTCTCATACCGCAGTCCATAGCTCAAGGTGAAGTTGTTGAACGGCTTCCAGTCCGTCTCCGCGTACAGGCCAACGTCGGTGAAGGTGTATTTCAAGGAAGGCTGGTTCGCGATGCTCAACGAAAACTGGCTCGGCGCGCCGGACTGATAGCTGTTGTCGGTGCAGGAGGGGTCGCCCGGGGCGCAGAGGGAGGTCAGAGTGGAATAGGTAAACGAACCATTGGTGCCCCCTACCAGGCTCGTTGCGTCGCGGGAGGAGCGCAGACGGACGCCGAAGCGGATGAAGTTCTTCTTCAACTGCACCGAGGTGTAGTTCTGAACTTCGTAGTGATCCTGGTGGTCGGAGGCATTCTGGGTGGGATTGCCCCCACTTGTAAAGGATCCTGAGACGCCGACCGACGGCCCCGTGCTCTGCGGAGTCGCAGCCGTGTGCTCGCGCTCGTACTCGAAGCGAGTCTCGTTGATGAGCTTCGGACTCCAGGTCTGCGTATCACTCATCTGAAGAATGTTGCTCATCGCAGAGGTGTTGCTGCCAGTGCCTGGCAGACTGATATTTCCGACCCCGGCGTTTGTGGCCGTGTTGTGCACGAACTGGTAGCGCGCTGTCAGTACATTCTTCTCGCCCAGCGCGAGGTCGAGGCGAGGGTTGATGTCCAGACGGGTCTGCGGATAGTACGAGAAGAATTTGTAGGATGTCGGCAAGCAGTTGGCGCTGGCGAGGCCCGGACCGCAGAGCGTCGCCGGTGCGGACGGGTCAGCAAGAATCGTCGCGTTCACCAGCTGGTCGTCCTGGATTTGCCGCAAGCTTCCACCCAGATTGTAGGAGGCGATCTTGCTCAGGGGTCCGGTCAGGTTTCCGAACATGAAGAGCGTGTGGTACGGCGGCTGCTCTTCGGTAGCCAGTGGGTTTGCTGTGTTGAACTGCGAGGGATTGCCGTTCATCTGCAGGTTGCCGTGCAGCTTGTCGGTTCCCGGCTTGGTGAAGACCTCCACTCGACCGTAGCCCAGGCGGTCATACTCAGCCGAGAACGGGTTCTGGTTGATACGAATCTCGCGGATCGAGGACTTCGGCGGAAGTTGTCCGCCCGTAAACCCGTCGACGTAGATCTGTCCGCCATTCGGCCCGGCCGAAGGACCTGCAAGCGCTGAGAGCTCGCTGGACAACTCGTCGGGATCGTCAGAGAGCGCCTCCAGATCCTTGCCCTGCAGAACGGTGGAGCTTGCGTTCGAGTCCGGGTCGACGCTGAGTTGCACAGCGCTCGCCTCGACGTTGACCACCGTGTTCTCTTCACCGATCTTCAGCTTGGCGTCCATCGTCGTGCTCGGGACCGCGGGCACCTTCAGGTTCGTCATCAGGTACGACGCGAAACCCGGCATCGATATCAGCAGGGTGTACGTGCCCGGCGTGATGGT
The DNA here is from genome assembly GCA_035605855.1 of Acidobacteriaceae bacterium. Classification (GTDB taxonomy): domain Bacteria; phylum Acidobacteriota; class Terriglobia; order Terriglobales; family Acidobacteriaceae; genus Granulicella. The sequence goes on along the minus strand of DATNGO010000030.1, from coordinate 4,304 downwards.
GATGGCATAGGTGCCGTCGCTGCCCGACTTTACAGTGCGACCGGGCCCTTTGGCCGGGGTGAACGTCACCGTGGCTCCCGGGATCAGTTCGCCATCCGGATCCGTGATCGTTCCGTGAACCTTCGTCCCCCCCGTGGAGACCTGCGCTGCTGCATTCGCCGGTCCATCCGGCGTGGTCTGCGCCGTCGACGTGGTCTGCGCGCTTAACGCAGATGGCCCAGTCGGTGTGGTTTGCGCAGTCTGGGGTTGTGCAGCCGACTGTCCCTGGCTTCCGTGGCAGAACAGCAATAAGCACACCAGTCCTGCAATTAGCGTTTTTGGCAACGACATCCTCACTCCTCAAAAGTTCAAGACAAAAAAATCCTGCGGCTACGAATCAAGACGACGCAGGCGCCGCTTCGCTCGAAGCCCGCTCTCGTCTCGTGCCGCTTGGTCGATGGCCAATGCACTATCGGCCAGGTCCCGGGCCCTCACCCATGCCGGCCGTGGGTTCGCCGCTGCCCACGCTCCAGGGTGTGAGGGTCATACCTTCGCCGCTTGGCGCGGCTGTCAGGATTGGTTCAACTCCGGCCAGCAAGGTCACGGCGGAGCTCTGGGCGGACTGACCCGACGGCGAGGTGGCGACGATCATCACCGCATCCCCCGGCTTCAGTCCTGCAATCGTTTCGGTCGGCAGGCGCGACAGCATCTGTGAGAGGTCCACGCCTGCGCGGCGCGCACCAGCGGCGCCTGCCTGCTGACCTTCGCCCGCGGCTGGCGGCCTTCCGCCTGCCGGCCGCTGCTCCGCACCTGCAGCAGCACCGCTTGCACCTCCGCGCATGCGCGCGGCGATCGCCTGTGCGGCCGTGGGCGGCAGCCGTCGAAGATCGCTGCTCGGCGTCACCGCGACGGTCACAACCTTCTTCGTCGTCAGGTCCTTCAGCGTCACCGTGCCTGCCGCAGCATCCACCGCGGTCAGCAAGCCCGAGTAGTTCTTGAAGGTTCCGACGACAACCGCGTCAGCTGCAATCGACGTCCCGTCCGGCGAACGCGTTCCGCGCACACGAAGCTGGTCGCCCGGCTGAATCGAGGTGAGGTCGCTCTTCACCGCATCCTCAAAACGCACGGAGTTGCCGGAGTATCGGCGCACAATCGTCGCCGGCGTCGTCGTCACCGTGATCGCGTGCAGGCCGCTTGAGATTTCAATCTTGTGCGTTGCCGGATCTACCGACTTCACAATTCCGCCGCCGCCGCGTGCCCAGGCTTCTTCTTCGGCAGCGTGGGTCTCCGCAATGGCTGCCGACTTCATCAGAATCACGCGAACCGCGGTCACCGTGGCACCGGTATCGCCGGCCGAACCGGTCACCAGGGCGCGGTCACCCGCCTGTACGTCCGTCACCGAGCCGCCTGTTGCCGCGCTCAGATCCTTGGCTCCGGGCGGCACAATCAGCACCTTCGCCGCGGCGGGCACGTTCACCGTAACATCCTCTCCCGCAGTGGTCGTCAAAACGAAGCCGTCGCTGCTGGTCGACTTCACGGTGCCAGTCGGATGGGGCGCCGCCGGAGCCTGTGCTCGCAGCGGCACGACACACCCAAACGCAAGCACCGCGGCCAGGGGCCACCGCACAGCGGATCGCAAGGTTCGGTTCGAAGAGATCATCATTTTTAGTTCGTAGAAGACGTCGCCTTTAACGCTGATCGCCGGACTTGCTTGCCATCAGCCTGCATTCGTATTCACTCTGGAAGGAATACGATTTGGAATTCGCAAAAGTTTCCCGCGCAAGATGATTCCGGCGTGGAGAACTCCAGTATCGCAAAATGAGCTGTGAATCCGCTCGGCCGTCAGGGCAGAATCGCTCCATCCGCCAGCGGTAACTCAAGGTGAGATGGGTACTTGGGCGACGCATAGATGGTCAGGGTTTCTGCCTTGTAGGCAGAGGACGGGGCCACCATGACGTTCGGCACCCAGGTCTGCGGATTGCGATCGTAGAGCGGAAACCAGCTCGACTGCACCTCCACCATCATCCGGTGGCCCTTGAGAAAGGTGTGGTCGGCGCCGTGCAGGCTCCACTTGTACTCCGCCACCTCACCCGGCTTTACCGGCTGCGGGTTGGTATAGCTCTTGCGGTAGCGTCCGCGCAGAATCTCCTCCGCAACCATCAACTCATAGCCATCCGGAGAAACGTCGATGAGCTTCGCCACCCAATCAGTGTCAGAGCCCGTGGTCGCCGCGAACAGATCTGCCATGACATCGCCGGCCACCGTCACATCGCTGTTCAGCACCGGCGTCTCAAAGTTCGCGAGGTCCTTCCGTCCTGAGACGAACTGCTGATCCTCCACCAGCCAGGTCCGCCACTGCGATCCCTGCCCGTAGGTCGACTGAATAGGCCGGTGACGATACGGGATCGGGTCCGCAGGGTCCGCCACATAGGTCGCGGCCACCTCGTCCGTGCCCGTGGGCGCTGTGAGACTTAGCTTCTGGTCCGGTTCGAGGTAGAGGCTCGCCTCGTGGAAGCCCTGCTTGGGCGGCCAGATCGCGTAGCGATGCCACTTGTTCTCGCCAGTGCGGAAGCTTGCGGTGTCCTTCAGGTCGAAGCCGGGCTTGTCCTTCAGATAGAACTCGAAGAAGGGCGCCTCGAAGGTGGCACGGTAGTACGCTCCCGTCTTCTCGCCGCCGAAGTTGATGCCTCCATAGTGGCTCATCAGCTCTGTGCCCGGGCCAAATGACCACCCGCCGTGGTTCCACGGCCCCAGTACGAGATAGACCTTGTGCTCGAGATCGTTCGGATCCTCATGCGGGCGCAGCGCCGCGTACTCGGCCTGCGTTCCCCACATGTCCTCCTGGTCCCAGTAGCCGCCCACTTCAAGCGTCGGCACCTCGGGCCTGGAGAGATGCGGCTCGACGGCCATGTCCTGCCAGAACTTCACGTAGCTGGGCTGCGCAAGAAAGACCTTCGCGGTCGGAAGCCCGGTCATCCCTGCCGCCGCAGCCGCGCCCGCAAAGTTCACGTGGTCGAGAAAGAAGTTGAACTGGTCATCCTTCGAGCTCTGCGGGACGTCGGTCTTCTGTGCCTCGAGCTGCTGAACATAGTCGAATCCATAGGTCTCGCGAAACGCTCCGTTGTGGAAGAAATCGTCGCCCTTCCAGATGTTTGTCATTGGCGCCTGCGGACTGATCGCCTTCAATGCCGGATGCGCATCGATTCCCGCCATCATCGCGAGGAACCCCGGATAGCTGACGCCGAGAACACCCACGCGGCCCGAGTTGTTCGGCACATTCTTCAGCAGCCAGTCGATGGTATCGTGCGTATCGGTCGTCTCATCAACGTCGGTCTTCGAGTTGTGCGCCACGACAGGGTGGTTCATCACAAACTGCCCACCCGAGCCGTAACGCCCGCGAATGTCCTGGTAGACGAAGATGTAGCCGCTCGTCGCCAGCTCCGGCTTCGAGATCGCAACGGACTCCGGCGACGCGCCGTTGACACCATAAGGCGTTCGCTGCATCAGGAACGGCAGCGGTCGCCCACTCTTGTCGCTGCCCTCCGGCCGCAGGATCACCGTGTGCAGCTCCACGCCGTCGCGCACCGGAATCATCGCCTCGGAGCGCACATACTTCGGTCCGTGATAATCCTTCAGCAGCTCCGCTATTTGTTGTGCACGAGTCTGCTGCTGCGTCTGCTGAGTCGCCTTACTCGCCGCAGGCGGATTCGCCTGCGCCGCGGCCATCGCAGCACACAGAACTACCGAACAGCCAAAGATCCTCAGCATCCATGCCTCCGGAAGAAGTAAGAGTCAGCGAGTGAGTGAGTCAGGAAACATAGGTTGAGATCCCAACCTCCTGACTTCTCACTCCCTGACCTCTCACCCTGACTTCTTCACTGGCCCGTCAGATTCCCCGGACTCGCTATGCACTGCCAGTTGTTGCGCGCATGCGCTCCGTCACAGAAGGGCCGCTTCTCGCTCATACCGCAGCGGCACAAGCTTATCGCGGGCTTGCCCGTCAGGTCCCACTCCTTGCCGTCTGCATCCTGGAGCACGATGTGCCCTTCCACCCGCAGAGGTCCGTTGGGACGCACGGTAATGCGAACTGCTTCGTCTGCCATTTACTTCTCCTTATGTGGCCAGCATAGCAGCGAGCATTGTGCGTGAGCCGCGGCTAGTATCCGCTACATGGTCACCATTGCCTCATCCACGTAGCACCATCCCCACCGCTCGCCCGGCTCGACCGAGCGCATCACCGGATGCTTCGCCGCATGAAAGTGCTTCGTAGCATGTTTGTTCTTCGATGAATCGCAGCAACCTACATGCCCGCACACGAGGCATTC
>DATNGO010000029.1:0-12304 GCA_035605855.1 Acidobacteriaceae bacterium | reverse complement strand
TGCCATCACCGGCCGCAACGGTCTGGTCGACAAATTCTTCTACTTTGCAATGTCGCTGCTCGCCGTGGCACTCGTTGTCGCCGGCTTCGGCCGCACGGTCAACGGGAACCTCTTGCACGCAGATGTACCGCGGCCCTCGATCCTTTGGGTTCATGCTGCGGCCTTCTCTGCCTGGATACTCTTCTTCGTCCTGCAGTCGGCTCTGGTGCGCACGCACAATGTCCGCGTGCATCGATCGCTCGGCTGGTTCGGTGCCGCGCTCGGCACCTTCATGGTACCGCTTGGCCTCACTACCGCTGTCATCATGGCTCACTTCAAATTCCATCAACTTCACCAGGCTACTGCGGCCCTCTTTCTCAGCGTCCCATTCCTTGACATCATCCTCTTCGCGACATTCTTCACCCTCGCCATCTACTGGCGCAGAAAGCCCGAACTGCATCGCAGGTTCATCTTCATCGCCACCTCCATCCTGCTCGCCGCTGCCTTCGGGAGACTCCCCTATTTGGGCAAAAGCAGTTTGTTTTACGCGGGTGTAGACGCAGTCATCCTTCTCGGCGCCGTGCGCGACCTCCTCGTGAACCGCCGAGTCCACACAATCTATCGCATCGCACTGCCGGCACTAATCGTCCTGCAAGCCTGCGCTATTTATCTGGCGATTGACGCTCCCGCCTGGTGGGTCAGACTCTCCCACGCCATCGCGACCTAGCGTCTTCCCTGCCGGGCGCGCAATATGAGAAAATCCAACCCACCGCGGGAGAACACCGCCGGACTGAACCGCTTTCGATGGAGCGCCAGCAGCCGTAGGCCACCGATATCTGCCAGCGGGTCCCCAATCTCTTATCAAAACTGAACTTCGTAGTCATCAGTCCTGGTGTGTGGATGGCGCGCAACTTGCACCGTCCAGAATCCGTCTGTCCTCACCCTCAAACAAGGAGCTGCGGAAATGAAGAGCAAAGGCAAGCTGATCAGCACGGGCATTGTGATAGTGATCGCCATCGTCTTCGGAGTTGCGATCTCGGCCGCTAACCAGGACAAGTACACTCTGCGAGTGCCGCGTGGCCTCGCATTCTCCGATTTCCGCGGATACGAAAACTGGGAGGTAATCGCCGCCAGCCAGCGCGCAGGGACGATCGCTGTGATCGTCGGAAATCCTGTGATCATCAACGCCTTCAAATCCGGCATTCCCGGTAATGGCAAGCCCTTCCCCGACGGCTCCAAAATGGCGAAGATCCATTGGAGCGCGAAAGTGAAGCCGGATCTCCCCGGTTCACCGCTGATGCCTGTGCGTCAGCACGATGTCGATTTCATGATTAAGGACAGCAAGAAGTTTCAAGACGGCCACGGCTGGGGCTACGGAGCGTTCGAGCTTGACCCCGCCTCCAATACCTTCAGACCGGCCAACACCAGTGACAAGCCCCCGCAGGAGCACGACGCCAAGTGCGGCGTCGAATGCCACGATGCCGCGCACAGTCGCGACTACGTCTTCACCCAATACATGCCGAAATGAGCGTCGCGTTAACTCTGCCCAATCATCGGCCACTTCGTCACAGGAATCTTGTTCCCTCACATCGCGCAACCGTATCGTTCAGCGCATGATCGCCTGAACCTTACAGTCTGCGCGCTCCCGCTGCTTTTACTCTCCGCGTCGCAACTCATCGCCGCGTCTGCTCGCGCCTCGGACCCTAACGTTCCTGCAACCCAGACCTTCGCGCTCACCGACATCCACGACCTCATCGAGCGGGGCCTCCACGCCGAGCCTGCCGAATACATCGGCCGCAAAGCCGTCCGCCTCACGCGTCCCGGCGAAGATGGCGCTGGCACCGGCCGCATGAAGATCGAAGGTCTCACCGACGGCCGCTGGCCCGCAACCCGCAAAGAATGACTACCCGCTGAACGCGACTCGCTACAGTTCTTCTTCTCCGGCGATAATGCTGCTCTACACCTGAAGGAGCACACACTCGTGAAGCCGGCCCTCCGCGCCCTCAAGTCCCTCACCCTTGCGATCCTCGCGCTCTCATTTGCCGTCAACGCAGCCGCGCAGCAGACCCAGCGCTGGACCGAATCGCAAGCCAACGCCTGGTACGCCAAGCAGCCCTGGCTCGTCGGCGCAAACTACGTCCCGTCCAACGCCATCAACCAGCTCGAGATGTTTCAGCCCGAGACCTTCGATCCCAGCATCAACGACCGCGAGCTCGGTTTCGCTGAATCCATCGGTATGAACACCATGCGCGTCTTCCTGCAGGACCAGCTCTGGAAGCAGGACCCCGACGGCTTCAAGAAACGCCTCGACACCTTTCTCTCCATCGCCGCCAGGCATCACATCCGCCCGCTCTTCGTTCTCTTCGACTCCTGCTGGGAGTCCGACCCGCACCTCGGTCCACAGCACCCGCCCATCCCCGGCGTTCACAACTCCGGCTGGGTGCAGAGCCCCGGCTTCGCGCGTCTGGTCGACCCCGCCGTTGAACCCGAACTCCGCGCCTACGTCACCGGCGTGATCTCGGCTTTCGCCAACGACCCCCGCGTCCTCGCCTGGGACCTCTGGAACGAGCCCGACAACACCAACGATCACCGCTTCCGTGAAGATCCCGTCGCCAAGGTGCGCCGCGTCGACGAGCTCCTTCCGCGCGTTTTCGAGTGGGCACGCTCCGCGCATCCCTCGCAGCCACTCACCAGCGGTGTCTGGCATGACAACTGGAGCGACCCCGCACGCGAGAACGCCACCACAAAAATTCAGCTCGCCGAATCCGACATCATCACCTTCCACAACTACGACTGGCCCGAAGGCTTCGAGGCCCGCATCAAGGAGCTCCAGCCCCTCCACCGCCCCATCCTCTGCACCGAATACATGGCTCGCAGCGCCGGTTCCACCTTCGACACCGTGCTCCCCATCGCCAGGCGCTATCAGGTCGCCGCCATCAACTGGGGCCTCGTCAACGGCAAGACGCAAACCAATCTTCCCTGGGACTCCTGGCAGCGCCCCTACGTGCTCATCCAGCCCACCATCTGGTTCCATGACGTCTTCCATCCCGACGGCACACCCTACCGCCAGGCTGAAGCCGACCTCATCCACCGCCTCACATCTTCAAATCAACAACCTGTCTCCACGCCGTCAGGCGGCGACGTGTCCACCCTCGCCGTCCCTCGCCGTGCTCGATAGTTCCTGCCGGCCGGTTTCGAGACCCGAGAAACACTCGTTACGCTGCTTCTCTGTCTCCGCCAGCCGCTTCTTCGCCGTTGCCAGCAGGTTTGTGTCTCCGGTCCGCATCGCGAGACTCATCAGGCCCACAAGATATGCATGTTCTTGCATAATCTCGGAGTACCGCGCCGCCATCCGTTCCAGCATTCCGATCTCTGTCGTTGTGAGGGAATCCAAGGGTATATCCGCGATCTTGTAGTTCATGAACGCTCCGTACACCAGTTCGCAATATTTCCTTTGACGCAGATTTTCTTCTTCGCGAAAACGGTATCCACGGCTTTTCTGCACCGCACGCGAAAACTCCCGGGCAGAATCCCGGACCACACGATCTCCCGTACAATTCATTGTCGTCCGTCGTCCGTTCACTCCCACTCTGAGCGCCATAAATGCCGACTGAGCTGAAAGAGTCCGAGACGCAGACTGTGTGGCCACCAAGCTCGACCCAGATGGCGCAGCGCATCGCCGCGCATGACTGGGGCTCGACGCCGCTCGGCCCCATCCAGCACTGGCCCGCTAACCTGCGCACCGCCGTTGACCTCATGCTCGGCTGCAGATTCCCCGTCACGCTGCAGTGGGGTCCGGAGCTCATCCTGCTTTACAACGACGCCCACATCTCGCTCATCGGCACACGCCATCCATCCGCGCTCGGCCGGCCCATACTCGAAGCCTTTCCCGAAATCGCCGACGCCTATCGTCCGATCCCCGAGCGCGTACTTCGTGGCGAGAGCGTCACTATCGAAAATCAGCTCTTCCGCCATACCCGTGACCACACTCCCGCCGACTCCTGGTTCGACCTCTCCTACAGCCCCGTGCACGCGCCCGACGGCTCCATCGCCGGCATCCTCACCGTCGGCCTCGAGACCACGGCGCGCGTGCTTGCTGAGCGCGAACGGTCCCACGCCAACCGCGCCAAGTGGAAGTCCGAGCGGCGCCTCAAGCGCGTCCTCGAAACCGACGCCGTCGGCGTCATCTTCTTCGACCTCGCCGGGACCATCATTGACGCCAACGAAGTCTTCCTGGACATGACCGGCTACACCCGCGAGGACATCGCCTCCGGCCAACTGCACTGGCGCACCGCGACGCCACCCGAATACGTCGCCGTCAGCGAGGCGCAGTTGGAGCGCTTCGCCGAGACCGGTCGCATCGGTCCCTACGAGAAGGAGTACATCCTCAAGAACGGCACGCGCCGCTGGATGCTCTTCGCGGGCAGCGCCCTCGGCGATGGCACCGTCGTCGAGTACTGCATCGATGTCAGCGACCGTCATCGCACGGAAGAAGCGCTCAATCAGAGCGAACGCTACTTCCGCGCACTCGTTAGCGCCACGTCAGACCTCATCTTCCGCATGAATGCCGACTGGACCGAACTGCGCGCGCTTCGCGGCAGCTTCCTCTCCGATACCGACTCGCCGACCCGCGATTGGCTTACGCGCTACATACATCCCGACGACCGCGCCCGCGTCCTTGACGCCCTGCGCGTCGCCGCTTCCACCCGGAGCGCCTGCGAGCTCGAGCACCGCATTATCCATTCCGATGGCACGACTGGCTGGACAATCTCGCGCGCCATCCCGCTGCTCGACGCCGACAACAACATCACCGAGTGGTTCGGTGCCACCACAGACATCACCACGCGCAAGCGCGCCGAAAGCGGCCTTCGCGAAAATGAGAAACTCGCTGTCGTCGGCCGGCTCGCCAGCTCCATCGCGCATGAGATCAACAACCCCCTCGAGGCCATCGTCAACCTCATCTATCTTGCTCAGCGCGGCGCCCCGCCTGAGGTCGCCGGCTATCTCGAACAGGCGCAGCTTCAGCTGGCCCGCGTCGGCCACATCGCTACTGAAACGCTGCGCTTCAACCGCCGCAACGGCCGCCCATCGGCGGCCAACATCAGTGAGCTCGTCGAGTCAGTGCTCACTCTGCACGAGGGCCGCATCCGCGCAGCGCAGATCAGCGTCCATCGCAAATACCGCAGCCATAAGCCCATCCTGGTCTTCGCCAATGAGCTCCGCCAGGTTATCGCCAACCTCATCAGCAACGCCATCGACGCGATGATCGACCAATCGCGTCGCCAGCTTCAGATTCGTGTCCGCGCCGCCCACGATCCGCACAGCGGCCGCACCGGAGTCCGCCTCACCGTCGCCGATACCGGCACAGGTATGACGTCCGCCACACTTCGCCGCCTCTTCGAACCCTTCTTCACCACCAAGGAGTCCACCGGCACCGGCCTCGGCCTCTGGGTTACGCAGGACATCGTGCACAAACACGGCGGCTCGCTGCGCGTACGCAGCCGCGCAGGGCGCAACATCTCCGGCACCGTCTTCTCCGTCTTCATCCCCAGCCAGCCGAACGCAACGATCTCCACCTGAGCCCGTACATTACAAATGGAAAGCGCCGCCGTCTCTCGACAGCAGCCCAGGAGCGTGCACGAGGTTGAGGGTTGAACTGCCGTCAGCGGCAACGACCACCCAGGAGAATGGGCGGGACTGTTCCAGTCCGATGCTGTCGGGGGAGACGACCGGAGCGATCCTCGCTTGTCCCTAGGCGAGCGAATTCGATAGCACGGCGGAGACGATCAGGAGCACGAGGTTCTTGATGATCTTAGGAGTCATTTGCTACAGCATTGACAACATCCATACATCCCGATGACAACTGCGCCACACCGCCGGCGTATCCCTGATGCTGCGGCCCAGGCCGCGCGTACGCCCAAAAGGAGGATGCACATGGAACTCTCCCAACCCGTCGTGCTCCGAGTCCGTGGGCTGTTCCTGCTGACCTCGTTCGTTCTCGGCGGGACTTCACTCGCTCTTGCAGCCAACTCCTTCATCGGGCCACTTAGCACCGTCACAACCCTCAGCACCACCGTCCCGTCCAACGGCGACGTCAACCCTTACGGCGTCGCTCAGGTTCCCGTCACAAAAGGTTCTCTCGTCGCCGGCGACTTCCTCATCAGCAACTTCAACAACAGTTCAAATCAACAGGGCACCGGCACAACGGTCGTTCAGATCTCGCCCTCCGGCGCCTTCAGCCTCTTCGCGCAAATCGACCCTGACCGGGTCTTCTGTCCCGGCGGCATCGGCCTCACCACGGCCCTCGTTGCGCTGCGTAGTGGCTTCGTCATCGTCGGCAGTCTGCCCACCGGCATGGACGGCACGATCAGCGGCCCTGGCTGCCTCATCGTCCTCAATGCCCAGGGCAAAGTCGTCGAAACCATCACCGGCAACCACCTCAACGGCCCCTGGGACATGACCGTCGTTGACGACGGCTCGCTCGTCACCCTCTTCGTCACCAACGTCCTCAACGGCACTGTCGAAGGCGGCGGCAGCCCCGTCGACCGCGGCACCGTCGTTCGCCTCTTGCTCAGTGACATCGGCCCACGCCCCATCGTCCTCGAGAGCACCGTCATCGGCTCCGGTTTCCCGGAGACACTCGATCCTGCCGCGCTCGTCATCGGTCCCACCGGCGTCGCCTTTGACGGCCGCACCGGCGTCCTCTACGTCGCCGACAGCCTCGACAATCGCATCGCCGCCATCCCCAACGCGCTCTTCCGCTTCTTCAGCGCCGGCACCGGCATCACAGTCTCCTCGGGTGGAGCACTGAATGACCCTCTGGGTCTAACCATCGCACCTAACCACAACCTCATCGCGGCCAACGGCGACGACGGCAACCTCGTTGAGATCAATCCATTCATGCAACAGCAGGTCGCCACCAAACTCGTCGACAGCTCCGGGGACCCGCCGGGTTCAGGCGCGCTCTTCGGTCTCATGGCGACCCCAGCCGGCGTCTACTTCGTCGACGACGCCACCAACACATTCAATTTGCTCCACTAACCCAGGCTTGCGATCCGGCCCATCCCCAGAGGCCGGCTCGCCGGGGACCCCATCCAGGCGCTCCTGGATGGGGCTTTCTCGTCTCTGAAGCATCACCCTTCGCGCAGCCAAGCCATCTCGATCAAGAACCCGCCCAGCCGTGACTGCCTGAAAATCAATGTCAGTTCACCTGCGACGATTCGACCAGTTCCTGCTCCGCCGTTTCCTCCTCCACAATTCCGGAAGCAGCTGCCGATTCTTTTCGAATATCTATCGTTCCCGTGAGACACGCTCCATCTTCCACCGAGATCCGCGCCGTTACGGCATCTCCACAGAAAGAGCCCTCACGGCGAACATACAAGTGCTCGCTGGCGTCACAGCTGCCGGTTAACTCACCCAGCACAACGATATCCTGTGCTGTGATATCTGCCGAAACCCGGCCGCTGGCTCCCACCGTCACGCGATCGTCCGGCAGCACAACAGAGCCCTCGACCGTCCCTTCGATATGGATCGATTCTGAGCCGGTAATTTCACCTTTGATGATCAGAGATTTTCCGATCATGCTCGGGGCGCTCACAGCAGCCACGGAAGACTTGCCAATATTGCCGGGCCGCACCTGCCGAACCGGATCCGGAACTGAAGATAATGAATCATCGACGCGTTGATCTAACACGAAATCCTCCACTCGTCTTTTTGAGGGTTGTCGGCCTTAAGCCCGACTACAGCGCACAGTATGGGAGATCGCGGCCAGCCGACATAGCATCTTCGGGTGAGATTTTCGTAAGGCGAACAATGCGACATAGCCGGCAAATCAGATAGGTTCCGGCAATAACGGCTTGCAGGCGCTGGAGATAGCTGAGATTCTCACTCGACCGGCAGATTCGACGCCTCCCGCAAAAATCCATCGGTGGCGGGTGCTCTTGCCATAAACCTCCCGCCTGTGCGATAACTACGTCATGCGTAGTACGCGTAACGTAGTAGACGAATCGGCCGCTCATTATTCCGATCCCCCGCTCCTCGTCCTCGCCAGCCTCGCCAACGGCCCTAAGCACGGCCACGCCATGATTGAGGACATCGCCGTCCTGTGCGGCACGCGCCTTGGCCCCGGCACACTATACGGCGCCATCGGCCGCCTCGAGCAGCAGGGCCTCATCGAGCCCTTGCCTCCCGAAGATCGCCGTCGTCCCTATCGCATCACGCCCAACGGCCTCGCCGTCCTTCGCGCCAAGCTCACCACCCTCCATCAGTTCACCAAAGCCGGGCTACGCCGCCTCGAGACCAGACTGGAGGCATGATGCATCCCCGCCTCGCACATCTCCTCACGCGTCTCTATCCACGCCCTTGGCGCGCCCGCTACGCCGACGAGTTCGAGGCCCTCCTTCTCTCCTTACACGGCGGCCCTCGCCTCGCCGCCGACATCCTTCTCTCTGCCTTCGCCGAACATATCCACGCTCTCCGAGGTGTGACCATGAATCCGCTCTCGCGCCGTTTCGCCGTCATCCTCACGGCGTATCTCGCCGTCATCGCTGCCGGCATCAACCTTTATGCCACCGTCGACGACACCCCTCTGGCTCCCGCCATGCGCCTTCACATCGGTATGGCCCTCGCGTGGTATCTCATCGCGCTGGGGTCTCTCGCCGCGCTCGCCGGCGCCGCCGCCATGTCCGCCCCACTCGTCATTGCATCCGTCACCAGCGCATTCCAACGGCACCGTCGCGACATCCTCGCACGCCTGCTCGTTGGTCCTCTCGCGGCATGCCTCCTCGTTGCCTGGGTGGTCGGTGGCTTCTTCATCCTCGGAGGTCATTGGGCCCCCGTCCCCTGGGATATCAGCGGTGACTGGATCCCCTCCGCCGCATGGCCGCCGCTCCACACCCGTTGGATCGCGGGATCGATCACCGCCTTCCTCGCCATCACTCTGCTGATCGCAACATCCATCAGCCTCTACCAGGCAATACAACGCACACCGTTCGACGAACTCCGCCTCACCGTCCGGCATCGCTGGCTGGCTGATCCGCTTCGCCTCGCCAAACTGCCGGCACTCGTCACCGTCACCTCAATCTGTGCCATGACCCTCGGCGTCCTCGCATGGGGTTTGCTCGCCTGCATCCATGTGCCGTCAACCTTGCTTTCGTACCTTGGCCCGCTGCACACTACGGCACTCGCCTCCTGGCTCGCAAGCGCCGCCGTCTTCGTCGCCGCAAGCGCAATCACGCTCCGCATGTCCTCAGCCCTTTCAGGACCTCCAGCAACCTAAACCAACGTAAACCGAGACGCCTATGATCAAGCGCCTGGACAAATTTCTCCTTCGCCTCTATCCACTTCGCTGGCGTGCCCGTTACGGCGAGGAGTTTGAAGCCCTCTTACTCACCCAGCCGCGCAGCCTCCGCGACTCTGTCGACATCGTCCGCTCGGCCCTCCGCGAACATCTCCTTCCCACCCAGGGAGGTCTCATGGAAACCCATCCAACGTCCGGCTTCATCCTCCGGCAGCCCAGTGCCCTCATACCTCCCGCGATGTCCCTGGCCGCGCTGTCCATCGTTCTCATTCACATCGCGCTATACGGGGTCACCCACGAGGCCGACGAAGGCACCGCCGCCCACCTCTGGCAGCTCCTCATGGCCGGCCAATTGCCTGTCCTCCTCTATTTCGCGATCAGGTGGCTTCCCCGGGCTCCCCGCCAGACCCTGCCCGTACTAGCCCTTCAGGCCGCAGCCATCCTGGCGGCATTCGCCCCCGTCTATCTCCTGCACCTCTGAGGCCCCGGCGCACCCTGGTAACTTGACATCGCTGTTATCATTAAAGGTAGAGAGACCCCTGCTGGCCCGGTCATCTGAGCGCCGGGCTTCCGTGCTTAACATGCACACTGAAGTCCACCCCTAAGTCTTTTTTCTGGAAGACTTTGCACACTTTTGACGGGGAGGGGGGTCTAACCATCGAATGCAGAAATTCTCACTCAGCCTTACCGTGTTCGCGCTCCTGCTCGCCACCTCCGCCGCAGCGCAGAACCTCCCCGCCGGAACCCGCGAGGCCGATTCCCCCTCCCCGCAGGAGGCCATCAACACCCGGATCCGCTCCGCCGAGTCCGCCCTCGAGAGCGGGGACTACGCCGCTGCCATCACCGCCCTGAAGCCCCTGGCAGCCGCCCAGCCCAGGAACGCCCACATCCTCTACGACCTCGGCTTCGCCCAGGAGCATTCCGGCGATGACACTGCGGCCGCAGCCTCCTACAAGGCCTCTATCGCCGCCGATTCCTCCCTTGCCGAGCCCCAGCTTGCCCTCGGTCTTATCGACGCCCGCAACGGCCGCCTCGACGCGGCCCACCGTGAGCTACAGGCGGCCAGCAACCTCTCCGGCGCCAACCCTGCCTTTCGCGCCCGCGCCCTGCGCTCCCTCGCCATCCTGGACGAGGACACAGACCCGGACGCATCCCGGGACGAGCTCCTCGAGGCCCTGAAGCTCACCCCCGAGACTCCGGCCGACACGCTCCTCAGCGCCCACCTTGCCGAGCGCGCCAACGCCTTCTCCGAGGCCGAGGCTGCCTACCGCCGCCTCCTCTCCACCACCCCCAACGACCCCGAGGCCACCTCCGGCCTCGCCCACGCACTCACCGCGCAACACACCGAAGCCAAGACCGCCGAGGCCGAAAGCCTCCTCACCTCCGCCCTCAAAACCACCCCCGCCGACCCCCGCCTCCTCTCCCAGCTCGCCGCCGTCTACGGCGCGGAGGGCAAGCCCGAGCAGGCGATCCCTATGATCGAGCAACTGCGGGCTTCGGATTCATCTGCTGCAGCTAACCCGGCGATTACGCGCCTGCTCGCTCACCTGTACACGCTCACGGGCGACAATGCCAAGGCTGAACCCTTATTTCGTAGTCTCGTCAATCAGAATTCGAAGGACCCGATGCTGCTGGATGATCTCGCGAGCGCCCTTGTAGAACAGCAGAACTTCGCCGAGGCGCAGGTTCTGCTTACGAAAGCGGTGGCAATGAGATCAGACTTTCCCTCCGACTCGGCTTGGGGCGAGGCGGCCGGTCACCTCGCTTTTGCTGCTTCGCGTAATCATGACCCACACATGGCTTTGCAAGCGTTAGCGGAGCGTGCTACAGTGCTGCCAAACTCGCCCGCGTCACTGTTCCTTGAGGCAACGGCGCATGACACGCTGCATCAATATAAGGACGCGGAACGAGCGTATCGTGCATTCCTGGCGCTGGCCGGGGGCAAATATCCCGATCAGGAGTTTCAAGCGCGCCACCGACTCATCGCCCTGGAGCACGAGAGGTAGAGCATTGCTGCACTCGAAAGGGGGTGCGCTATGGTCACTCAATCCGGGTCACCGAATTGGATTTGTCGCGAAGCAGGCCTGATCCTCGTATCACTCCTTGTTCTCTTTCCCTTCACAAACTCAGCAAGAGCCTCGAACCTTGACGAGTCTCCACTCGATGCCACAGCGCTGCTTCAGATGGAGCAGCGCGCGGACGCCGCACAACCTCGCGATCAGTGCTGGATGTTCGCCGAGGTGCTTCACGGCCTGACCGAACTCGCCGGACGAGAGATCGCAGCGGGCGATGATCAGGACGCGAGCACGACGCTCACGCGCATCGACTCTGTTGCCGCCAAGATGCAGAAGGTTTCAGCTTCGAATGCGAAGCGTTTGAAGAATGCAGAACTACTGCTTGAGCACGTCACGCGCCGCTTGAACGATATGGCACATGTCGTCTCGGGCAATCAGCGCAATGCTATGCAGACAACTTTGCAAAGCGTGGATCATCTGCATACACAGGTACTCGCGGTAATCTTCTCGAAATGAATCGAATGGCTCGAATTCGACGGCCCGTGCTCGCCGTGTGCGCTCTGCTCGTCCTGGCGCCGGCAGTACCGACGCACGCGCAGGACGATGACAGCTCGATGAGCCAGAAGGAGATTGAGGCCTTACGCGATGCGGCCTACATCCCCAATGAGCGCGTGATGGAATTCGTAAAGATTCTCAACACCCGTGAGCAGGAGATTACGGATCTGCTCGCCAAGCCGCGGCGCCCCGGCTTCAACCAGGACATGCACGACCTCCTCGATCAGTTTGCGTCCATCGCCGACGAGTTCAACGACAACCTCGACGAGTATCAGAGCAAGCATCGCGACATCCGCAAATCGCTGCCCAAGCTTGTCAGCTCGATTGAGCGCTGGACTACGGCGCTGCGAGCGCCGGCGGATGATCAGACCTACAACATTGTGCGGAAGATGGCCCTGGATTCACTGAAGGACATGCGCGACACCGCAGCGACGATGCAGACCGAGCAGGCAGCCTA
>DATNGO010000028.1:0-2645 GCA_035605855.1 Acidobacteriaceae bacterium | reverse complement strand
TCCGGACCTGTCGTTCGAGATAGGGAGAACGATGGAGGGTGACGGGGGCTCGCTTTCGGCAGAGTGGGTGATGCGCGGCGTGAATACCGGCTCGATGATGGGCCTGCCGCCGACCGGACGAGCGGTCGAGGTGCGCGGAGTTGATATTGCCGTGGTTGAGGGCGGGAAGCTTCGTTCGGTCCAGGGGTACTTTGACTCGGGGGCTGTGCCGCGGGCGCTGGGGCTGGATGTGATCGTGCAGCCGCACGCGCTTGGGCCGTTTGCGTTCGGCACTGGACTGCGCGTTAGCGGCGGAAGCAAGGCGGTGCCAGGAGCGTTCGGCATCACGTTTATCTCGGCACGGGACAAGCAGGACGAGATGGCGATCAAGCAGAGCAGCCAGAAGATTTTGCAGGAGCTGCTGGCGATTCCCGGTTTTATCAGCGCGGTGACGACGACGGTCGAGGACCGGATGATGACGATCACGGCATGGGAGACGCCGGAGTCGATGAAGCCGCTGATGGCAATGGGCGAGCACCGTGCGGCGGTGGGGCGGTACTTTGGGTCGGCGGAGTACGGGGCTGGAGGCATGACCGGGGTCTGGATACCGCACCACCTCGGCGCGCGGAGAGTGCGGTGTCCGGAGTGCGACAAGATGGCCTCGGTTGAGGTGCCGGATGGGAAGTGCACGTGCGGGACGGTGCTGCCGGAGCCGCTGGCGTATTGGTAAAGAAGCCTCGACCGATGTGGCATGATGGCTGCGCCTTTCAATCTGGGTCCGGAGCGATTTGAGATGAGACGAACTGCATGGTTGGCATGCATGTGGCTGCTGTGTGCGCCGATTCTGGCGCAGGATGCACAGGCTCCTGATGTGAAAGCTCAGGACGCCAAGGCGCAGGCAATGTACGAGAAGCAGGATTATCTTGGCGCGCTGCCGCTGTATGAGGACCTGCACACGCGTGTTCCGTCGAGCACGCTCTTTGCCGAGCGGCTGGCGATGTGCCTGCTGGGAAAGGCCGGGACGCAAGACGATGCAGATGCGGCTGCGACGCGGAAGCGGGCAAAGGAGTTGCTGCTGCAGGCGAAGGCTGGAGGAGACAACAGCAACCTGATGCAGATTCTGCTGGAGAAGATGAATGCGGCCGAGGGCTCGACGCAGCCGGCAGTGCATCCGCCCGGATACGAATGGCTGCAGAAGGCTGAGGTGAACTTTAGCTCCGGCGATATGGCGGGAGCGCTGGAGAACTACAAGAAGGCTTTGGAGGTGAATCCGCAGTTCTATGAGGCGGCGCTGTTTGCCGGAGATACGGAGTACAAGATGGGTCATCCGGCAGAGGCAGGCACCTGGTTCGCGCGAGCAATTGCCATCGACCCGGACAGGGAGACAGCGTATCGCTACTGGGGAGACACGCTGGAAAAGGCGGGAAGTCATGAGCACGCGGAGGAAGAGTTTATTGCGGCCATCGTCGCCGAGCCATACACGCGGGCGTCGCGCATTGGGCTTGCGCAATGGGCGAACGTGAATCATTCCCGCGTCGTTCCGCCGCCAATTACGCTTCCGGCTGGCGCATCACAGAGTGCTGATGGGAAGATCAACATCACCCTGCCGATGTCCAGCAAGAAAGACGATCCCGAGGGTTCGATGCGGATGATCTATGCCATGCAGTCGGCGCTGTGGCAAGGGGATGAGTTCAAGAAGCACTTCCCGGATGAGAAGCAGTACAGACACTCGCTGATCGAGGAGGCGGAAAGCATTCGCAGTATGCTGGCGGTGGCGCGCGAGCAGAAGATTTCCGCGAACAAGCTGAGCACGTCAACGAAGCTGCTGATGGAACTGGACCAGAACGGAATGCTGGAGTGCTGGATTCTGATCGACCATCCTGATCAGGGGATCGCACAGGACTACGCGGGATACCGGAAAGATCATCGCAAACTGCTGGAGGAGTACATCGCGAAGTACGACGTTCATCCGATGTAGGGCTGAGGACGCTACTTCGTGAGCTTGGGTTTGGCGGGGATGCCGAGGGAGACGGTGTGGGGTGGGATGTCGCGAGTTGCGAGGCCTAAGGCTCCGAGCATGGCGTCGGCGCCGACCTTTGTGCCGGCGAGCACGGTGGCGTGATAGGTGATGCGGGCGCGGGGGCCGATCTCGGTGCGGAGGTTGGAGACGTCGAGCTGGTTCACGAGATCGTGGGTGTGGGAGTAGATGTTGGCGTAGTCGCTGATGCTGGTGCCCTCGTGCAGGGTGATGCCGCCGCGGTCGTCGAGCAGGACGTGGCGGTGGATCCAGCAGTCGTCGCCGATCTCGAGGTTGTAGCCGTAGCTGAACTGGACGTGCTGGAAGATGCGCACGCGCTGGCCGATGCGCGCGAACAGGTGGCGGCCGAGCATGTTGCGGAGGCGCTCGCCGAGCCACTGGTTGGCGCCGAGAGGACTGGCGTCGAACTGCAGCCAGAGCCAGATGAGCGGCTTGCGCGGGTAGTAGCGCTCGGGGTCCATGTCGCCGTAGTACTCGGGCTCGAGGGTGATGTTGCGGGGGTCGAGCGCGGCGAGCGCGACGTCGTGGCTGAGCGAGGGTGTGGGGTGCTCGGGGGTGCGCAGCAGGTCGCAGAGGATGTCGCGGACGATTCTGCTGCGGGCCTCGTAGGTGGTTTCGCGGGTGAAGC
>DATNGO010000027.1:0-15618 GCA_035605855.1 Acidobacteriaceae bacterium | reverse complement strand
CTGCAACTCCGCGGACAAGACCTGGAGCTCACACTAGCTCGCCGACTCCGGCTTATCATCAATGGCTGCGCGGACAGCCTCCGCAAGCGCCGCGACCGAGGAGGTCACAGCCTCGGCGTGTGGCGCGCAGCCGAGCGAGCGCAGGGTTTCGCTGGTGATGGGGCCGATCGAGACGCGAAGCACCGAAGGCGGAAGGTTGACTCCGGCGGCCTCGCAAAGCGCCAGCAGGTTGCGTGCGGTTGAAGAGCTTGTAAAGGTGACGGCGGCGACATCCGATCTCGCGCCACCGAAGAGCGCGCGGACGGCATCGATCGATCCTGCCGGCATAACCGTGCGGTAAGCCGGAGCAATCGTGACCTCGGCTCCTGCACTGCGCAGAGCTTCAGGAAGAACGTCCCGCGCGTCTTCGGCGCGGACCAGCAGAAAGCGCGTTGAAGAGCCATCAGGCCGGCGCGCATGCGGCAGCAGCGCCTCGGTGAGCGATTCGGCCACCGCCTGCGCCGGGACAAGTTCGGGGCGGAGACCAATCGACTCGATCGCACGTGCGGTAGCGCTACCGATGGCGGCGATGCAGACCTGCGCCGTGGCCGCGTTCAGCCCTGCAGATTCCATACGGTGATGAAACGCCTCGACCGCATTCGCGCTGGTGAAGACCAGCCAGTTATACGAGGCGAGACAAGCAAGCGCCTCGTCCAGCGCGTCGAACGAGGACGGCGGCGCGAGCTCGATCGCCGGCACAAGCACCGGTTCAAGTCCCAGCGCGCTCAGCTGCGCCGCCAGCTCGGAGGACTGATGCGGCGAGCGAGTGACGAGGACGCGCGGGTGCGTTTGCGAAGCCACAAAAGAGATTGTTGCAGATGAGGCATGCAGAGATGCAGATGTCTAGCTCGCAGCAGCTTCGGAATTGCGCTTGAGCCACCCACACAGCGCCTTCCAGTCGGCCTCGGTCTTATCCGCATAAAGGTGAGCGAAGCCGAGGATGCCCTCGTCAAACCGCGTGCTCGTTCCCACATAAGCCGAGATAGAGACGGGGTCACCCGCGCGGGCGTGGCCACGCGCAAGCAACTCGCCGCAGAGATCGGCGTAGCCATGCAGGTTGGCTGCCGAAAGGGTCTTCAGGTCGAGCGCCGCCTTATGATCATTCAGCTGACGGACAAGGTAGTCGCGATTGTCGATGCTCGTATACCCGAGGAACGGATCGCTGGTGAGCTGCATGGCGCGCTGACCGTCCACAACACGATGTCCCTGCTGGATCCACCCCGCAGCACCTTCGGGGATGTAGCGTGCATAAGCGGAGGCGGGCTCCTCCTTGATCTGGATAAAGAGTGGGTCCGAGTGCGCGGGGCGCGCGTGGCCCTCGAGATAGACGATGTAGTCGCGCAGGCCCACAGAGCCGGTGCCGACGACCTTGAAGGCAACGTCGACCGGAGTGTACTGCGCCAGAAAATGCTGTCGCTCCGGTTGCAGCGTCTTCGTGTACTGGCCGAGCGCGGCGAGAACCTTGCGTGCGTCTGCCCCGGCGACACGCTCCAGCAGCGGAGGCAGCGAGCGGAAGCAGCGCGGCCGGCTGCTAACGTGTTCGGGCGCCGGCCCTGATGTATTCCCAGCCTTCTTCGCGGCGGCAGCAGACATTTTCTTTGCTGCGATTTTCGTGGCGGCGGTTTTCTTTGCGGCACCTTTCGCGCCGTTGCCGTCGATGGGCTCGGTGAGCTTTGCCAGCAGCCGCAGCGGCGTAGACCGCTCCGCCTGCCCGAAGATGGCGGGCATCGGCCCGATGTGCGCGAGGCGGTGAATCTGGTAGCGCGCCAGCTCCAGCACCGGCATGTTGGAGAAGCGGCGCATCGAGCGGCGGTAGCGACGCAGGAACGTGGAGACCGCCTCCTCGCGGTCCGCACGGCCGATGCCGGCCTGGCGCCCTGCCAGGACGACGCTCGTAGCCAGCCGCTTGATATCCCATTCGAAGGGACCGCGGATCGTCTCGTCGAAATCATTCAGGTCGAAGACAATCCGGTTATCCAGCGAGGCATAAGCGCCAAGATTCTCCACGTGCGCATCGCCGCACAACTGGGTGACGAGCCCGGTATTGGGATGGCAGGAGAGGTCGGCGGCCATGATCGGAACAGCGCCGCGAAAGAACCCAAACGGCGACGCCGCCATGCGCTGATACTTGATGGGTATCAGCCGGGCGACGCGCCCGCGCATGGATTCGGCGAGAATGGCGAGCGGATTCGCCGGGCACATATCCGACTTGAAGTCGGCGTGTGCACGGCGCGCGAGCTGCTTGCGGGCGTGACGCCCAAGTGCCTGTCGTTCGGCGTGCGTCAGCGGGTTCACGGAAAAAGTGTAGCTCCGCGCACAAGATGCGCAGCGAACAATATCACTAGCCCTGCGGAGAACTTTCGCAGAACGAACGTCCAATGAGAGCATCGAAGGAAGAGGAACAGACCACGATGGCAGAGACAACACTCAGCGCAGCGGCAGCGGGAACATTCACAATCGGCCCGTTTACGGATCAAGCCCTCACGGTAAACCGCATGGGCTACGGTGCCATGCGCATCACCGGCGAAGGCATCTGGGGTCCCCCCAAGGACAAGCCCGGCGCGCTCGCAACGCTGCGTCGCGCAGTCGAGCTCAACGTCAACCTCATCGACACTGCCGACTCCTACGGCCCCTACGTCAGCGAGGACCTCATCGCCGAAGCGCTGTTTCCTTACCCTGCCGGGCTGGTGATCGCCACCAAGGGCGGATGGGAACGCGTAGGCCCTAACAAGTGGACGCACAACGCCAGCCCGAAGCACCTGGTCGAAGCGCTCGAAGGCTCGCTCAAAAGATTGAAGCTGCCCCGCATCGACGTCTATCAACTCCACGTCCCCGACCCCGCCGTGTCCTTTGAGGCGTCCGTCGAAACGCTCGCCCGCCTCCGCTCCGAGGGCAAGATCCGCCACGTCGCGCTCTCCAACGTCACCAGGGAGCACATTCAGCGCGCGCAGAAGATAGTGCCCATCGTCTCCGTGCAGAACCGCTACAGCTTCGCCGACCGCGAGTCGGACTTCGTCGTCGACTACTGCGAGCAACAAAACATCGCGTTCTTCCCCTGGGCTCCGCTCGGCCAGATGCGTGAGGCGCACGTGGCTCTGCAGAAGGAAGCCAAGACACTCAATGCCGCACCTCTTCAGGTAGCGCTCGCGTGGCTCCTCAAACGCTCCAGGGTCATCATCCCCATCCCCGGAACCTCCAGCGTGAAGCATCTTGAGGAAAACGTTGCAGCTTCTGCACTGAAGCTTCCACAGCCTGCCTATGACCGGCTCTCCGCGATCAAAGTTCCACCAGCAAGCCTCCGCGGCTAACTCTGGGTGCCCCACCCTCGGCGCGTAGCGACAGGGTGGTGGTGTCGCGCGTCAAGACTCGCGAGTGCTTTGCCCTTGCCTTTCTTGTTGTCATCCCCGCAGGGGATCTGCTTTGTCTTTGGTTTTGCTTCTCTCGCGCGAGCCCGTCGTGGCCCGGCATCCCCACGGGTATACACTCATGTTTCGGATAAAACTGCGGCCTGCCGGGAAGCTGGCGGGCCGGAATCTTTTGGCTGGGAGCGGGTTATGGCCGTAAAGACGGAAGCGTCATCCATCAACAAACCTGAGATCGCAAAGCACGAGAGCCCCGGGCTCCCCATCGCCCTTCACGGCCGCGAGCTGTCCCCGAACCGCCGCATCCCGCTCGACCTCAGCTGGGTCGAAGAGGTCCGCGTCAACACCTCCGCCGTCGAGCGCCGCGCCGCCACCATCGGCACCCGCCGCAGCGTCAAGAAGGACTGGCAGGCCGCCTGGCTGCTCCGCGCCATCTCCTGCATGGACCTCACCACGCTCTCCGGCGACGACTCCGCCGAGCGCGTGAAGCGCCTCTGCGCCAAAGCCCGCCGCCCGCTCGAAGACCATCTCGTCAAGGCTCTCAAGATCGAAGACCTGAACCTGCACGTCGGCGCCGTCTGCGTCTACCACCTCTTCGTCGAGACCGCCGTCAAGGCCCTCGAAGGCTCCGGCATCCCCGTCGCCGCCGTCTCCACCGGCTTCCCTGCCGGCCTCTCGCCGCTCGAAACCCGCGTCCAGGAGATTCGCCGCTCGGTCGATGCCGGCGCCAGCGAGATCGACATCGTCATCACCCGCGCGCACGTCTTCAACGGCGAGTGGAACGCCCTCTACGACGAGGTCGCCGCCTTCAAGGACGCCTGCGGCCCCGCGCACATGAAGGCCATCCTCGGGACTGGAGATTTGTTGACGCTGCGAAACGTCGGCCGCGCCTCGGTCGTCGCCATGATGGCCGGCGCGGACTTCATCAAGACCTCCACCGGCAAAGAAGCCGTCAACGCCACGCTGCCGGTATCGCTGGTCATGGTCCGGGCCATTCGCGAATACGCCGAGCGCACCGGCATGGCCGTCGGCTACAAGCCCGCCGGCGGCATCAAGACCGCCAAGCAGGCCATGGAATGGCTCGCCTTGATGAAGGACGAGCTCGGCCGCCCCTGGCTCGAGTCCTCCCTCTTCCGCTTCGGCGCCAGCTCCATGCTCGCCGACATCGAACGCCAGCTCGAGCACCACGTCACCGGCCGCTACAGCGCCACCTACCGCCACCCAATTGCATAACCCGTCGCCTAACCCCTGCGCCTAACCCCTGCTTTTCTTGTTGTCTTGCTTTTGTCATTCCCGAACGGAATCTGCGTTTCGCCTTTGCTTTTCCTGTTTGTCTTGCTTTTGTCATTCCCGAAGGGAATCTGCGTTTCGTCTTTGCCTTTCTTGTTTGTCTTGCTTTTGTCATTCCCGAACGGAATCCGCGTCTCGCCTTTGCTTTTCTTGTTTGTCTTGCTTTGTCATTCCCGAAGGGAATCCGCCTTCCGCACTTGCCTTTCTGGTTGTCATTCCCGAAGGGAATCCGCGTCTCGCACTTGCCTTTCTTGTTTGTCATTCCCGAAGGGAATCCGCGTTTGATTTCCGCCGGTTACCGACCCGAAGGAGGTTCGGAGGAACAGCCTGACCACACGAACCGCCATAGAGGAATAAAACGTTAAGGGCACGGCTGGTAGCCTTGGGCTTTAGCCCAAGGTCTCTGTGCCGTTAAAGCAAGAAAGAAGACCGGGCTTTAGCCCCTGAGGTAGGTAATTCTGGAGATGACAACACCGGCTCCAAGAATTGATAAATACGAATCGCGAAGAATCCGCGTGGCTATCCGCCGCGTCCTCTTGGAAGTTTGGGATCCGATCGGGGTCCGGGATGAGTCGAATGCTCAAGATGAATATGACCATTACCTCGGAGATGTATTCGAAATGTTAACGACCGGAGCCCCGGATGATGAGTTGAAGAAATACCTGAACTGGGTGTCAGCAGAGCGAATGGGAATGCGCGAAGCTACAGACGAAATCATGACGAGTACGATCTGTGCACTGAGAAGTATTCGGCTGTACCCAGACATGTAGCAGATCTGACAAAAAGTGACCCCCCACCTTTTAAACACCCTGGTTTCAAGATTTTACCTGTAACCTACTGAATCGAGAGAATTTAGCAAGAAACGCGTTTAAGGGTCCACCCCTAACTCCCCTGAAGATTTTGCACAAAAACAGGGGGAGGGGTACCCAGGGTAAGAGCGATAATCGAACAACAAAGAGGCACCCAATGGCAAGCAGCATCGTGGAGAAATTTCAGTCGATGGAATACGGTCCAGCCCCCGAAGATCCGGGCGAAGTGAACAAGTGGCTCGACTCTCACAAGCGGAGCTTCGGCCACTTCATCAACGGCGAGTGGACCAAGGTCGGCGCCTCAAAGTTCGAGACCAAAAATCCCGCGACCGGCGAAGTCCTCGCCACCATCGCCCAAGCCGACGCCGCCGACGTCGACCTCGCCGTCAAAGCCGCCCGCGCTGCTCTTCCCGGCTGGCAGGCGCTCACCGGCCACCAGCGCGCCCGCTATCTCTACGCCTTCGCCCGCCAGGTTCAGAAGCACTCGCGCCGCCTCGCCGTGCTCGAGTCCATGGACAACGGCAAGTCCATCCGCGAGTCCCGCGAC
Source organism: Acidobacteriaceae bacterium (assembly GCA_035605855.1). Classification (GTDB taxonomy): domain Bacteria; phylum Acidobacteriota; class Terriglobia; order Terriglobales; family Acidobacteriaceae; genus Granulicella. The sequence goes on along the minus strand of DATNGO010000027.1, from coordinate 9,571 downwards.
ATCGACATACCGCTCGTCGCGCGCCACTTCTACCACCACGCCGGCTGGGCCCAGCTCCTCGGCGACCTCACCGAAACCGGCTTTGCAGGCGAAGAGTTCCCCGGCTACACGCCCGTCGGTGTCGTCGGCCAGATCATCCCCTGGAACTTCCCACTGCTGATGTTCGCCTGGAAGGTCGCGCCCGCGCTCGCCGGCGGCAACACCGTCGTCATCAAGCCCGCCGAGTTCACGCCGCTCACCGCCATCGCCCTGGCGGAGATCGCCGCCGAAGTCGGCCTGCCCCAAGGCGTCCTCAACGTCATCAACGGCGACGGAGCCACGGGCGCAGCCATCGTCGAGCACCCCGACATCGACAAGATCGCTTTCACCGGCTCGACCGAGGTCGGCCGCATCATCCGCAAGGCCACCGCCAAGACGCAGAAGAAGCTCTCCCTCGAGCTCGGCGGCAAGAGCCCCTTCATCGTCTTCGACGACGCCGACCTCGACTCCGCCGTCGAGGGCCTCGTCGACGGCATCTGGTTCAACCAGGGCCAGGTCTGCTGCGCAGGCTCGCGTCTGCTCGTGCAGGAGCGCGTCGCCGAGAAGCTCTACGACAAGATCCGCGCCCGCATGGAAACGTTGAGGGTAGGTTCACCTTTAGATAAGGCCATCGACATCGGCGCCATCGTCGACCAGGTCCAGTACGACCGCATCGTGAAACTCATCGCCATGGGCGTCGCCGAAGGCGCCACCTGCTGGCAGCCGGATAATCCGATCCCCAGCAAAGGCCTCTTTCTCCGCCCCACGCTGCTCACCGACGTCCACCCCAGCTCCACCGTCGCCCAGCAGGAGATCTTCGGGCCCGTCCTCGCCTCCATGACCTTCCGCACCCCGGCGGAAGCCGTTGAACTCGCCAACAACACCACCTACGGCCTCGCCGCCTGCGTCTGGAGCGAGAGCATCAACGTCGCACTGGACGTCGCCGCGCAGGTCAAGGCTGGCGTGGTCTGGGTGAACTCGACGAATCTTTTCGACGCGGCCTGCGGCTTCGGCGGTTATCGCGAGTCCGGCTACGGCCGCGAAGGCGGCAAAGAGGGTATGTTCGAGTACCTCGTCCCCGCGTGGACTCACAACGCGCCGAAGGCAGTTGTAAGTTCTAAGTTGGAAGATGTAAGTGAGAACAACGGCGCGACGGGCGACTTACAACTTACAACTTACAACTCGCAACCTTCCATCGACCGCACGGTGAAGCAGTACATCGGCGGCAAGCAGGCGCGACCTGACTCCGGCTACAGCTTCCCGGTCTATAACCGCGACGGCAAGCTCGTCGGCGAAGCTCCGCTCGGCAACCGCAAGGACATCCGCAACGCTGTCGAGGCCGCCCGTCCCGCCGGCAACAAATGGGCCAGGGCCGCCGCGCACAGCCGCGCGCAGGTGCTCTACTACATCGCCGAAAACCTCATCCAGCGCCGCGAGGAGATCGTCCGCAAGCTGGCCGAGTTCGTCGGCATCCCCCAGGCGGAAGCCGAGTTCGACTCCTCGATCCAGCGCGCCTTCACCTACGCCGCATGGTGCGACAAGTTCGAGGGCTCGATCCACAATCCGCCCTTCCGGATGGTGACGCTGGCCATGAAGGAAGCCATCGGAACCGTCGGCATCCTCGCCCCGGACGAAGCTCCGCTTCTCGGTCTGCTCTCGCTCGTCCTGCCTGCCATCACCATGGGAAACTCCGTCGTCGCCGTTCCCAGCGAACGGTGCGCCACTCTCACCGGCGAGCTCTACCAGGTTTTCGACACCAGCGACCTTCCCGGCGGCGTCGTCAACTTCGTTGCAGGCCGGCCGGTGGAGCTCGGCAAGACGCTCGCCGAGCACGACGACGTGGACGCCATCTGGAGCTTCCGCGACGGCGAAGCCGCCGCCATAGTCAAGCTGGGTTCGACTGGTAACCTGAAACAGGTCTGGACGAACGAGGGCCGAGCCCTCGACTGGTTCGACCCCAAGCAGGCGGAGGGTCTCTGGTATCTGCAACATGCGACCCAGGTAAAGAACATCTGGGTGCCCTACGGCGAGTAAGCCGCATGTCTCACACGGTTGAGGTACAACACTTGCGTCATCCTGATGACCGAAAATTTGAGAGGAAACGCTACCGACGGTGTTAGGGTCCGTAGTAGGCCAGCTCGAAGACCCTATGGAAGCTCCTAAGGGGAAGACCGTTCACCGTCGACGCATCCGCGGACCGCTGATGCAGACCGCCTTGCTGCTCTGCTTTCTGCTGGCGCTGCTGGCGCAGGTGGGCATGTGGAAGAGCGACTGGCTAGCCAAGGGGCTAGGCGACTCCTCGACTCAAATCCTGTTCTGGCTGCGAGTGGCAGCGGACGCCCTCACGATCCTCGGCTGCGCATGCGCATGCTTTGTGCTCAGCCGGCTCGTATGGCTCATGCGTCGCCATGCGGCCTTTCGTACGGCGTCCCTTGGTCTGATGATGGTCCTTGGCGTCGCCGCGGCCAAGCGCCTCTTTGACATCCTGGGTTACCAGATACCCGGCGCCGCCGCGGAGCCGAGCATAGTCGTTGGCCTCAGTTCGCTTGTCCTCGCCGGCGGCGTCGTTCTCCTGCTGCCGATGCTCTACCAGGTAAAGGCCTTCGGTGAGGCAGCCGAGCGAGCCCATGAGCGTTTCGTCTCCGCCGCGGAAACCGGCCGCCAGGCATTCTTCATCCTGGAAAGCGAGCGCGGCCCATTCAACAAGAGCGGTGATTTCCGCTTCAGCTTCGTCAACGCCAACGCCGAGAAACTCCTCCTCCACCGCCGCCGCGACCTCATCGGCATGCCGCTCAGCCAGGCGCTGCCCACCCTGCCGGAAAGCAGTCTTGTCGAGCGGCTCCGCCAGGTCGAGCACACCGGCCTCCCCTACTCGGGCGAGATTCGCTACCGCAGCGATTCCGGCGACGACCTCTGGTTTGAACTCCAGGCAGTCAAGATGCAGAGCGGCGTGGCCGTCACCCTGCACGACCTCTCCGCCGAGCGCTCCGGCCAGCGCCAGGTCGAGCAGATGCACCGCTTCTCACAGTCGCTCATCCACGATGCGCCCTTCGCCATCCTGACCACCGACGCTGCCGGCACCATCACCGCGATGAACCCCGCAGCCGAGCGGCTGACCGGGTTCAACAGCCAGGCTGTGGTCGGCCGCTCTTCACTCGTCGATCTCCACGACCCCGAAGAACTCCGCGATCGCGTGATGGGCCAGACCGGCCGCGACACAGGCGTCGCCGCCATCAGCTTCGAATCGCTTCTTCTTCTGCTCGGCGACCGAACCAGCGCCGAGGCCGACTGGCACTACGTCTGCCCGGATGGCGCCCGCGTGCCGGTGCACGTGTCGCTCACTGCTCTCCAGGGCGACAACGGAGAGACCACCGGATACCTCGCCACCGCCTACGACATCTCGGAGCGCAAGAAGCTCACCGACTCCATCACATTCCTTGCGCAACATGATGCATTGACAGGACTTCCTAACCGTATGAAGCTGCGCCAGCGGCTTGAGCAAGCCCTCGAGCGCGCGGGACGCCTCAACCAGCCGGTAGCAGTCCTCTCCATCGGGCTCGACAACTTCAAGCGCGTGAACGATTCGCTCGGCCACGCCGCAGGCGACGAGCTGCTGACCGTTTTCTCCGACCGCCTTCGGAACTCCACCCGCGCCAATGACACCGTCGCCCGGATTGGCGGCGACACCTTCGTCGTCGTCATGCCCAATTGCGGCAGCCAGGATGACGCCATGCGCGCCGCCGGCCGGCTCTCGGGCAAGCTCCAAAGCGCGCTCCAGCTCGCCGGCAAGGAACTGAGCGTCACCGCCAGCTTCGGCCTCTGCCTCTCCCCGGAGTGGGGCACCGACGCCGCCACGCTGCTCCGCAACGCCGATGCCGCCATGTATGCCGCCAAGCGCAGCGGCCGCAACTGCCTCCAGCTTTTTTCCGCTGCGCTCGGAGAGTCGGGCGCTGACGAACTCGAGCTCGAGTCCGACCTCCGGCGATCGCTCATCAACGATCAGATGACGCTCTTCTACCAACCGCAGATCGCCTGCCGCACCGGCGAACTCGTCGGTGTTGAAGCGCTGCTCCGCTGGCGTCACCCGCACCGCGGCCTTCTCAGTCCGGAGGAGTTCATCTCCGCAGCCGAAGAGAGCGGCTTCATTCTGCCGCTCGGCCAGTGGGTCCTGCAGAAGGCCTGCGAGGAGGCCCGCATCCTGCAGGAGCGCCTCGGCAAGCGAATCACAATGGCCGTTAACCTCTCTCCTCGCCAGTTCTTACAGCAGAACCTTGGAGAAGTTGTTGAACAGGCGCTGCGCAACTCGGGACTGGCACCGGCCGATCTCGAGCTGGAGATCACGGAATACACCCTGATGATCAGTTCGGCGGAGACCATTGCCGCCCTCAGTCGCCTCCGCGCGATGGGCGTCAAGTTCGCGCTGGACGACTTCGGTACCGGCTTCTCGAGCTTCAAGTACATCCTCGAGTACAAGGTCGACCGCCTGAAGATCGACCGCAGCTTCGTCTCCCGCTGCCCGGACGACGCCAACGCTGCCTCCATCGTCCGGACGGTGATTGCCATGGCGCACGGACTTCACATGGACGTCGTTGCTGAAGGCGTGGAAACCGAGGAGCAGCAGCGCTTCCTGGCGTGGCGGCGTTGTGACCAGGCGCAGGGCTACTTCTTTGGCCGTCCGATGCCTCTTGAGCAGCTAATTAACCTTCATATGCCGAAAATCGCCCAGCCCGGTCCGACGATTGATGAGAGTCCTGTGGCCCAGCTTGCACCGTAAGTATCGGATTCAGTATTCCCTGTAAATCTCTAATACAAAGCATCATAATAGATTTTGCCTCACGCGACATGAGGGCGTGACTGGATCCACAGGGAGTATCTGCCCGGAGACATACAGTTACTTTCGGGCGGCATCGTCTGCACACAAGTCGTGCATCTCTATTAAGGGAAACTCGCGGAAAAACGTGCCACGCATCCGGGGCTGTTGCGCGAGGGTAGAGCGCACAGTGCGCGGCAAGAGGTGAGGGTTTGGCCCTGACGGTTTTAAGTGTAGCGTTCCCTTTTGCACCGGTCGGGCCCTGTGGTGTCGGCAGCGCGGAACGAATTCTGGGCGAGCTTGACGCTGCCCTCGTGGCGGAAGGCCAGCGCTCCCTGGTCGTGGCTTGTGCGGGGTCGCTGGTCGCCGGCGAGCTCTTTTCTGCCCCCATGCCCGAGCGCGCTCTCATCAGCGAGTCCGACCGTCGTTGGCACCGCTGGCGCTTCCAGGCGGCCATCGACCGCGCCTTCTCCAGGCACCGCATCGATCTGATCCACATGCACGGCGTGGACTTCGATCAGCACGTTCTCCCAGCGGAGATACCTGTGCTCGTGACGCTGCACGTGCCGATCAGCTGGTATCGCCCCGAGGCATGGGCAACCTTCGCCGAACGGGCGCAGTTCCAGTGCGTCTCCGCGGCGCAGCGGCGCACGGATCCGAAGCTGTTGGCTGACGTTCCGGTGATCGAGAACGGCGTTCCTCTGCCGGAAGTCCGGCTGGACCGCGAGCGCGAGGGCTTTGCGCTTGCGCTGGGACGCATCTGCCCGGAGAAGAATGTGCATGAGGCACTGGAGGCCGGCACGCAAGCGGGCATTCGCGTCCTTGTCAGCGGTCATGTCTTCGCCGACCGCGAGGACGGCGAATACTTCGCTGAGAAGGTCCAGCCGCTGCTGGACCACGACGGCGTAACGCATCGCTTCCTCGGACCGATGGAAACCGACCGCCGCCTGCGTCTGCTGGCCCGCGCGAAGTGCCTGCTGCTGTCCAGTCGAGCGCCGGAGACGACCTCGCTCACAGCGATGGAGGCTCTCTCGGTCGGCACGCCGGTCATCGCCTACCGTTCGGGTGCTCTCACTGAGATCGTGGAAGATGGCGTGACGGGTTTCCTGGTCGACAGCGTCGAGGAGATGGCCGACGCCATCGGGCGCGTCGGTCAGATCCGCGCCGAAGACTGCCGTGCGGCTGCCGAACGGCGATTCTCCCGTGACCGCATGGTGCACGACTACTTCGATCTGTACGCCGCGATGGTCCGCCGGCAACGCGTGATGATGTCCGCCTGAACCGGCGTCCATTTCCGGCTGAAAAGCGTATAAGCAAATCGGGCATCTGGAGAGCGATCTCCGCAGCGGGAGAGAAACCGCGATGTTTGCCGATCGCATCGACGCCGGCCAGCGGCTGGGAGCGCGCCTCCAGGAATTTTTCAGTGAGGAGCGCGCTGATCGGCAGATCGTGGTTCTGGCGCTTCCACGGGGCGGAGTCCCTGTTGCGTACCAGGTGGCCAAGGCGCTCGGCTCGCCCCTCGATGTCTTTGTAGTCCGCAAGCTCGGCGCTCCACAGCAGCCGGAGCTGGCGATGGGCGCCATCGCCTCCGGCGGCGTTCGCGCCATCAACGAGGAGGTCGTGCGCGCACTCCACGTTACGCCGGAGCAACTGGCCGAAACGGTCGAGCGTGAAACACGCGAGCTCGAGCGGCGCGAGCACGCCTACCGCGGTGACCGCGCGCCCGTCGATGTGAAGGGCAGATGTGCCCTGGTGGTCGACGATGGTGTGGCGACCGGTTACACGATGCGCGCGGCCGTCACGGCGCTCAGGCAGCGAGAGCCCGGGAAGATCATCATCGCCGTCCCAGTCGCAGCAAAAGACACCTTCGAGGAGCTGAAGCGGCATGCCGACGCTGTAGTCTGCTTGATCACACCGTTTGACTTCGCCGCCGTGGGCCAGTGGTACAGGCACTTCGATCAGACGAGCGACGAAGAGGTCCGCCTCCTGCTGGAACGCTCTGCAGAAGTCATGGGACCGCCTTAGTCCGCGAGGGGAAGCTGCAGACGGAATGCGGTGCGATAGCCAGGAGGCAGGGCTTCGGTGCGGACCTCGATCTCGCCTCCGCTTTTCTCGACGAGCTCGCGCGTGACCCACAACCCTATGCCCGTGCCGACGTCAGGTTTCGTCGTAAAGAACGGCTCGAAGATATGGTTGAGGTTCTCGTGCGAAATACCGACGCCGTTGTCGCGGACCTCGATCGTCGCGAACTCATCGTCGGCGGAGACGTCGATGGCGATGCGTCCGGAAGGACCCTCGATGGCGTCGCATGCATTCGACACCAGGTTCGTGAGCATCTGGCGAACCTCATCGGCCGGCGCGGCGATCGTGAGGTCGGGATTGTGAAGCAGATGGATCTCTCCACCGCGCGAAGCGCACCTGCCCTGAAACATCTCGACTACGGCCTCAAGCAACGCGGAGGTGTGGGCCGGGCCGCCAGAGGAGCGCGGGCGTGCGAAGCTGAGGGTGTGGCGCGCGATGCTGGCAAGACGGCGAAGCTCCTTGTCAGCAGATGAGAGATAGCTGCGTGTTTCGGGCGAAAGCTTCTCATCCGAGGAGCTGAGAAAGAGGAGGTTCGTTACGGCCTCCAGCGGGTTGTTCATCTCGTGGGCGATCGTCGCCGAGAGACGCCCGATGGCTGCAAGCTTCTCCGACCGCAACAGCGCGATTTCTGCGTTCTTGCGCTCGGTGATGTCGATGGTCACACCGCGCCAGAGGTTCTTCTGCCGCAGCGATGGTGTGCCTCGGCTCTCAAACCATCGCACCTCGCCGTTGGAGAGACGGCTGCGGAACTGAACCTGAATGGGCGCGCCGGTCACGAAGGCGTGCTGAAACGCCTCGTCGAGCGCAGGCCGGTCGTCCTCCATCGCAAGGTGCAGGGGGAGATCGGCCATGGACGGGTCGTCGAAGGGGCGGCCGAAGATGGCGGCACCGCCCTCAGCCCACTGGATCTGGCGCTTTTCAGGGTTGTAGGTCCAGGCGACGGAGCTGCCGGCCTGCTGGGCCTCGACGAGTGCGTCGGTCTTGACCTGCAAGGTGTTGAGCGCGTCGGCCAGACGGCCGCTGATAACGGTTTGCCGCTCACAGAAATAGGTGACCACGATGCCCAGCAACACGATGACGGCGGTGTGGAGGATCGCGCGGGGGGGCGGCACGGTGTGCGGCGCCATCACGTAGGTGTAGCAGAGGCCGGTGCTGACGGAGGCGACGATGCCGGGGCCGGGGCCACTGAGCAGCGTGACGATGGCGATGGCGGCAAAGCTGAGGGCGAGGGGCGTGCTCTGGAAGGGGCGGGTGTGCAGGCTGAGCACCGCGCCGAGGCCCGGAAGGACGACTGCGGCGACGTAACCGAGGGCGAGTGCGAGCGGGCCGGTGAGACTGGCAAGCTTCCCTGTTGCGAGCTGGGGCTTCACGAGCCTCCTTAACCGGACTCTGCGGTGGTGTAAGGGCCCTGAGGAAATCGTACCTACAAGATATCTCACGCGGTTGGAAGCGGGAGTTTGAAGGGGCGATTCCGCGGGGTAACCCCCTCCCCCGTCTTTTTTGCGCAAAGTCTAGGCAACAGGGAGGTTAGGTCCGTACTTTTGCAGACGGAACTGTCAAGAAGTGAAGCCCGGCGAGTGCCGGGCCGATAGGCTTCCCCTATTTCCAGTTTAACAGGTGTGTCAAGCCGAGACCGTTGAATGGAAAGGCGGGGACGTTATTTTAAGAAGGCGGAACGCGTCAGAAACCTTTATTGTTTCCTGGTCGGTTGTGGAGGCAATTCATGCTCTCTCGATTCTGCCGTCTGCTGGCTATCATTCTGATTTCCAGCCTGGTTGCGGTGCAGGTTCCCGTGGAACTTCACGCGCAGGTTCCTACACCGAATGCGCAGGAGCTGGATCAACTGCTGGCGCCAGTGGCGCTGTACCCGGACTCTCTGCTGGCGCAGATCACAACGGCGTCGACGAACCCGCAGGAGATCCTGGATGTCGACAACTGGCTGGCGAACAATCCCAACCTGAAGGGCGCGCAATTGACGGATGCGGCGCAGCAGCAGGGCTTCGACCCGGCCTTCATTGCGCTGGTGAACTTCCCCGATGTGCTGCAGATGATGGCGGACAACATCGACGACTATGCCGCGATCGGGCAGGCCGTGATGTCGAACCAGGCGGCGGTGTCGGATTCCATTCAGCGATTGCGCGCCCAGGCCTATGCGGCGGGCACTCTGCGATCGAATGGGCAGCAGACGGTCGAGGTGCAGCAGGGGCCACAACCGATCTATTCAATCCAGCCGGCGAATCCGGATGTGGTGTATGTACCGGAATACGATCCGGCGATGGTGTACGTGGCGCCGGGCATGGGATCGATTGTTGGTACATCCCTGATCTCGTTTGGAGTGGGGATTGGCATTGGAGCCTTGATCGCGAGCAACCAGCCGTGGGGATGGGGCGGATGGGGATGGAACTGGGGACACGGCATCTATTACAACCACTCTATCTGGGGCGGATGGCATGGAGGGTATCGACCGCCGCGCGTGTGGTATCGCCCGCGGCCAATCATCTGGAGGAACCGGCCTGGATATGGCGGCAACTGGCGCTACCGGCCGCCAAACTACCGGCCACCACGGCCCGCTCGTCCGCGTCCGGTGCGGCCGCCTGCGACTCGGCCCCCGGGCGCGCGCCCGCCCTATAACCGTCCGCCGGGGACTCGACCACCGGGGAC
>DATNGO010000026.1:0-14413 GCA_035605855.1 Acidobacteriaceae bacterium | reverse complement strand
CAGAAGAAGCCCCCCAACACGCACCATCCGCAGCACTTCGGCTGCAGAAAGTTCACCGTACTGCCCAATTTGTTGTACAATCAGGTGTTGCGACGGAGCGACAAAGTCCTCTAAATAGCTGACAGATCGGCACTTACCGGTCACGCAGCGCGCCCGGGAGTTCAATCGAAACCGATGGCCGATTACATCTATCTCCTGGAGTCGCGGCTTACCCTGGCTCAAAGGCAGGCTCTCACCCGCATCCGTGATGTCGCCCGCACTCATGGACTTACAGTCTTCCTGGTCGGCGGGGCTGTCCGCGACCTCACCAGTGGCGTCGCCATCCGCGATCTCGATGTGGCGGTTCAGGGAAACGCCCTCAAGCTCAAGAAAGATCTGGAGAAATCCGGCGGCAAAGTCGTTGGCACCAATGAAGTTTTCCAAAGCCTGTACCTCAACTTTCCGGGCGGCGTTCGCACCGAGGTCAGCTCCACCCTGCTGATCACCTACCCCAGGCCCGGCAAGCCGGTCGCCAGGTCCGCAGGCATCCTCGACGACCTGCGCGGGCGCGACTTCACCGCCAATGCCATGGCCGTCTCCCTCAACGAAGGCTCCTACGGCCTCCTGATGGATCCGCTCAACGGCATAGCCGACATAGAAAATCGAGAGCTCCGCCTCGTCTCCAACTACGGCTTCATCGAAGATCCCTCGCGCATGATCCGCGCCGCGCGCCTCAGCTCCCGTCTCGGCTGGATCCTCGAAGAGCGCACCCAGCAGCGCTACGACATCGGCAAGGCCGAGAACTACATCGACGCCATGGGCTCCTGGGAGCGCAGCTACGAGCTCGAGGAGATCTTCCACGAAGAAGACCCCCTGCGCATCGCCCGCCGCCTCGAGTCCGAAGGTTGGAACAAGTACCTTTTCCCCCAATGGTCCTCCGCGAAGGCCAACGAGCCCGAGCTCGAGCGCCTGCGCGATGTCGTCGGCCAGCTCATTGTCGCCGGCATCTTCCCCGATCAGTCCGCGGCCCTCTTCCCGCTCCTCACCGCCAAGCTCGGTGGCAAGGAAACTGCCGCGCTCAAGAAGGCCTTCGCGCGCGAGGGCTTTGTGGACGAGATTGAATCGCTCGAGGCCCGCACCAAGGCCCTCGCCACGCAGTTCAGCAGCAAGGAGTACGCTGCACCCTCCGCCACCTGGAAGCTCCTCTACTCCGCTGACCCGCAGGCTGTCCTCTCTCTGGTCTTCGGCACCAAGAGCGCCTCGGTGAAACAGAAGTTCGAGCAGTTCTTCAACGAGTGGCCGCAAGCGCGTAATCGCATTCCCTATGCGCTCATGCAGGAGATGCGGATCACACCCGATCTGCCCGGTTACAACGAGCTCATCGAGAAGCTCTTCTTCGCCATCATGGACGCGAAGCTCGAGACGCCGGAGGCCACCCGCGCGTTCCTCGAGCCCTACTCTCCGCCCGCGCCCCCGCCTCCGCCGAACCTGCGCCGTCGCCCGGCGAAGCGTGAGGGCCGCGCCCCCAAGAAAGCTCCCAAGGCGGCAGCTCCGAAACCGGCAGAGGGTGCAGAGATAGCCGCCTCAGCTGCTCCCTCCAAGGCTGGGAAGGCAGCGCCGGAGAAGGTCGCTGCGAAGACCGCGCCCGCTTCCGCGAAGAAGGCCGCCGCCGTTCCTGCACCCGCCAAGGCACCCGCCAAGGCACCGGCAAAAGCTGCACCCGCCAAGGCGCCGGCGAAGAAAGCCGCTCCCAAACCCGCCGCCAAAGCCCCTGCCAGGAAGGCTGCTGCCAAGAAGGCCACGGTCAAGGTTGCAGCCAGGGCCGCCAAAAAGGCTCCCGCAAAGAAGCCGGCGTCAAAACCCAAAAGGTCTGCAAAGCCCGCAGCCAGGAAGCCAGCTCCTAAATCTGCGGCGAAGAAGGCTCCGGCAAAGAAGCAGGCAAAGTCCGCAAAGAAGGCTCGCCGCTAGCTCCTGGGCCTGGCCTGGATCCGGCTCCGGCTCCGGCTCCGGATTCGGCCATCGCTTGACACGGGCGATACAATTAACTTAAGGGAAAAAGAGCCCGGCGACGCCGAACTTCTCCATCTCTGCTCCCTGAAGTCCAGCGTTTTGAAGACTTTGCCGCCACTGGCGCGGAAAAATGGGACTTTTTGCCCTTGGGGACACCTTAGGTCCAACGCTAAGTCTCCTTCTCTCTAGACTTTGCGCAAAAAGTGACGGGGGAGGGGGGAGCCGTGCTACTGCTCCCGATTTCTCTTCCGGATCTCGATATTCAAGCGCTTGATCTTCTGGTTCAGCGTCGAGAGCGGAATCCGAAAATATTCAGCCGCATCGGTCTGGTTCCAGCTGCACCGCTCCAGCCGGTCCGCGATGATCCTCCGCTCGATGTCCTCCATGACATCGAACAGCGAAGCATCCGGCCGCTGATCCAGTAACGTCGTGGAGTACGTATTGCCACGCAGCTGGGCAGGGAACAGGTCCGGCCCAATCTGCGCCGCACTCGTGCTCTGCGCTCCCGTCGAGAGCACCACGCACCGCTCGATGACGTTCTCCAGCTCACGCACATTCCCTGGCCACTCGTACTCCATCAAAATGCGCAACCCCTCCGCCGTCAGCTCCGGCGTCGTGAAGCCATTCTCGTCCGCGTAAAACTTCAGGTAATGCTGCACCAGCAGCGGAATGTCCTCCTTGCGGGCGCGCAGCGGCGGAAGCTCGAGCAAGATCACATTGAGACGGTAGAAGAGGTCCTCGCGGAAGCGGCCCTCTTTGACGGCCTGCTCGAGGTTCACGTTGGTAGCCGCGACGATCCGCACGTCGACCTGGATCTCCTGCGTGCCGCCGAGGCGCATGAACCGCCGGTCCTGCAGCACGCGCAGGATCTTGGCCTGCATGTCGATCGACATGGTGCCGATCTCGTCGAGGAACAGCGTACCCTGGTCGGCGACCTCGAAGAGCCCCTTCTTGGCCGCGACGGCGGAGGTGAAAGCGCCGCGCTCGTGGCCGAAGAGGGTGGACTCGAGCAGGTCGGAGGGAACTGCACCCGTGTTGACCGGGATGAATGGCTTGTCGCGCCGGGGCGAATTGGCGTGAATCGCCTTGGCGATGAGTTCCTTGCCCGTTCCGCTCTCGCCCTGGATGAGCGCCGTCGAGCGGCTGGGAGCGACCTGCGAGACGAGGTCGAAGAGCTTGAGCATCACGTCGCTCTTGCCGACGATGTTCTTGAAGGAGTAACGCTGCTTGAGCGTGCGCTTGAGCTGCACGACCTCGCTCTCGGCCTTCTGTTTGCCGATGGCGGAGCGGATGTCGGCAAGCAGTTTCTCGTTGTCCCAGGGCTTCTGGATGAAGTTCGAGGCGCCCGCGCGAATCGCATCGACGACATTGCCTACAGTTCCATAGGCCGTAATCATGATGACCGGAAGCTCGGGTGCGAGGCTCTTGATGCGCGGCAGAAGGTCGAGGCCGCTCTCGCGAGGCAGCGAGAGGTCGAGTAGCAGGAGATCGTAGTTGTGGCGGGTCAGCAGGTCCATGCCCGCGGAGCCGTCACCGGCGAGGTCGACCGAGAAGCCCTCCAGCGTGAGCAGGGTTTCGAGCGAGTCGCGGATGCCGGCCTCGTCGTCGATGATGAGGATGCGGGCGTGAGCGCTGGTCTGCACTAGAGGTGTTTCTACAGGAGATTGCTGTACGCCGACAGCAGAACTAGACATGGATGACCTTCCCTTCGTCGGCGGGGGATCCGGTGGTTGAGGTGCGACCCGGAGACTCGGCGGCGGGGAAGACGACCTCGAAGATTGTGCCCTCACCGACGGTGCTGGAGACGTCGATGGTTCCGGCGTGCTCCTGCACGATTCCGTAGGTGACCGCGAGGCCCAGGCCGGTACCCTTGCGCTGGCCCTGCGCGGGATTGCTCTTCGTTGTAAAGAACGGATCGTAGATGCGGCGGAGCACGGCCTCGGACATTCCGATGCCGTTGTCCTCAACCCGCAGGTGGACGGCGGCGCCTGTGTGCTGCGTGACAATGCGGATGCGCGCGCTCTCGCGGCCCTGCAAAGCGTCCTTGGCGTTCAGTATGAAATTGACGAGGACCTGCTGGAGCTTGCCACGGTTGCCGGAGATCTCGGGCAGCGAGCTCTCCAGCGAGGTGACGACCTCGACGTTCGCCGACCGCAGCTGATGCTCGAGCAGAAGGGTTGTGTCGCGTACCACGGAGTTGAGGTCAACGCGAGTGAACTCGCTCGATCCCATGCGCGAGAAGTTGAGCAGGCCGTTGATGATCTCCGAGGCGCGGAAGGTCTGCTGCGTAATCTTCTCGAGCACGGGCTGCAGACGAGCATGCGTGGTCTCGTCCGCGCGGAGTTGCTTGCCGAGCATCTGCGCATAGCTGGAGATGACGGCCAGCGGTGTGTTGACCTCGTGGGCGACGCCGGCGGCAAGCAGACCTATGGACGAGAGCTTTTCGGACTGCGTCAGCTGCGTCTCCATGTTGATGCGGTCGGTGATGTCGTCCACGATGACGATGCGGCCGACGGCCTGGAAGTTGCGGTTGAGCAGGGGAGCGATGGTGATGTTCGCCGTGCGCAGCTCGGTGGTCGGCGTCGGCAGACGGAATTTGTAGAGCGTGGAAGCGCCCTGCTCGGCGCGCACGCGGTCGAACTCGGTGATGAATTCGGGAGGGAAGACCTCGGCGAGCTGGCGGCCGAGGGCGTCGGCGCGCGGCGTGGCGAGCATGACCTCCATCTGTGCGTTCCAGCTCTCGATGTGGTCTTCAAGGTCGACGGCGAAGACGCCGACGTTGATGGACTCGACGATGTTCTCGTTGAAGTCGTGCAGGCGCTCGTACTCCAGAACCTTGCGCTCGAGGCGGCGGTAGAGCTGCGCGTTCTGGATGGCGATGCCGATGTAGCCGGCCAGCGACTCGAGCAGCACCATGTCTTCGCTGGAGAGAAAGTCTCCTTCGGTCGTGCGGCCAAGTCCGAGGATGGCTACGGTGGCGGTGCCGGCGCCCTGGTGACGCGCCGCGCGGCAGGCGATGTAGTAATTCAGATCGAGCGCCGAGGCAGTATGACGTTGGGACTCAGAGAGGCGCAGCAGCGCGTTGGGCGACTCGAAGAAGAGATGATTGCCGGATTCAGGCGAGTCGAAATCGAGAAAGCTGAGATCGAGCGAAGTGGACTGGGCTGTGAGGCCGTGCGAGGCGACAAGGCGAACGCGCTGCCCGTTTTCGTCCTCGCTGGGAAGGAAGACGGCGACGCGCGTCACGAGCAGCGTCTGCGGAAGCTTGAGAACAATGGCGTCGACCAGCGTGCTGAGATCTGTCTGGGCGTTGAGGTCGCGGCCGAAGCGGATGAGCGTCTCGCGGTAGTCCAGGCGCTTGGGATCGAAGACGCGATCGACCCAGGACTGGATCCAGTTCTTGAGCGGGTCGAAGAGCAGGCCGGTAACGATGATCGCGGCGATGAGACCCCATGTGCCGAGGCCGGAGAAGCGCGTATGAACGACCTCCGCCGAAAGTGCGATGACGAGGAAGTAGAGGCCGACCAGCGAGCCCGTCACGAGCGTGTAGGTGACGCCGCGTTTGAAGATCAGGTCGACGTCCATCAGGCGGTAGCGCACGATGGCCCAGCTGAAGGTCAGCGGGAGCAGGACGAGCGAGAGGATCGCGAGCTTGATCAGAGCGCCGGGCGTGTTGGCGTCCAGCAGGAAGGGGATGACGTAGAAGAGCGTGAACGGCAGAACCGTGAGCAGGGTTCCACGCGAGAGCCACTTGAGCTGCTGGCGCTGCAGCGGCTGGTGCTCGCGGCGATAACGGACCCAGAAGACTCCGGCGGCGATGAGATAGTAACCCGCCATGTAGGCAAAGCCGATCTTGTCGAGGCGATGCTGCAGGAGCTCGGTGGGCGACCAGTGCTCGACAGACAGGTAACGGAGTACAACGAGGACCGCGCCGGGGATGTAGAGCGGAGCGTAGATAAGGCTGCTGCGCTCGCGGCGAGGACGCTCGCCAAAGCTGAGCGCGAAGTGCAGAAAGAGCGCCGGCTGCAGCGCCGCGGCCTGGATGTTGGCCCAGTAGACGGCGAGATCGAGTCCATCCAATACGCCGGTGTATTTGAATGCGTACAGGACAAACGACATCAGGCAGAAGACGTAGAAGTGGGTGGACTTCGGCGCGGTCCAGCGTCGGAACAGAACGTAGAGACCGATGGCGAGATAGATGAGGCCGATGAGCCGCTCCACCTGGTAGTCGGTGCGGTCGGTAGGCTCAAGGATGACGCCAATGTCGATGGCGATGGGCTTGGCCCAATCGGAAGTCTGACGCAGGACGGAGTAGGTGGCGTGGCCCCAGATGCCGGTGCGGTACATCTCATGGTTGGCCGTGGCCACGATGGTCGTCGGAAGACCGTCGATCGCTGTGAGAACGTCACCCTGACGGATGCCGGCCTTGTCGGCGGCCGAACCGGAGGGAACGATGTAAGCGCGGAGACCACCCTGACTCTCGATCCAGCGAGCACCGTCGGTAGGTGCGGGGTAGTTGTTCTCCTGGATGAGATTCGCTATGGCCAGGCCGATCGCTCCCATCGTCACGACGGCAAGGAGGATCGCCAGCAGACGGGTTTGGGAGCCGCTTCTCAAAGGACACTCTTTGGTTACTTGCGCGTTACTTGCGGAACCACTTTCCTTTTCTGGTGCAACTTAACTGCCAAACAGTATGTGGCCGATAACGGCTTGATACGAAAGCTATCGGGCCGATTTATGCACAAATTCATAGAGCCCTACGGCTTTTGGGATGGTCGCATGATTCAGCCCTGTAAAATCGCTGTTTCCAATCTTCCAATGCTCTTTATTTTGCCGCATCCAGCCTGATTCCGCACCTTTGGTGTGCTTGACCGTCAGACGGAACTCCTGTGAACTGGAACAATCATGGTTGATTTACGGCAAAATGCCGAGGCCCGCTCAATATTGGAGCGGGACGGGGAGTATTTACTCCCGGTTTACGCGCGATATCCGGTAGTTATGGATCGCGGTGAGGGTGTTTACCTGTTTGACAGCTCGGGGAACCGCTATCTGGACCTGATGGCCGGCCTGGGAGTGAACGCGCTGGGACACGCGCACCCGCGGATGGTGGCGGCTATGGCGGAGCAGGCGGCAAAGATCGTGCACCTGTCGCCGCAATATGCAAACCGCTACCCGGGCGAGCTGGGGGAGCGGCTGTGTTCGATGTCGGGGATGAAGGGCGTCTTCTACTCGACGGGCGGGTCGGAGGCCGTGGAAGGCGCGCTGAAGCTGGCGCGGACGCACGCGCGGCAAAACTACCGGCAACCGAAGCTGGGGATTGTGGCGCTCAAGAACTCGTACCACGGGCGGACGTATGGTTCGCTGAGCGTGACCGGGCAGGACAAGTACCGTCTGGATTTCGGGCCAGGGCTGCCGAACGTGACCTTTGTGGAGCGTGAGAATCTCGCCCAGCTGCGCGCGGCAGTGACCGGCGAGACGGCCGCGGTGCTGATGGAGCCGCTGCTCGGCGAGGGCGGCGTGCATGTGATCTCGGTGGAGTTTCTTGCTGAGGCGCGGAGACTTTCAGACCAGCACGGAGCTTTGCTGATCTTCGATGAGATTCAGACAGGGCTGGGGCGATGCGGCGAGTGGTTCGCGTCGGCGCGGAGCGGTGTGAAGCCGGATGTGCTGATTCTGGGCAAGCCGCTGGGCGGCGGGTTGCCGCTGAGCGCGATCCTGGTGAACGGCAAGCTCTTTGACGCGTTTGGCGTGGCCAAGCACGGCAGCACGCTGGGCGGAAGCCCGTTTGCGTGCCGGCTGGGGCTGGAATTTTTGAGGATCGTCGAGGACGAAGGGCTGCTGGAAAGGGTGCGCGATACGGGCGACTATCTGCTGACGGCGCTGCGGGAGCTGGCGAGCGAGCTGGGTCGCGGCTCCGGTGTAGAGGCGCGCGGACGCGGGTTGCTGTTGGGGCTGGATCTCGGCCGGCCGGCGCGGCCCGTGGCTGAGCAGGGGCTGGCGCAGGGGTACCTGCTGAACGTGGTGCAGGGAAACGTGCTGCGGTTCCTGCCGCCATTCCTGCTGGAGCGCCACCATGTGGACGCGGTGATGGATCTGCTGCATCGGATGCTGCTTCCCGAAAAGCCTCTGAAGCCGGCGACAGAGGCGATGGCAGCGGCCAGCGCTTTGTGAAGCGAACGTGAGTCCGGCGGCGATTCAACCGAGGCAATGGACCCGCCGAGAGGTGTGGGTTCGTGGCGTTCGACTCTCGTACCTGGAACGTGACACCGGCGCACCTGCAACGGGTGCGCCGATGCTTTTGTTGCACGGACTGGTCGCGGGTGCGGATTCATTTCGCAGACTTGGAGATGAACTTCCGGCGGATCGGCGGGTGGTGGCGCTGGACCTGCCGGGCGGGGGATTTTCGGATCGTCCCCGCGAGGCTGATGCGAGCTTTCGCGGAACGGCGGAGCTGGTAGCCGGGGCGATGGCTTCACTGGGGATCAAGCGGCCCGTGATCGTGGGGCATTCCTACGGCGGAACGATAACGCTGGAGCTCGCGACCTGGCAGCCGGAGTTGCTGGACGCGATGATCCTGATTGCTACCGCGCATCCCTTTTCGCGACGCGAAGACCCGCTGGTTCGGTTCTATCTGAGCCGTCCCGGGCGGTGGTTTGCGAATTTGCTTCCGCGAGTTCCCCGGCGGTTGATGCTGGAGACCTTCCGACGCATGCCAGGCGACCGTAGCAACGTCAGCTATGCGCAGATTGAGCCTTATCTGCAGACGTTGCGGCATCCCGGCACGATTGCCTATGTGTTGCGCATGCTGAAGAGCTGGAAGAGTGACATGGAGAGGCTCGGAGATGCGCTGCGGGAGCGCAGGCTGGAAATCCCCGCGTTTCTGCTGTGGGGCGAACTCGACCCCATCGTGCCGCCCTGGACGGGCACGGAGTTGATGCGGCATCTTGACCGGGTTGAGCAGGTGACGCTGCACGGAGTGGGACATCTGCCGAATGATGAGCGGCCGGAGGAGTGCGGTTCACTGATTCGAACGTGGCTGACATGGCGTGAGACCGTCAAGACGCTGGAGTGAGGCCGAAGCGGGTAGCGATCCAGTTGCGCAGCGCGGCGGACATGAGGTCGAGCTTGGGTGCGGGCGAGCCGGGGATGCCGGCAAAGAAATGATCGGCGCCTTCAATGAAGAGGATCTCCCGTGGATGTGAGGCGGAGACGAGATGCGCCTCGAGCGTGCCGCGCGGGCTGAACTCGTCGTGGTCGCCGGAGATGAAGAGCTTGGGGACCCCACCGCAGGCGGGCAGGAAGTCGTAGCGGTAGTCGCGGCCGGCGGCGCGAACCGGAAGGCCGAGGCCGACGAGGCCCTGAACGCGGGCGTCTCCGCAGCAGGCGCGCAAGCCGACGTTGGAGCCGAAGGAGAATCCGGCGAAGAGGATCGGCAGATTGAAGCGTGCAGTGAGCCAGTCAAGTGCCGCGCGGACGTCGTCGACCTCGCCGCGGCCATCGTCGTGCGCGCCCTCGCTGAGACCGGTGCCGCGGAAGTTGAAGCGCAGAGTGGGCAGACCGAAGTATGAGAACGCCTTGGCCGCGTGGTAGACGACCTTGTTGTGCATGGTGCCGCCGCCCAGCGGATGCGGGTGGGCGACGAGCGCGGCGTAGAGTGCGTCCGGTGCTCCGGTGTTGAGCAGTGCCTCGAGGCGGCCAGCGGGGCCGCGAAGGTCCTCGATCGTCTGGACGTGAGAGCGGAACGGCGTCACGGATTGAGTGTACGTGGGGGAGACAATTTCCCAGGGAGATGAGACTCGCAGTTCGGTATAGTCGTCTCACCCGCAGTTACATACTTTTCACGAACTCAGATTTCACACGTCAGGAGGCGTCTCGTTGGCCATCTTGGTTAAGTCATTGTGTGCTGCTCTTTTAGGGACAGCTTTGGTGAGTACGGCGTTTGCTCAGGATCAGCCGCAGCGGCCCCAAAGCCAGCGACAGCGCAGCGATGAGCCTGCCGCGACGGCTCGCGGAGCCAACGAGCCGGAGCAGACCAAGGAAAACGCTCTGCCCATTCCGGCGGAGGCGAAGTCCGAGACGCAGCACACATGGAGCGCCGGTGGGCGCACGGTTCATTACACTGCGACGGCGGGAAATCTGCTGATCCGCGATGACGAGAATAAGCCCAACGGCAGCATCTTCTACGTGGCCTACACCGAGGACGGAGCGGACAAGCACACGCGCCCGGTGACATTTCTATATAACGGCGGACCTGGGTCGGCGACCATCTGGCTGCACATGGGTTCGGTGGGACCGATCCGCGTGGTGACGGCCAGCCCGGAGGCCAGCGGACCGGCGCCGTTCAAGTGGGTGGAGAACCAGTACAGCCTGCTCGACAAGACGGACCTGGTGTTCATCGACGCACCACTGTGCGGATTTTCGCGGGCGGTGGGCAAGGGAACGGCGAAGGATTTCGCGGGCGTCGACCAGGACGTGAAGGCGTTCAACAAATTCATCACGCGATACATCACAGTGAACCAGCGATGGAACTCGCCGAAGTATCTGTTTGGCGAGAGCTACGGCACGCCGCGCTCGGCAGCGCTGGTGGCTTCGCTGAACAATGATGGGATTCAGTTCAACGGCGTGATCCTGCTCTCGTCGATCTTGAACTACTACGCGAACTCGCCGGGGTACGACATCGAACCGGTGCGCTATCTGCCGAGCTATGCGGCGATCGCGTGGTACTACAAGAAGGTGCCGCAATCTGTATCCGGCGGCGGCTCGATGAAGGATTTTGTCGAGAAGGCGCGTGAGTTCGCGCGCGGGCCCTACGCAGAGGCGCTGCATCAGGGTGACACGCTGCCGAAGGCGCAGTTCGACGACATTGCACAAAAGCTGGTGAGCTTCACTGGATTGCCGCTGGACTATGTGAAGGATGCGAAGCTGCGGATCTCGCCAACCCGCTTTCGCAAGGAGTTGTTGCGCGGCGATGAGAAGACGCTGGGCCGCTATGACGCCCGCTTCCAGGGCGAAGATACGGACGCGGCGGGTGAGAACCCGAGCTACGACCCGAGCGATACAGGCATCAGCGGCGCGTTTGTGGGCGCGTTTCATGACTACCTTCAGACCGAACTGAAGTACATGAGCTCGGAGCCGTACTACCTGCAGGGACCTGGGATCAATCAGAACTGGGACTGGCACCACAGGCCGTCGGGGCAGGGCCAGGGTGGTGGTGGCGGTGCACGCGGCGAGGAGACTGCGCCGGACACCGTGATCGACCTCTCGGATGCGATGCGCAAGAATCCGCACCTGCGGGTGTTTTCGGCGAATGGATGGTACGACCTCGCGACACCGTTCTTCGGGACGGAACATGACCTCGGGCAATTGATGCTGCCGCCGTCGAGCCTGGGCAACGTGCAGTTCGGCTACTACCCGGCAGGACACATGGTGTACTTGAACGTGGATGCGCTCAAGGAGATGCATGCAGACCTGGAGCGCTGGTACGCAGAGGGCGCACACTAGGGCGCTGCTGGAAAAGCCACGCGCAGTCGAATGATTGCGCGGGGCTTTCGTCTTTTTGGGCATGTGTCTGAGTGCGAAGAAGCGGTAGCGGAAGGGTGAATCCAGGCGGAAATCCGTGGTAAACTAAAGTGTTTGCGGCGTAGGCCGCCGACAGGAAGGAACCACGCGTAGAGATGGCAAAGCGCCGCGGAAATCCAAATTGGGGCAAGCCTGAGCCCATCGGGCCGGTTGTCCCGACGGTGACATCGTTTGAACAGATCGTGAAGGAGTACAAGCTGACCCCGGACCAGTACGTGCGGTCTACGCGTCTGCGCGAGTGGGCGCGGCGCAACAAAAATTCGAAGTACATCCCCGAGGCGCTGCTGGAGGCCTGGGGGTTTGAGATCGAGTCCACGCTGTAGGCGTGGTTGGCCTGGTGATCTGAATCGGGTTGCAGGGGTGCATCATCAATATTTGGGAAGAGTGGCCGCCGGTTCGGGCGGCCCAACTCTTTCAGGGTCTTCGTTGAGGAGCCGACGCGATATGGCCGAGATGTCGAGTGGATTTGTCGATGTGCCGGAGGCGGTTGCCGAGCTGCAGGCGGGCCGGATGGTCGTCGTGGTGGATGACGAAGACCGTGAAAATGAGGGTGACCTGACGCTGGCGGCGGAGTTCTGTACGCCGGAGGCGATCAACTTCATGGCGAAGTACGGTCGCGGACTGATCTGCCTGACCCTGACGGAAGAGCGCGCCGATGCGCTGCGGCTGGGTCCGATGACGCAGGACAATACCTCGCGGTTCGGGACGGCGTTTACGGAGTCGATTGAGGCGCGAGAGGGTGTAACGACGGGGATCTCGGCAGCAGACCGCGCGCGCACCATCCAGGTGGCGATTGCGCCCGGGACGACACCGAACGATCTTGCCCGGCCGGGACATGTGTTTCCATTACGGGCGCGCAAGGGCGGTGTGCTGGTGCGCGCAGGGCAGACCGAGGCGTCGGTTGACCTGGCGCGGATGGCCGGGCTGATTCCGGCGGGCGTGATCTGCGAAATCATGAACGAGGACGGGACGATGGCGCGGGTTCCGGACCTGATTGAGTTCTGCAAAATGCACCGGCTGAAGATGCTGACCGTCGCTGAGCTGATCCGGTACAGGCTGCAGAATGAGCGCTATGTGCATCGCGTAGCAGAGGCGCAGCTGCCGACCGCCCTGGGTGAGTTCCGGATGATTGCGTACGAGAGCGAAGCTGGGATTGGACAGGCGTACGGGAGCGAGGGTGAGTCGCACGTTGCGCTGGTGTATGGCGATTTGGAACGCGCGCAGCAAGCTGGTGAACCGGTGCTGGTGCGTGTGCATACGCACTGCCTGGCAGGGAATTTGTTTGGCTCGTCGTTATGCAACTGCGAGGCAACGCTTGAGGGGTCGATGCGGGCGATTGCCGAGGCAGGGTGCGGAGCGATTGTGTATCTGCACCACACCCAGCGTGGGCTTGGCGTAGACCGCACGGTGCAGCCGCCGCGCCTCGCCTTTCATCGCAGCGATGGACGTGTGAGCGGCGAACGCAGCGAGGATGGACATCAGCGCGTGCTGCGGCAGGTGGGACTGGGCGGACAGATTCTGTCGGACCTGGGGATTCGCAGGATTTCGCTGCTCAGCAATCATCCAACGCACGTTCCGGCGCTGCAGGGGTTCGGGATTGAGATCGTTGGGCAGGTGCCGATTCCGGGCGTCACTGAGGCGGAGAGCCACCGCCGCTGAGCTACCGAACCGTGACCGTCAGGTCGACGGAGGAGCTGATTGCAGCTCCGCTGGTGGAGCTGGCCGTGACCCTCCACTGATAGGTGCCTGCAGGCGTGTAGAGCAGATTCGTGGTCTCGCCTGGGGAGCTTCCACCACCGCATCCATCGAGGCCGATCGCGCCGCAACAAGCGAGGGCGAGAAGCGCAAGCGGCAGGAGCTTTCGGCGGCTGCGGGTGAACTGCGTTCCGGCGAACGTGATCAATGACAGCAGAAGGATGCCGCCGAGACGGACGGATGACTGCGGGGTGGACGTGAGAGTGCTGATTGTCGCGGTCGATGTCTGCGAGGTGCTGCCGAGCGTCAGCGTCGAGGCGAGAAGCGAGCAGCTGGCGTAAGGAGCGGAGCCGAGCGGGGCGCAGGTGATCGCGACGGGACCGTTGAATCCGTTGGCCGGCGTTGCGGTGAGTGTGAATGCGGCGGGCTGGCCACTCGTCACCGTGAGGGATGCAGACGCGCTTCCGTTGACGGTGAGAGTGAAAGATGCGGATGGCGGCGTGCTGGCGCTGCCCGTGCCCACACCCATGAGGGCGACCGCCAGCGGCAGCTGCGTGGCGCTGCTGGAGAGTGAGAGGATGCCGCTCTGCGCGCTGCTGGTCGCAGGTGTGAAGGTGATGTTGAGTGTGCACTGGGCGCCCGCAGCGAGATTGGCGCCGGCAGCGGGACAGGTGCCATTGCTCGCCGCATAGGGTCCGGTGGTTGTCAGCGATCCGAAAGTGATGGGGGAGCCGCTGGTGTTGGTTGCGGTGACGGTGAGCTGGCTGCTCTGGCCGACGCTGACTGAGCCGAAGGCGAGTGAGGTGGGCGCGAGTACGAGTGGTGCCGGCGTCGAATCGCCGACCAGTGTGACGAAGTCAAGCGCGTCAGATGCATCGGAGAGTATCTCGATCGTCCCGGTGCGGAGGGACTGCGAGGCGAGATCGCCGGGCGTGAACTGCACGCCGATGGTGCAGGTCGCGGTCGGAAGCAGAGTGGAGCAGGTAGAGCTTGCAGTGAAGTCGGAAGGCGCCAGGATGGATGCGATGTGCAGCGTCGAGGTTCCGCTGTTTGTAAGCACGATGCTTTGCGGGGACGAGATATTTCCAACTTGTGTGGCAGCAAAAGTAAGAGCGCTGGACGAGAGGGTATAGCTCGCCAGAACAGAGGA
>DATNGO010000025.1:0-69808 GCA_035605855.1 Acidobacteriaceae bacterium | reverse complement strand
TAGTCGATGTGGAGCGCGTCGATGATGAGGTGGTCGGGGGTGACGGTGAGCTGCTCGCAGGCGAGGCGCATGGCGAGGCGCGAGGCCTGGTAGATGTTGATGCGGTCGATGGTCTCGGCGTCGACGGCGACGATGCCGATGGCGAGAGCCATTTTGCGGACCTTGCGATCGAGTTTTTCTCGCTGCTTGCGGTCGAGCTGCTTGGAGTCGGTGAGGCCCATGCGCGAGAGGACGCCGACTTTTTCAGGGAGGATGACGGCGGCGGCGACGACGGGGCCGAAGAGCGCGCCGCGGCCGACCTCATCGACGCCGGCGATGGTGCGGAAGCCGTGGTAGCGGAGGGCCTGCTCGGGCGCGTTGGTACAGACCAGTTGCTTGAGCATCTGCTGCTTGGCGGTGGCTTTGGTGACGCCTTGAACCTCGGGAATGCGGAAGAGCGTCGACATGGGGTTAACGGCTTCAAGTTTAGCGGATGAGGGCGTGGCGGAGCTGTCTGGTGGATGGCGGTTGTGGACGGGGTTTCCACAGGGCATGCCACCACCGTGTAGTCGGTACTCCCCTAAATGCGCCAAATCATTGCCCCCGCGGGTGCCGTAGGCTGACATCGGCGAGCTGTATTGCACAAGAGCTCATAGATTTTTGGAGGGCAGGATGGCAGTCCGTAGACTCCTTGCGTTGACGGGCGCGATTGTACTGGCGGGATGGCAGGCGAACGCGCAGACGACGGCTGTCGCAGAAACGACACCGCCTCAACAGACGCTGGCGACGGCCAATGCCGCGGTGAACAACGCAGCGGTGACGGCAACGTTGCCAGTCGCGGGTGCGCCGGCGGATGTGCCGCCTCTTTCCAGGAGACCGGAAGCCGCGACGGAGAAGAAGTCAAAGAAGAGCAAAAAAGACGTCTATACGGGGCCGAATACGATTGTGGAGCTGCCTCCGACGCCGATGCTCGACGAGCAGGGAATGCAGCGCCTGGATCCGGACGGCAAGCCGATGTGGAATGCGCCGGTGAAGCAGCAGCGCGACAAGAAGGGGCATCCGCTGTTCGATGAGGGCGGAAAGCCGGTCTTCCAGACAAAGACGGAGCTGGGTTACGACGAGCACGGCAAGAAGATCAAGGTGAAGAAGGAGAAGGAGCCGAAGAAGATTCCGATCAGCGTGGCGCGCGGCACGATGACCGTCGATGGCATGACCGGCAAGGCCGCGCTGAACTACGACATCGCCGACCTGAAGTACATCTACCTGTATGCGCCGGGCATCGGTGTGGCGATTGTGTCGAGTGAGCCGTTCCCGGGCGCGGTGGAGCAGAAGAAGGCGTTCAACCTGGGCACCCTTACGGTGACGATCGGCGAGCATACGCTGCAGCTGGCGTCGGACAAGAACCTGCTGGGAAAGAAGCCGGAGTCGGCCTTCGTGATGGTGGACCGGCAGTTCACGCTGCCGTCGAAGTTTCCGGTGATGGGCTATGGCACGGTGCGGAAGGCGCCGTACCAGTGGCCGGGATCGAAACAGAACACTAAACTCGCCGACGCCGAGGATGCTCCGCCGCCGCCGGCGGATCTGCTTCCGGTGCAGTTGCTGAGCCCATGCCCGGCGGGACAGATGCGCAAGCCCGCTCCGCAGGCGTTGCCGGGACAGCCGGCTCCGGTGCAGCCGTGCGTTCCGATCAAGGCAGCGGTGCAGGCACCGTCGAAGACCGTGGCGAGTACCGTGGAAGCGAAGAAGACGGCGGATGCCGGCAGTGCACGCAAGCCCGCAGCGCCGCAGCCCGAGGACTAGACGGGAACCAAAGGGCGGGGAATCAAAGGGCAGCGAGAAGGGCCGTCACCAGGACGGCCCTTTCTGTATTCGATGGGTTGGAGCGAGACCGCTTAAGCGGTGCGCCCGGCGTTTCAGGCTGCGGCTCCGCTATTTACGCAGTCCGTTCAACCTCGCGCAGACGGGCAGCCTTGCCACGCAGACCGCGGAGGTAGAAGAGCTTGGAGCGGCGAACCTGGTATGAGCGGATCTTCTCGACCTTGTCGACGACCTTGGAGTTGTAGGGGAAGATGCGCTCGACGCCCTGGCCGAAGCTCATCTTGCGAACGGTGAAGGTGGCCTGGGGGCCCTTGCGGCAGGCGATAACCATGCCCTCGAACGCCTGCAGACGCTCCTTGTCGCCTTCCTTGATTCTTACCTGCACGCGAACCTGGTCGCCGGGGCCGAAGTCAGGGAGGTCTGTGCGCTGGAGCTTGTCGGCCAGCTTCTGCATAATCGGATGGATTGCCATTGATGCTTTCCTTGCTTGAAGTCGCAGGACTCAGTGTACCACGGGTTTAGCGGAGATCCGGCTGCGGAGTGCACACGTTTCGGTGCAGCCGGATGGTGCTCCTGCGGAGGGTCATTCAATCACCGAGCCGCGGAGGGCAGCTGGAAGTCGACGCCCGTCTGGCGGTTTGCAGCGATCGTGGCGGGAAGATCGAGGTCGGTGAGCGGGATCTCGCGGCGGCGGCCGCCATCAAGAACGGTAAGCGTGGAGCGCGTGGCGAGGAAGTTCTGAATCTGCTCGGGTGGGCGGCCGTCCTTGTAGATCAGGGTGACGGTGCTGGCCGAGCCGGGAACGTATTGCATCTGGGGAGCCGCCGGCGCGGGCTGCGGAGCGTAGCCCTGGTAGCCGGGAGCGGCTCCGGGATAGGCGTAGGCGCCCTGGGGCGCCGGCCGCGGCTCAGGGTAGGCCGGATACCCCGGCGCGGGCTGCGGGTATCCGCTGCCATCGTCAGGCTGGGGCATGGGCTGAGCATAGGCAGAGCCGTAATCGGGTTGTTGATCGGGCGGAGGCTGCTGCGAGGTGTCGTAATTGTTGAAAGAGTCGTCGAGGAGGTCCGACGGAAGATAGCCGTACACGTACGACGGATAGGCGAAGGGAAAGACCGGATAGGTGTGGACGAAGAAGTTGTGGGCGTTCCTGTGGCCGTGACCGTGATCCGGATGATAGAAATTCGGGCGGTTGATGGGCGGCGTAGTGACCGGGTAGCGGACACCGGGCGCAGGGACGCGCATCGATGACGGATACGAGACAGGTGGACGCGAAAGGGGGCTGCGGCCGTAGCTGTAGTGGACAGGTGGGGACGCAGCAAAGGTGCCGTGAGATGGAGAGAAGCCGCCGTGGAAGGCGGGTGATGGAGCGAAACCGCCATGGAAGGCAGGCGCAGGCCGGGCCGCGGGAGCACTGCGGCCGCCGAAGCTGGCGTGCCCGCCACCGCCACGCTGAGCGCACGCCGGAAGCGCGATTGCCATTGCAAGCGCAACTGCAGCGAGGCCCTTCATGGGGAGAATTCTACTCCTGCACGCGAAGAGCGTATGTCATCGCAATGTCTTTGCGCTCGCTCTCGTCGATGCGAGGACAGTTCGGCTAACGGCCGGAAGGAGTTTTTACCAGCTCCTTGACGTGCGCCTGCGATGCCGGCGTGCAGGTGGTGTAGCTGGAGAGGCGCGGCGGCGCGGCGGCGTAGTGCTCGGTGGTGAAGTTATAGCTGCGCAGCGCAAAGCAGGGTCCGTTATTCCGGGCGAGTAAGTCGAGCTGCTGCGCGTCCAGCGCCTTGAGGCTGTTGATTGCGCCGGGAGCGAGTGGGGGTAGACGGAAGTTGGGAGAGGATCCAGGCTGTTGCGGTGCAGAAGTCTGGCCGGCCCAGAGCGACGGAGAGATCTGGACCACGAAGGGCGCGGGAGTTGGCGAGAGAGCAGGCTGAGTCGGTGGCGCGGCGGTGGTTTGGGCCCGAACGCCTGCAGAGCACAGGAAGAGGATGGCTGGGAGAGAGGCGATGGAGACGACAGACAACCGGCGAAGCGATCGCATGGTACGTTTCCTCGCGAACGATGGTAGGCGCAGAGCCGCCGGCGTGTCGAGAGGTTTGGGGGTCAGGATTCGGTGGGGTCGTCCGGCCGTGCGAGTTGGCCGAGCGAGCTCAGGAACTTCCGGTCGTCGTCGCTGAGGCTCGCTTCGTTGAGCAAGTCGGGCCGATTGGCGAGGGTTTTGGCGAGAGCGGCCTGGCGACGCCAGCGGCGGATGGCGGAGTGATCGCCGCCGGAGAGGATCTCGGGGACGGTTACGCCGCGGAATTCGGCGGGGCGCGTGTAGTGGGGGTAGTCCAGAAGGCCGCCTGCACCGTGGGTGGAGCGGGGGACGCCGTCGGGGGTGTTGCCGGTGGCATGTGCATCGTCGCCGAGGCCGAAGCTCTCGTAGAGGGAGGAGTCTTCGTGGCCGAGGACACCGGGGAGCAGGCGGACGGTGGCATCGATGACGACGGCTGCAGCGAGCTCTCCGCCGGAGAGGACGAAGTCGCCGATGGAGAGCTCGTCGTCCGAGAGGAGCTGCGAGACGCGCTCGTCGACGCCTTCGTAGCGCCCGCAGATGAGGACGACGCGCGAGAGTGAGGCCAGGTGGCGCGCGGTGGATTGCGTGAAACGCTTGCCCTGCGCGGAGAGAAGGATCACGGATTCGCTGGTGAGGTCACGCGTGAGCTTCGGTGTGACGCCGAGGGATTCAACACATTCGAAGATGGGCTGCGGCTTGAGGACCATGCCTTCGCCGCCGCCGAAGGGGCGGTCGTCCACGGTGCGGTGGCGGTCGTGGGTCCAGTTGCGGAGGTCGTGGGTGTCTACGGAGGCGTGGCCGGAGCGGAGCGCGCGCTCGAGGATGCCGTAGCGAAGCGTGCTCTCAAAGAAACCGGGAAAGAGTGTGACGAGGTCGAAGCGCATGCGTGATTTTGCGGGGTCCGCGATTCGAGTCTAGTGCAGGGAGGAGCGGAGAGGTTGCGAAGGGTTGTACGAGGCTCAGCGGCCGATAACGGATCTATACGGATGCAATCAGATGATTTTTTAGGGCAAGCCTTTGCGTTCAGGCGGACTCGTCTCCGGCAGAATCGGGTGCGACATCGAGTGTGACCAGGCCGGCGGGAAGGTGCATGACCAGGCGCTTCTCATGGAGGTCGACGGAGTCGAGCCAGGATTTGATGAACGGAATCAGTGCGGTTTCAGGGTGACCGATGGTGTCGTGAGGCGAGGCAATTAAATTACGTTGGGCACCGCGATTCAAAGTTACCTCCAGCAGAGGTGCGGCATCCGGAAGCCGTGTTCTGCCATCGCTGGACATGGGGTACTCGACGCCAGTGATCTCGCCGATGAGCGTGACACCATCGAAGAGCCGGCAGCCGAGAAGGTCGCGGACGAACCAGGTGTCAGCCTCAAGCGGGGGAAGATCGGAGGCGAGGGCGAGGAGTTCGCGGCCGGCGAGGAGCTCGGCGGCGGAGATGGTATCGATACCAGCGAGTTTGAGCACGACGCGGCCGGCGTTGCGGCCGGTAGGCGACCAGTGGGACTCGATCGTGGTCTCGGTTGCGGGGGCAGTGCCGCTGGCCGCGAGCGAGACGCGGCGACCGGGCGCGAAGAGCCCGGGAAGATCGCTGAGGAGCTCGGCGAGCAGTTCGCCGCGGCGTCCTTGCGGGCGCATCAGACGGGCGGCCGGAATCCATGACGCGGAGCCAGCCGGGGATGCGGGCGAGGGTACGTTCTCGGTCAAAGGGAACCTTCGCGAAGCAAGTAAATACACGCGTGACTAAAGGGTTTCGCGCTTCCTGCCGTGGACCGGAATTACTCTTCGTCCTGGCCGGCGGGGCGGTCGTTGGCCTCGACGATGTCCAGCGCGAAGCGACGTCTGTGCTTCATGCTGGCGGCGCCAAGGATCGTGCGGAGCGAGCGCGCTGTGCGGCCCTGCTTGCCGATGACCTTGCCGACGTCGGAGGGAGCAACTTCGAGCCTGAGCACAGCCGTGTCCTGTTCGAGGATGACCTCGACCTTGACGGCTGCGGGATCGTCCACCAGGGCCTGTGCAATCTCAGTGACGAGAGTGCGGATTTCCGAGACCGGGTCTGAAGAATCTAATGTTTCTGTCACCACTCCACCTCAAAAGCTCGCACAGGCGTTTTCATCGCCAGAGCCATCTTCTCTGCGGAAGATGTCCCGGAGGGGAATGCGACTACGACGAACTGCGACCAGGCAGTAAAAATTGATTTTAAAACAAGGCCCGGTTAAAAGAGTCGCACCTCCAAAAGAGGGTGCGGCTTCTGAGGAAGTCTACGTTAGGGCGACGGTATCGGCCCAAGTCTTTGGGTTGTACTTCGGTAATATATCCACTTACCAAATGATCCTGTGTGGATTACTTTAGGCGGCAGGAGCTTCGGCAGCCGGCTGCTGCCTGGTGAGCAGCTTGCCGACTCTGTCCGAGAGCTGGGCACCCTTCGAAGTCCAGTAGTCGATCCGGTCACGCTTGAGGTCGACGCTGGCGGGGTTGGTGCGCGGATTGTAAGTGCCCACCACCTCGATGGAGCGTCCGTTGCGGGCGCGGTCCTTCTCGATAACAACGACGCGGTAGTGCGGCTGCTTGCGGGCGCCAACGCGCGCCAGACGAATCATCAACACTGGAAAGGTCCTCTCAGAGAATCTTTTGAAATTTGGGTTCAGGAGCCGTGCTGCTGGCCGCGGACGATGTCGACACGGCGGGCGGGCGTTATGATTCCGAACACCTAAGTATCGCTAATTTTTAGCGAATGCGCAAACGGAAGGTCAGGTGCGCTGCGCCGGGAAGAGGAAGCGAAGCACCTGGTCGAGCCGGGCGGCCCAGGCGTCCTCGTTGTGCTGGCCGCCAGGGACGCGCAGATAACAGAGGTCGAACCCGTCGCGCCAGCCGCTCTGGACGAGGCGGCGGTAGAGGATGTCTGTGTCGCGGAGGTGGCGCTGGCCTTCGGCTGTGCCCATGTCCAGCCAGATGCGGAGGTTGGGGCGGATGTGGCCGGCAGAGAGGGTGCGAAGGATGGCGCGGTCGTTCCACCAGACGCTGGGCGACATGACGGCGAGCTTGGAGAAGACCTCGGGATAGGTGAAGCCGAAGTAGAGCGAGATGAGGCCACCGAGGGACGAGCCGCCGAGCGCGGTGTTGGCGGAGTCGCGGAGGGTGCGGAAGGTCCGGTCGATGCAGGGCTTCAGCTCTTCGACCAGGAGACGGCCGTAGAGGTCGCCGTCTCCGCCGCGCAGGCCCGGGTCGCGGGTGGGCGTGTACTCGGCCATGCGACGGAGGCCGGTGTTGTTGATGCCGACGAGGATGACGGGCTCGATGAGGCCCTGGCGGGTGAGGCGGTCGGCGGTGGAGTGAGCCTGCCAGGTGTGCTCGGGAATGTAGGAGGTGCGGCCGTCGAAGAGGTTCTGGCCGTCGTGCAGATAGAAGACAGGAAATTGGCGCGCAGGTTCGTTGATGTAGGCTTCCGGCAGGTAGACTTCGATGTCGCGAGCATCGGGCAGGAAGCGCGACTGGAACTGCCGGAGGACAAGGAAGCGCGGGTTGTTGTCGAGCTCGTGCCCGGGAGAGAGATCGTTGTCAGGACGTGGGGCGGGTTCGAGAGGCGCGAAGCTTGACGGAGCGCCCGGTGACGCACGGTCGAGGGGGATGGTGTTGCGCGAATCTGCAGGTGAGTCGAGGGGCAAAACGTTGCGGTATTCCTGGATCCAGAGTGGGGAGCCGGGTGAGACCTCAGGGTACCAGAGGGGTGCGCGATGAAGCGTGAGTATCACAAGTGGTACTCACCGGAGCTGGGGCGGGAGATGGAGCTGCTGGTGTTTGGCCATGACGGCCTGCCGGCGATTGTGTTCCCGACCTCGCAGGGAAAGTTTTACGAGTTTGAAGACCGCGGGATGGTGGCAGCGGTGGCGGGAAAGATCGAGCGTGGAGAGCTGCAGCTCATCTGCGTGGACTCGCTGGATTCGGAGAGCTGGTACAACCGCAATGTGGGGCCGCGGTGGCGGATTGCGCGCCAGGTGCAGTACGACAAATACATCGTCGAGGAGGTGGTGCCGGTCATTCGGCATCACAATAAACAGCCGCACCTGGTGACGGCGGGGTGCAGCTTCGGCGGCTTTCATGCAGTGAACTGCGCGCTAAGGCATCCGGATGTGTTCACGGGATTTCTCTCGATGAGTGGAGCGTTCGATCTGAAGAGCCTCGGATTTCTTGGCGGGTATTACGACGATGACGTGTACTTCAACCTGCCGCTGGACTTTCTGCCCAACCTGCACGATGCGTGCGTGCTGGGCAAGATGCGGAGGCGGACCTACGTGCTGGCGACCGGAGTGCACGACCAGTGCTGGAACGACAACGAGAGGCTGGCCGCGGTGATGCGTGCGAAGGACATTCCCGTTCGGCTGGATGTGTGGGGCGACAATACGGGACACGACTGGCCATGGTGGCAGCGCATGGTGCAGGTGTATCTGTGAGAGCCAGACAGCAGACAGTAGAGAGGTAGACAGTAAAGGAAAACGTGATGAAGAAGATTGGCGTGTTGTTTGGGATGGAGAACACGTTTCCGGGAGCGCTGGTGGAGCGCATCAACTCGATGGAGATTGATGACATTCGCGCGGAGTTTGTGCAGGTGGGCGGTGTGAAGGAGGCGGACCCGAGTGGATATGCGGTGATCGTGGACCGCATCTCGCATGACATGCCGTTCTATCGCGCGTATCTGAAGAATGCCGCGCTGACGGGCACGCAAATTATCAACAATCCGTTCTGGTGGTCGGCGGATGATAAGTTTTTCAACTACTCGCTCGCGAAGATGCTGGGTGTGGCGGTGCCGCGGACGGTGCTGCTGCCGCACAAACTGTTTCCGCCGGAGATCAATCAACAGTCGGTGAGGAACCTGGAGTTTCCGCTGAACTGGGATGGGATCTTCGACTACATCAAGTTCCCTGCGTTTCTGAAGCCGCATGACGGCGGCGGATGGCGTGATGTGCATCATGTGCACAATCCGGATGAGTTCTTCCGCGCGTATGACTCGACCCGTGACCTGTGCATGACACTGCAGGCGGCGGTGAATTTCAACGAGTACTTCCGCTGCTATGTGGTGGGACAGAAGGATGTCCAGATCATGGCGTACGATCCCAGGCGTCCGCACCATGAGCGCTATGTGATGGACCCGCCGGAATATCCGAAGGGATTGCTGGAGCGTGTGGAGCGCGATGCGGTGACGCTGTGCCGCGCGCTGGGCTACGACCTCAACACGGTGGAGTTCGCCGTGGAGGATGGCGTGCCGTACGCCATCGACTTCATGAACCCCGCACCTGATGCGGATGTGCACTCGGTGGGGCAGAAGAACTTCGACTGGATCGTGGACAAGGTCGCGAAGCTCGCGATTGAGAAGGCGAAGCTCGCGGGCGCGCCGCCGAAGGAGCTGAAGTGGTCGAGCTTTTTGATGGGCGGAAGCGGCATGCCGACAGAGAAGAAGAGCGCGGCGAAGCGGGCTCCGGCGAAGAAGGCTGCGGCGAAACCGATACCCGGCGCAGTGGAGAAGAGCATGGAACGCGATGAGCGGGACATGGTGAAGGAGCATACGGAAAATCTGAAGGCGGCGAATGTGAAGGCCAAGCGCGAGGAGACTCGACGAGAGCAGCTGCCGCCGAGGGTGCGGTGAGTCCACGATTACGGGGCATAGACGATTCGATCAGGAGAGGATATGCGACCGACCTTTTCACTCGGCATTGAGGAGGAGTATCAGACGATTGATCCGGAGACGCGGGATCTGCGGTCGCACATCAAGACCGAGATGCTGTCGCAGGGAAAGATCCGCCTGGAAGAGCGCGTCAAGGCGGAGATGCATCAGTCGGTGATCGAGGTGGGCACGCATGTGTGCCGCAATGTTGAGACCGCACGCGAGGACCTGTACGATCTGCGACGCAACATGATCCGGCTCGCAGAGGAGAACGGTCTGATGCTCGTGGCCGGAGCGACGCATCCGTTTGCGGATTGGCGCTTGCAGGAGATCTATCCGGACCCGCGCTACGACAAGGTGGTTGAGGACCTGCAGTTGGTGGCGCGAGCCAATCTGATCTTCGGGCTGCATGTACATGTGGGGATCGAGGACCGCGAGGCAGCGATACGGATTATGAATTCGCTACGCTATTTTCTGCCGCACATTCTTGCGCTGAGCACCAACTCGCCGTTCTGGCTGGGGATGGAGACGGGCTACAAGAGCTATCGCGCAAAGGTATTCGAGAACTTTCCGCGGACGAATCTGCCGGACCATTTCGAGAGCTACTCGGAGTTTGAGCGCTATGTGGACCTGTTGGTGAAGACGAACTGCATCGACAACGCGAAGAAGATCTGGTGGGATGTGCGCCCGCATCCGTTCTTCAACACCGTGGAGGTACGGGTGTGCGATATCCCGATGCGCGCGGATGAGACGGTGTCGATTGCAGCGCTGATCCAGGCGACGGCGGCGAAGCTGTGCCAGCTGCATGAGCGAAATATTGATTTCCGGCAGTACTCGCGCGCGCTGCTGATGGAGAACAAATTTCGTGCGGTGCGTTATGGACTGGAGGGCAAACTGATCGACTTCGGGAAAGAAGAAGAGGTGCCGGAGTGCGATTTGATCCTGGAGTATCTGGAATTTATCGATGACGTTGTCGACGAGCTGGATTGCAGAAAAGCGATCGAGCATATCCGCGAGATGATTCGCATGGGCTCGGGCGCGGACCGGCAGTTGAGGGTGTGGCGCGAGACGGGCGATCTGAAAAAGGTCGTGGACTATATGGCGGAAGAAACGAGAGCGGGATTGTAAAGGCAGCTGCTAGCTTTTAGCCTCTAGCTTCTAGCTAGAATGCGCTGCGCTGGAGAGCTGGAGAACTGGAGATCAGGAGCTGGAAGTTTGCAGGTAATGACAGATTTGCGAAGTGCGCAGTTTCCCGAAGAGTTTCGCGCGGGTGCGCGCAATGCGGTGACGGCATGTCTGCGCATTCAGCCGAGCGAGAAGGTGACGCTGATCACGGATGAGGCGACGCGCGAGATTGCGGCGGCGATAGCTGCGGAGCTCGAGATGGTCGGCTGCAGGTGGAACGGCTTTGTGCTGGAGGAGTTGGCGCAGCGCC
Organism: Acidobacteriaceae bacterium; assembly: GCA_035605855.1. GTDB lineage: Bacteria > Acidobacteriota > Terriglobia > Terriglobales > Acidobacteriaceae > Granulicella. The sequence goes on along the minus strand of DATNGO010000025.1, from coordinate 58,864 downwards.
CGCTCAAAGATATGCCGAAGCCCGTGCTCGAAGACATGGAGAGCTCCGAGGTCTCGATCTTTGCAGTGTTAGTGCAGCCGAATGAGCTGCAGAGCCGCATGCAAATGACGGACGTAGTTAATCGACGGAAGATGCGGCACGCGCACATGGTGAACATCACGGCGGAGGTGATGGTCCAGGGGATGCGCGCGGACTTCAGCGCCGTGGACCGGCTGAGCCAGAAGGTGTTGGAGAAGGTGCGCGCGGCGAAGTACGTACGCGCGACGAGTGCGGCCGGGACAAACATCTTTGCCGACCTTGAGCCGAACTACAAGTGGTTCAAGACCTCGGGAATCATCAGCCCGGAGAAGTGGGGCAATCTGCCGGGCGGGGAATGTTTCACGGCTCCGGGTGAGGTCAACGGCGTGTTTGTCGTCGACGGTGTTGTCGGTGATTTTCTGTGCGCGCGCTTCGGAATTCTGCGCGAGACGCCGCTGACGATCCACATCGGACACAACCGCATCTCGAGCGTTGAATGCGAGAACAAGGAACTCGAGCAGGCCTTCTGGGCATACACGCACACGGATGAGAACTCCGACCGCGTTGGCGAGTTTGCGATTGGGACAAATATCGGCGTGACGCGCGTGATCGGGAACATTCTGCAGGACGAGAAATTTCCGGGGATTCATATTGCGTTTGGCGATCCGTATGGAGCACACACGGGCGCACCGTGGAAGTCGACGACGCATATCGATGTGGTGGGGCTGGAGTTCAATATCTGGCTCGGCGACGGCAAGGGCGAAGAGCAGATTATGAGCGAAGGGAAGTTCCTCATAGAGGCATAGAGATTTTCAGAAAGGCTAAGAAAGAATCAATGCTCGAGCCGTATCGCACTGCATTCAACGAGCGGTTCACGATGGGGAAGTATGCGGAGTTGCTGCGGCTTGTGAATCAGCGCACGCGAGCCGAGGTTGAGTTCCGCGTTTGTGAGACCCCGTGCTTCTTTGCTCCGGAGCTGATGCAGCGGCTGGTGCGCACGGGCGAGGAGCTGACAGCGCAGCTGCTCGGAAATGAGCGCTACATGGAGGAGTCGGCGGCCGCGATTCCTGAGGAGTATCGCGTGCCGGGCGAGGACGCGCATCCGCACTTCATGACCGTGGACTTCGGGCTGGTGCGGAATGAGGCAGGCGAACTGGAGCCGAAGCTGGTGGAGATGCAGGCGTTCCCGTCGGTCTTTGGATACCAGGCGGTGCTGTCGCAGGCATATAAGGACGTCTACGAGGTCGATCCGGCTTTGCAGTATCTGTTTGGTGGGCTGGACGATGCGGGGTACTGGCAGGTGCTCCGCGAGGTGATTGTCGGCAGGCATGACCCGGAGAATGTGGTGCTGCTGGAGACTGAACCGGAGAAGCAGAAGACTCTGCCGGACTTTCGCGTACACGAGGACCGGTTGGGCATTCGGACGGTGGATATCGCGAACGTGGTCAAACGCGGGAAGCGGCTGATGTATAAGCGCGGAGACGGCGTGCTCGCGTCGATTGAGCGGATCTATAACCGGGCCATCGTGGATGAGCTGGTGCGCAAGGAGATCAAGCTGCCGTTTGATTATCGGGAAGAGCTGGCGGTGGAGTGGGCGGGCCATCCGAACTGGTATTTCCGGATCAGCAAATTTTCGATTCCATACCTGGACCATCCGGCGGTGCCGGCGGCGGTGTTCGTGGATGACTGGCTGGCCGGCAGAGGAAGGGAGCGACTGCCTGAGAACAGGGGGCGGTGGGTGCTGAAACCGCTGTACTCATTTGCCGGCAAGGGGATACAGTTCGGACCGAGCGACGAGGAACTGAGGGCGATTCCCAGCGAAGAGCAGCACAACTATTTGCTGCAGGAGCGGGTGCAGTTTGAGCCGGTCATTAACACGCCGGAGGGGTTGACCCAGGCGGAGATTCGCATTCTTTACGTATGGCCGGACGGCGGGAGGATGACACCGCTGACCAGCCTGGTCAGGATGGGGCGGGGTTTGATGATGGGGGTGGACCACAATCGGGACCGCACCTGGGTGGGCGGATCGGCCAGTTTGACCCCAAAACAAACACCTTGGTAATGGATGCGGTGGGGTACAATCGTGCGACAATCGGTGCTGCCAAAAGGCTGACCCCGGAAGAGGGTATCGTATGCCGTTGAGTACTCCCGCAAGTGATCCTGTTCGTGCAGCGGTGCGTTTTCCGCTGCGGCTTGACCTGACTCTTACGTCGGATGACCGCGAATACCATGCGGTGACGGAAGATGTTTCGTCGGCGGGTTTGCTGTTTGCCAGTGACGAAGTACCACCGGTGGACAGCACTGTGCGCTTTCAGATAAAAATGCCGGCTGCCATTATGGGGGGAACAGAAGATGTCTTGCTGGATTGTGTTGGCCGGATTGTGCGACACGACTTTACCGCGGGCCGGAAACGGGCTGCGGCTGTAATCGATAAGTACTCCTTAAGGGCTGAACGCCATGATCACTGATGGATCGAAGAACCCGGGCAGCAAGGCTCCGGAGGATGGACAGGGTAATAACGGAAACAGCGCAGGGATTCGTGTAATCCTCGCAGATTCGCAGGCGATTTACCGCGTGGGAATGCGCAAGGTATTTGCGCTGGAAGACGACATTCGGGTGGTGGCGCAGGCGGAGACACTGGAGAACCTGTACGCGGCGCTGCAGCGCTTTCCGACCGACGTGGTGGTGCTCGAAGGCCAGCTGATCGCGGGAACAGTGGACGCGATTCCGCAATTTGTGCGCAGGGCGCCGAACGCGAAGCTGATCGTTCAGGTCTCGGAGAGCGACGAAAGCAACACGGTGGAACTGTACCGGCGTGGCGTGCGCGGTGTGGTTCCGCGGTCTATCTCGCCGGACCTGCTGGTGAAGTGCGTGCGCAAGATAGCAGCGGGCGAGACGTGGATCGACAACCAGTCGATCTCATGGGTGATCGATGCGTACAGGGCGCAGGCGGCGTCGCTGACGAACCCGCGGACGCAACCGCGACTCTCGGACAAAGAGCTGGCAATTATTGCGTGCATCACGCGCGGGATGCGGAACAAGGAGATCGCATACCAGATTGGCACGACCGAGCAGGTGGTGAAGAACTATCTGCGCAAGGTGTACGACAAACTGGGTGTGAGCGACCGGCTGGAACTGGCGCTGTACTGCCTTCATCACCAGATTCTCAAGCAGGAGACGGCGGCGGCGGAGATGGCGTACGCGGATCCGGGCGTGCCGTTGCGGGCGAAGCTCTAGGCTGAAGTCGGTCTGAGGGCCACGCGCGAGGATGTTTCTGAAGCCGCTTCGATCACTTACTCCTGCGCAGTGGCGCACGTTCACGGCTTGTTTTCTGGGCTGGTCGCTGGATGCATTTGATTTCTTCCTCCTGACATTCTGTCTCGATTCGATTGCTGCGACCTTCGGCGTCAGCCTCGCGACGGCGGCTGACAGCATCACGTGGACCTTATGCATGCGTCCGGTGGGGGCGCTGCTGTTTGGGTTGCTGGCGGAGAAGATCGGACGCAAACCAACGCTCATGCTGAATGTGCTGACGTTTTCGATCTTCGGAATAGGCTCAGCGTTTGCACCCACTTTCACGAGCTTTCTGGTTATGCGCGCACTGTTTGGCGTGGGCATGGGGGGAGAGTGGGGTATCGGCGCGGCGCTTGCCCTGGAGTCATTGCCGTCGGAGAGTCGTGGGTTCTTCTCGGGGCTTCTGCAAGAGGGTTACATGGCGGGAAGCCTGCTTGCGGCGGCGGCCTACGGGGCGATCTATCCGCATCTGCATACGCATGGGTTCATGACGAAGTGGCGCATGCTGTTCCTGCTGGGTGGGCTGCCAGCTGCTCTGGCGGCCTTCATTTCTATGGGGGTGGAGGAGTCGCCGGCGTGGAAGCGGGGCCGCTCCAGAAGCGCGGGTGAGAGCTATCGTGCTCTCCTGAAGTCCCTTCCTCTCTTCGGCTTTGTGGTCTTTTTGATGTTTGGGTTTTGCTCCTTCAGTCATGGGACTCAGGACCTCTATCCGACGTTTTTGAAGCATGACAGAGGCCTCGATGTGCAGGTGACGGCGGTTGTTTCGATCGTGGGGGTGGTGGGGGCTTTTGCCGGTGGGATGTGCTTCGGCGCGCTGTCGGAGCGGCTGGGGCGGAGGAGAGCGATTGCGCTGGCGGCGGTGCTGGCAGTGCCGGTGATTCCGTTGTGGGTCTGGAGTCACACGGCGGCGATGCTGGCGGCGGGTGGGTTTCTGATGCAGTTCATGGTGCAGGGGGCCTGGGGGATCATTCCGGTGCACCTGAACGAGTTGTCGCCGGGGCCGGTACGGGCAGTGCTGCCGGGATTCGCGTATCAGCTGGGGACCCTGGTGTCTTCGAGGAATGTGCACTTTCAGGCGGCGGCGGCCCAGAGCATGTTCGGGGGACGGCTTGCGCCTGTGATGGGCTGGACGGTAGTGTTCTGTGCGGTGTTTATCGCGATTGTGGCCTCGCTGGGACGGGAGGCGCACGGTGCGGATCTGTCTGGGGCAGAGAGCACGTAGCGGCGGTGGATGAGGCTACTTCGCCGTCTAAGGAGATGGTGACGAGATGCAGACAGGGACCGCAACACCGGAACTTACGCAGGCGAAACCGTACCTCATTGAACAGGACTGGGCCGCGTATACGCCCGAGCAGCACGGGATCTGGTCGGAGCTGGTGGGGCGGCGGATGCCGCAGCTGGAAGAGCATGCCTGCGCGGAGTATCTGGACGGGTTCAGCCGGATCGGGCTGCAGCAGAATCAGCTGCCGAACCTGAGTGAGGTGACGAAAAGGCTGCGGCCGCGGACGGGCTGGAGCTCGACGGCGGTGAGCGGGTTTCTGCCGGCGGGAGCGTTCTTCGAGATGCTGGCGGCGCGGATGTTCCCGACGACGACGTGGATTCGCAATCGTGACTCGCTGGAGTACACGCCGGAACCGGACATCTTTCACGACGTGTTTGGGCATGTGCCGATGCATGCGCATCCGGTGTTCGCAGACTTTCTGCAGCACTACGGAAAACTGTGCGCGGGACTGACCAAGCAGACCGATTTGGAACGTTTGGGAAGGCTTTTCTGGTTCACGGTGGAGTTTGGGGTGATCCGGCAGGAGGGTGAGATCAAGGTCTATGGGAGCGGATTGATTTCTTCGCATGGGGAGTGCACGCATGTGATTAACGGCGGCCCTGAGATTCGGGATTTCGATCTGGCGAAGGTGCTGGATACGGTCGTGGATGTGGCGCATATGCAGCCCGTGCTGTATGCGATTGAGAGCTTCGACCAGATCTATGAGGCGACGAAGGAGGCGGAGTCGCGGCTGGGATAGTGGGGGTACCCCCTCCCCCTGTTTTTTGCGCAAAGTCTAGAGCGGATTGGGGTTAAGGGTGGACTTTATGCGCTAGAAGGTGGCGGATTGTGCAAAGTCTTCAAAACAAAGGGGTAGAGTTCGCAGGGGGATGCGGTCGAGATTGGCGGCAGGGTTGATGCATCTTCTTTGAGGGCAATAACTTAGGCTTATGTTGAATGTGCTGGTTTATGGCGATTCGTTGAGCTGGGGGATTGTGCCGGGCGAGAGGCGGCGGCTGCCGTTCGAGGAGCGCTGGCCGGGCGTGTTGGAGCGCGGGCTGATGGCTGGCGGGCTTTCGGTTCGGGTGATCGAGAACTGCCTTAACGGGCGGCGGACGGTCTGGGATGATCCGTTCAAGCCGGGGCGGAATGGGTTGCAGGGTGTGGAGCAGGTGATGGAGATTCATTCGCCGCTGGATCTCGTCATCCTGTGTTTGGGAACGAACGATATGCAGTGCTGGTATCCGTTCAGCAGTGCGTGGTCCGCGGCGCAGGGTGTGGCGGCGGTGGTGAATGCGATGCGGCGGGCGCCGATTGAGCCGGGGATGCCGGTGCCGCCGATCCTGATTGTTTCGCCGCCGCCGACCACGACGCCGCGTGGGACGATGGTGGAGAAGTTTGCGGGAGCGGATGTGCGCGGGCGAGGGATGGCCGAGGCGTTTCGCCAGGTGAGCGAGGTGTTGGGGTGCGCGTTTTGGGATGCAGGCGGGGTGACGACGGTGAGTGAGGTGGACGGGGTGCATCTCGATGCGAAGCAGCATCGGGAGCTGGGGGAGGGGATTACGGTGGTGGTGATGGGGTTGTTGAGGAGATAGATGGTTCGCTTGCTTGAGGAAGGCGGTCGTTTGCTAGCCGCAAACGATACCCCACCCTGTCAAGATGAGACTTTGAAAGGATGGGCCACCCGGATATTGGGGCGCCAATGAAGATGTAGGGTGTCGGATCATCGCTCGACATCAGGGGATGGTTACGGAGACTGGACCGGCCTCGCCGTGAAAGTGGGCACGGTAGCTGCTCCATTGCCAATCGGCGGGCATATTCACCAATCCGGCGTTCACGGGATTCATGTGAATGTATTCCAGCTTTTCAATCAGCTTGTGCGAGGAAAATACGTTGAAGTCGTAGTAACGCTGCTCCCAGACGTGTTCTTTGAGAACGCGTGTTCGCGAGAAACGCTGTTTGAGCACTTGCATGGCGGTTGAGAGTAGGACGCTTTGGGATTCCGAGACGAGCAGATGGATATGGGTCGGCATCACCACATAGCCGAGAACCTGGAATTCGTATTTGCGGCGGGTTTCTTCGAGGATCTTGAGGAAGGTTTCACGAGGCTCGGGAGTGTCGAAGATTGCACGCTTCCGGAAACAATTCACATTGATGGCATGGAGGTCTCCAGTCTGATGAAAACGGCGGAGGCCTGTGGGCATGGGGTCAGTATATTTTCTTTTCTTGATATGGGTCGGCTCGTGATTGTGGGTGGAGGGTGATGGTAGGTGCGAGGAAAGCGGTCGTTTGCTAGCCGCAAACGATACCCCACCCTTTCACGATGAAACTGTGAAAGGATGGGCCACCCGAGATCGGGGGACTCGGCAGGCGATGCCTCGTCCTTTTCACGATGAAACTGTGAAAGGAGAGGGTACCCGGTTCTTGATCTGTCTCGACGAAGTCGAGTCGAGGGTGGGGGTACCCGGTGGAGTGGCGACACGAGGGGGGCGGTCGTTTGCTACCGTGGATGCGAGGGAGTTTGCGATGAGGCGAGTAATGTCTGCGGCGGCGGGGGCTTTGCTGGCCGTAGGGATGAGTGCGGTGTTGGGTGCGCAGACGGCGGCGCCGGCTCCGCAGACGTATGTGAGGCCGACGCCGCCGACGCGCGATCCGCATACGGCGGGGTATGTGGAGGCGAAGGAGTTGCCGGATGGTGAGGTGCCGCCGGCGGATAAGGATGGGAACTTTATCATCGGGCCGACGCATGCGGCAGCGCCTGAGATGCAGGGGTCTGATCCGAGGGGAGAACTGCGGGGGCGGGTGGTGGAGATCACCATGACCTCTGCGGAGAGCAGGTTTTATCCCGGCATCGCGCGGGACAAAGGGACCTTCGGGACGCCTGATCCGAAGGATCCGGCGAAGTTGATGGTGACGACGAGCCATGCGGCGCCGTGGACGCGCAAGGTGACGGTGTATGTGCCGGAGGAGTATGTGGCGGGGACGGTGGCGCCGTTCATCATGGGAGCGGATGGGCCGGACTGGATGCTGTTTACGGCGATCGATGGGCTGATTGCGGAGCGCAAGGTTCCGGTAATGATTGCGGTGTCGATTCAGAATGGCGGAGGGGATGGGCAGGGGAGCGAGCGGGGGCTGGAGTACGACACGATGTCCGGCAAGTATGCGGAGTGGGTGGAGCGCGAGGTGCTGCCGCGCGTGGAGGAGGAGGCGCACGTTAAGCTCACAAAAGATCCGGATGGAAGGGCGACGATGGGTGGGAGCTCGGGTGGGTCGTGTGCGCTGGAGATGGCGTGGTATCACCCGGAGCTTTATCACCGGGTGCTGACGTACTCGGGGACGTTTGTGAATCAGCAGTGGCCGCCGAACGCGGAGACACCGGGTGGGGCGTGGGATTTTCATGAGCGGCTGATTCCGGGGTCGGCGAAGAAGCCGATTCGGATTTGGATGGAGGTGGGGGATCGCGATTTGCTGAATCCGAATGCGATGCGGGATGGGATGCACGACTGGGTGGTGGCGAATGAGCGCATGGCGAAGGTGCTGGCGGCGAAGGGGTACCACTACCAGTTTGTGTTTGCGCGGAATGCCGGGCATACGGATCGCGCGGTGAAGGCGCAGACGCTGCCGGAAGCGCTGGAGTATGTGTGGCGGGGGTACGGGCGGAAGTAGGTGGGTGCCGGGGTCAGAATTTGTCGGGGTCAGAATTTATAGATCGGGCCTTAAGCCCTTTGCTGATTTCATGATCGCTACCCTTGGGCTTCGCCCCAGGGTGTTCTATGCCGCGCCGCTGGGGCTGGGGCGATGGGACGCGGAAACCATTTGGCGAGGAATTGATTTCAAAGGCATTTGTGGTATTCTTATTTCGATGAAGAGCATGTGCATGACCGCGTGTTGTCTCAGCCTCAGGGCTGGAGCAGCGGCGTGCGCGAGCGAAGTGTAAGCGCAAACCCATAAGCTTCACCCCTGAGGTCCCACGATAAAGATCGTGGGATTTTCGTTTTAACCGGGAGATTTTGCGGGAGATTTTCGGGAGATTTTACGTGAGCGAGACGAGTGTATTGGAGCCTGCAGTGGCGACGACCCCAGTGAAAGAGACCAAGGCCCAGAAGGCCGAGAGGCTGAAGCGGGAGAAGAACCCGTGGGAGTCGTGGGATGAGGTGCGGGAGTTTGCGCGGCTGGGGCACAGCAGCATTCCGGCGGAGTGGGCGACGTACTTCCGGTGGTGGGGGATCTACTCGCAGGGTGACGGCCTGGGTGTGACGGGCGGCAAGGGCGGCGAGGGGAATGCGACGGAGTTCTTCATGCAGCGGATTGCGCTGCCGAATGGGCTGCTGACGTCGCGGCAGTTGCGCGGGATTGCGAATATTACGGCGAAGTATGCGCGCGGGATTGGCGATGTGACGACGCGGCAGAATATTCAGCTGCACTGGCTGACGATTCAGTCGCTGCCGGCGGTGGCCGAGGAGCTGGAGAAGATCGGGCTGTCGTCGAAGGGTGCGTGCGGCGATGTGGTGAGGAATGTGACCGGGTGCCCGCTGGCCGGGCTGGATGGGCATGAGCTGATCGATGCGTCGCCGCTGGCGGTGGAGATTGCGGAGAAGCTTACGGGGAATTCTGAGTTTTATAACCTGCCGCGGAAGTTCAAGATTTCGGTGAGCGGATGCCCGGTCTGGTGCTCGTTCCCGGAGATTAATGATGTGGCGCTGACGGCGCTGAAGCGGGTGAAGGATGGGCGGGAGGAGATCGGCTACAGCCTGCGCGTGGGTGGAGGGTTGTCGAATGAGCCGCATCTGGCGGTGCGGCTGCCGGCGTTCATTCCGCAGGATAAGGCGTTGGAGGCGGTGAGGACGGTTTGCGAGGTGTTCCGGGACTCCGATGTGCTGCGTGAGAGCCGGACGAGCGCGAGGCTCAAGTACCTGTTCATGAAGAATGGGTGGACGGCGGAGTCGATGCTGGCAGCGATTGAGGAGCGGCTGGGGTACAAGTTCGATCGCGCCGAAGAAGGGCCCGTGGCGGAGGACATCTATCGCGATCATGTGGGCGTGCACCGGCAGAAGCAGGACGGGCTGAGCTATATCGGAGCGACGATTCTGAATGGGCGGCTGACGGCAGACCAGATGTTCGCACTGGCGGCGCTGAGCGAGCGGTTTGGGGATGGGCATCTGCGCACGACGATTGGGCAAAACATTTTGATTGTGAATGTGCCGAATGCGAAGACGCAGGAACTGGTGCGGGAGCTGACGGCGATTGGGCTGGAGGTTCAGCCGACGGTGTTCTTCCGCGGAGCGATCGCGTGCACGGGTACGGAGTTCTGCAAGCTGGCGATTGCGGAGACCAAGCAGTTCAACAAGTGGCTGGTGAGCGAGCTGGAGGAGCGGGTTCCGGAGTTCGATCAGCAGATCAGGCTGCATGTGACGGGATGCACGAATTCGTGCGGGCAGTCGTGGATTGCGGACCTGGGGCTTGAGGGCAAGAAGATCAAGAAGGATGGGAAACTGGTCGACGCATTCTATTTCTGCGTCGGCGGTGCGGTGGGCGAATTTGCTGGAGTGGCACGGCAGATCGGGTATCGTGCGGCCGCGGAAGATTGCCCGGAGGCGATCGAGCGGTTGCTGCGCGGATACCTGGCGAAGCGGAAACATGGCGAGAGTCTGCGTGGATACTTCCGGCGGTCGACGGATGCGGAGCTGCGGGAGGACCTGGCCGGTGCGGAGTTTGTGCCGGTAGAGCGCGATCCTTCTCCGGGGCGCGTGCCGGCGAATGTCGGCTAATACGCCAGCGAGGTGACGCGATGAGTTTGTTCCCGATGTTTCTGAAGCTGACGGCGCGGAGGTGCGTGGTGGTCGGCGCGGGAACGATTGCAGAGGGGAAGATTGCGAGCCTGCTGGAGGCTGAGGCGCAGGTGACGGTTGTGGCTCCAGAGGCGCTGCCGCGAGTGCGCGACTGGGCTGAGGGTGGCGACCTCGTGTGGGAGCAGCGCGAGTATAGCTCTGGCGATCTGGCCGGCGCGTTTCTTGCGGTGGCGGCGACGGCGACTGCGGAGGTGAACCGTGCGGTGTTTGCGGAGGCGCAGGAGCGCGGGGTGCTGGTGAATGCGGTGGACGATCCGCCGTTCTGTGATTTTTATTTTCCGTCGATTGTGAAGCGCGGTGAGCTGCAGATTGCGATCTCGACGGCGGGTGAGAGCCCGGCGCTGGCGCAGCGGTTGCGCAAAGAGATTAATGCGGCGCTGCCGCTGGATGTTGGCGAGTGGCTGATGGAGCTGGGTCGGCTGCGGCGCGAGGTGACGGCGGTTGAGCCGATCGGTGAGCCGAGGAAGTCGCTGCTGCATGAGCTGGCACAGCGCGAGGTGTGCGGGTTCGATGGATGCCCGGCGCGCGCGAGGGCGAGGGAGCATGCGCGGGAGTTTGGATACGTTCAACCCGCTCATGACGACGATAAAGCTGTCGTCATGAACGGGGCACCCCAAGGTGAGGTGATCCGATGACGAAGGCGGTTGGCGGGAAGGTGTACCTGGTGGGTGCGGGGCCGGGTGATCCGGAGCTGCTGACGATGCGCGCGGTACGGTTGCTGGAGTCGGCGGATGTGGTGTTTCACGATGACCTTGTTCCGGATGAGGTCTTAGAGCTGGCGCACAGGCATGCGCTGGTGACGAGTGTGGGCAAGCGCTGCGGGCGGCCGCGGATTACGCAGCAGGGGATTCATTCGCTGATGATTGAGGCAGCGCGCGCGGGGCAGAGTGTGGTGCGGCTGAAGTCGGGCGATCCGCTGGTGTTCGGGCGCGCGGGTGAAGAGATTGCGGCGCTGCGCGCGGCGGGTGTGGAGTTTGAGGTGGTCCCCGGGGTGACGGCGGCGTTTGCCGCGGGAGCTTCGCTGGCGTTGCCGCTGACGGACCGTAAGTCTGCGTCGAAGCTGATTTTGTGCACGGGACATCATGCGACGGGGAAGGATCCGGCGCCGGTGTGGAGCGGACCGCTGCCTGAAGACGCGACGCTGGTGATCTACATGCCGGGGCGCGATACGGCTCGGCTGGCGCGCGAGCTGGCAGAGGCCGGGGTTGCGGCGGATGTGCCGTGCGCGGCAGTATCGCAGGCGGCGACTCCGCGACAGACGCAGGTGGCTTGCAGGCTGGAGGCGTTCGGCGAGTTGAAGTGCGGGCCGGCTCCGCTGCTGGTGCTGGTGGGAAGAGCAATGGAGCCGTTGCTGGCGGGAGATGCTGAAGAGTTTTTGGAGACTGTTGTCTCCGAGGCGGTGGGCCGGGGTTCATCGGCGGAGGCTTAGGCCGGGCCTTCAGCCCTCTGTTGCCTTTATTTCGATGCAACCCTGGGGCGTTGCCCCAGGCTGGTATAGGGCGCGCCGTTGGCGCTTAGTGGAAGCTTCAGTTTTCGGATGGCTTCGAGACGTGATCGATGACGTAGGTTTCGACGGAGCCTTTGCCGGGCTGGAGCTTGAGGCCTAGTTGCTTGCGCAAAGCAATTTCGAGCGGGAGGGCGTTGGAGGTTTCGGTGGAGCGTGCGGGGTCCGAAGTGACGGGTGCGTAGTCGAGAAGAAGGTCGTAGGTGCCGGTGAGGCCGGTGGCGTCGACGACGGGGCGCTGGATGAAGTCGGCTGCAGCGCCGACGCCGAGAGCGATATCTGCGGAGGTGAGGCGGCGGCCACCGATGCGCATTTCGCCGTTGGGCGTGCCGGGTATCCATAGCAGCACACCGCAATATGCGGGGAAACCGGCAGGGGTGAGGGCAACCGATACATCGCCGTAGGGAGGGACCGCGTCGCAAGGCGGTTCGGTGGAGGCATACGGACGGATATTGGGACCAAGCTTGCCGGGATGAACGACTTCGAGGCGGAGCACGTCAGTTTTCTGGCTCTCGGTGTGGAGCTTGAGCTGGAAGCGATCTTCGAGCAGGGACCGCACCATGGCGCGCATTTCGTCTTTGGTGGGAGAGCCTTCGGTGCGCGCCTCGACATCGAACAGCATGTCGCGGGCCCAGGCGGGCAACTGACGGCGAAAGTCAATGATCTGGTACATGTTCTTCGCATAGGCGAAGACGAGGAGCTGGAGCAGCGGAATGCTGCGCGCCCTGAGCAGGTTGCCGTGGTAGTTGTAGCGGGCCGTGGGATCGAGGGGGAAGCTCGAGGACGAATGGCCGGGTGCACGGTTTTCTCGAATGGAGATGACGTCGAACTGTTTTCGCTCTTGTTGGGCGGAGGCCGCTGCGAATGCGCCGAGCAGGGACAACGTGAGGAGAGTGCTGAAGCGCCGCGTAAAGGGGCTCATGGGTAGTATTCTACATAGTGTGGTCTCAAGTGCAAGGCCATGTCCGCGGGACGTTGATTTGTGAGGAGGGGCGACGTGCCGCGGCCAGTGATCGAAGAAGGTTTCAATTTTCTGTAGGCATTTCGACGTGGTCGATGACGAGGGTGTCGACGGGACCTTTGGAGGATTCGAGTTTGAGGCCGAGCTGTTCCTGGAGGGCGGTAAAGATGTTGGGCGGCTGGTCGCCGGAGCCGGTGGTGGCGGGCGGTGCGTTGTCGGGGGTCCACTTCAAGGTGAAATCGTATTTGCCGGTGAGGCCGGTTTTGTCGATGACGTTTCGCTCAACCTGGAATGCGAGGTTTGACGTAAGCATGGAAATGGGAATGGCGACGCCGGTCATCTCGGAGCCGCCGGCCCCGAAGTTGCTGACCCTGATGCCGGAGGGTGATTTGCCGGGATCGGTGCTTTTAGCGACGGGGACGGTGTCCTCTTTGAGCTTTGAACCGGCTTTGGCGAGGACAAGATCGTAGACGGGCAGAGTTTTGGTCACGACGTGGGTGCGGAGATGGAAGCGGTCGGTGAGCAGAGCGAGTATCATGGCGCGGCGCTGCTCGCGGGAGAGGTTCTTGAGAGCGTCTGTGTCGGGGTCGCTGATTTTGGCGTTGACGTCGAAGTGAACCGAGCCGGCCCACGCGGGAAGATTGGACATCAGGTCTTCCCGGATGTTGTAGGCGTTCATGAGAAGAGAGGTGAGGTTGGTGTTGGTTGCAACGAAGGCGTCTCCTCCCCAGCGAATGCTCATGTTGCCGGAGAGGGATTTGTTTTCGTGGATGGCGACGACGTCGAAGACGGGAAGGGGAGCGGCTGGTTGCTGCGCGAGAGCGGTGAACGGGGTGAAGAGTGCGAGGGCGAGCAGGGTGCGAGAGAAGGAGAGCATAGGCCAGATGTTAGAGGTTAGATTGTAGATGTTAGGGAGTAGGGTTGGCGGGAGAAAGATTCCAGGGCGGGTATGCGGAAGGAGAGACAACGACATCGCGCGCTACCGCACGCGATACCACCACCCTGTCGCTTCGCGCCGAGGGTGGAGCACCCGATTCGGCTACGGGTGGCTAGTGCTGGGGTTCGGATTCGGCGAGGAGTTTGATGAGGTAGTCCTTCCAGATGGCGGCCTGGGTGTGGGTGCCGTGGCCGTGGGTCTGGTCGGAGATGGGGATGAGGACGAACTGCGCGTGCGGCATTTTCCTGGTGAGCTTTTCGGCGATGCCGAGCTCGGGAGGATTGATGTAGTCGTCGGCGGAGTTGATGTACATGACGGGGACGGTGATGCGGCTGAGGTTGGGCTCGGGGTTGTAGTTCCGCGAGGAGTCCATGTAATAGATCATGTTGTTCGCGTCGACGTGCGCGGTGGTGCGCTCGAGGTAATTGTCGATGTACTTCTCGGCGGCGGCGCGGGTGGGCGCGGCCTTCTGGAGCACGAGCGGAGCGGAGCCCATGACGAAGAGCATCTCGTTGGCGGTGCGGATGCCGTTGAGAGGCTCGGTGGTGTAGTTGCCGTTGTCCCAGGCGGGGTCGCGCTTGATGTTTTCGATGGCCATGTAGCGCATCATGCGGTTGCGGCCGGCGATTTCGGTGGGGAGGCAGGCGAGGGGCATGAGTGCGTCGGCGAAGCCGGGGTAGGTTTCGCCCCAGACGAAGGACTGCATGCAGCCCATGGAGGTGCCCATGACGAGGCGGAGGTGGTCGACGTGCAGGCCTTCGAGGAGCATCTGGTGCTGGGAGCGGACCATGTCGTCGTAGTCGTAGTGGGGGAAGTTCATCTTGAGGCCGTCGGAGGGTTTGGAGGAGTCGCCCTGACCGATGTCGTCGGGAAAGATGAGGAAGTACTTTGTGGTGTCGAGCGGCTGGCCGGGGCCGAAGAGGACGTTGGAGAAGAGCGGGTTCAGCAAAGTATGGCGATTGCCGCCGGTACCGTGGAGCAGAAGGACGGCGTTGTCGACGTGGCCGGCGGCGTTGCGGTGCGGAGAGCCGAGAGTGAGGTAGTGGAGCTTGAGTTCAGGGAGCGTCTCTCCGGTGCCGAACTTGAAGTCATGCGCGATGTAGAGCTCGTCCTTGACCGGCCATTGTGTTTGCGGGCGCTGGGGCGCGGGTGTGGTGGACATGGTTTGCGCTTGCGCGGGGCGGGCGGCGACGGTGGCGAATGCGGAGAGGGCGAGGGCGAGGGTGATGCGCATGCGGCGGCTCCAAAGACAAAAGCAACAGGGTTAGGAATTAGTTTTGAGTTTTCAGTTTGCAGTTGTCAGTAAGAACGGGGGCGCGAAGAATGTGTTTTCTTCGCGCCCTAAGTTTAGTACGGAGTTATTCGCTTTGTGTGTGGGTGTGGGTGGCGGATTGTTCGCGGGCTTTCTTTGCTTCCTCGGTGAGCGGTGTAGTGATCTCGCCGAGGAAGTCTTTCTGGCTGTTGTCGCGGACGAGGACGGGGTAGCGCTGGCCGTCGTGGTAGTCGATGTCGACGGGCTTGATGTAGTCCTGGGTTTGCATGAGGAAGTGGATGGGCTCCTTGTTTGTTTTGGCCTCGTCGATGGCGTCGCGGAGGCGGTCGGCGGAGAAGGTGCGGCCGTTGATGGCGATGAGTTTCTGGCCGGGCGCGAGCCTGGCTTGATCAGCGGGGCCGCCCCAGCGGACGTCGGAGATCGTGCCTTCGGCGCTGATGCGCAGACCGAGCGAGTACCAGACGTTGGGGCCGGCCATGCGGCGGCCCGCTCCGCCTGCGAACTTCTCGGTGTCGGAGGGGTGGTCCTGGTAGACGAGCTTGTAGCCGCCGCGGGTGATGCCGTCGAGATCGGCGTGCGGGTTGATGAGGTCGACGCGATCGTGCAGGAACTTTGCCCAGTCGTACTTCACGACCTGGTTGAGGTCGTCGATGAGCTCCTGCCGGTTGTAGGTGACGATGAGCGGGCCGGTATTTACCACCCCAGCGAACGAGTTCGCCGTGGACCCCGGGCCGCCCTTGGCGAGGAAGATCTGCAGGAAGTCGGTGAGGGATTTTTTGTCGTTGGTGAGCTGGCGGATGAGGGTGTCGGCGTCGAGCCAGAGGAGCTCGCCCTCCTGGTAGTAGTCCTGGCCGCGCTTCCAGTTGGACCATGCGGGGTTGCCGCCGCGGAGGATGCTGGCGGCGATGGCAGTGTCGTCGGTCGAGCGCCAGAGACGGCCGGGCCTGTTGTCGAGATTGGCGGCGGAGGAGGCGAGCATGTCGCGATATTGCGCGGGGGTCTTGAGATTGGAGCGCGCGGCGAGGACGTTGCCGAGGTACTGTGTCATGCCCTCGTAGACCCAGAGGAGCTCGCCTTCCTGCATCTTGTGGAAGTCGGTCTGGTAGAGGGTTTCGGGGCGGCGGTACTTGCCGTTCCAGGAGTGCGTGAACTCATGTGAGAGGAGGTCGGCGTTGTAGACCTGGTGGCGTGCGTCTGCGAAGCCGAGTTCCTCGACGCCATTGTCGGAGGACTGGCCGTGCTCGAGGCCCTCGCCGCCGGCGACGTCGGAGAGCGTGAGGAGGAAGTGGTAGACGTGATAGTGATGCGAGGCGTAGGCCGCGCTGGCTTCGCGGACGAGATTCGAGACCTCGGCGAGGAACTCGGGGCGGAGATTGGAGTCTTTGGGCTCGTCGGAGACTACGTCGATGTAGTGCTTTGGTGAAATCTCGGGGGCGAGGGCGAACTCGTGGAAGTATTCGCCGGTGAGGACTGGTGAGTCTTCAAGTTGCTCGACGGTGGTGGGCTGGAATTCGGTGGTGCCGCCGATCTTTGCATTGGGGTCGTAGCTGCCGGTGGGTTGCAGCGCGGTGCCGATGCCCCAGCCAGTGGGGACCTTGACGCTGGGCTGGATGGGGATGTCGC
Source organism: Acidobacteriaceae bacterium (assembly GCA_035605855.1). GTDB lineage: Bacteria > Acidobacteriota > Terriglobia > Terriglobales > Acidobacteriaceae > Granulicella. The sequence continues at coordinate 42,144 of DATNGO010000025.1, read as the reverse complement.
GAACGGGAATGTTCGCAGGGTAGAGCATCAGCTTTTCCCACTCGAGCACGGCGAGCTTGTCCGAGGCGCGCGAAGTCACAATGCAGTCGAGGTGGACGTGAAGCGTGGTGACGCCGGGTGGGATGTCGACGTGGAACTGGTAGAGATCGGTATCGTCGCGACGCCAGGGAAGGGTCTTGCCGGCGGCGGTGAAGACGACGCCGGTGATGTCGTCGACGGGGCCGGTGGGGCGGTGGTTGCCGGGGATCCACTCGGGCGTGGTGAAGGCTGCGGGTCCGGGCTTCACGGGCAGGTCGATCTCAGCGTGATAGAGCTTGCGGGGGGCGTCGGTGAGATCGGCGGTGATGCGGATGGGTGTTCCACCCTGGCGGAGCTCCCACCCCAGCAAACGAGTTTGCCGGGGACCCCGGTGCTCGCCGGGGGCCCCGGGCGCCTGGCTGAAGGCCGAAGCCGAGAGGAGCCCGGCGAGGAGAGCGAAGCCAGAGAGGCGAAGCAGCGGATTGTGGGTCATCGGTGTGGGCAAAATCCCTTCTTGCGGAATGTGTGCGGGGCGAAACCGGCGGGTAACGCCGCACTGCAATCTCAGCAACAGGCGCGCCTGATTCAGGGCCTTCGGGCGATGACGAGGAACTGCCGTCCGGCGATCTTCCAAAGCAAGGGAACCTTCAGATAGAGACGAAGCATCCACAGCGGAGGTTGCGAACCCTGCGACATGGAGTAGGGGAGGAACTTCGCAATTTTCTCCTCGACCTGAAAACCGGTCATGGTCAGGGCTTCGGCGAGGGAGAGCTCGGTGAGCGCTGTGTAGTGGTCGAAGAAGTCCCAATATTCTCCGGCGAGGTATTTGATGTTCGGACCGAGAGCGATGAAGAGACCGCCGGGCTTGAGGCAGCGGAAGGCCTCGCCAACGGTGGACTGGAGCGCGGGTTTCTCGCGGAGGTGCTCGAGAAAGTTGCTGGTGAAGACGACGTCCAGGGAGTGGTCGGCAAGCGGCCAGGGCAGGCTGCAATCCTGCTCAAGAAGCTGAACCTCGGGGCCGAGGTAGGACTGCGCGGAGGGGTTGAGGTCCATCGCGAACTTCTTGCCGGCAGCGATGTTATTGCTGAACTCCCCGTAGCCGCAGCCGAGATCCAGAACTGTGTCGGTGGGCCGGATCCATCGCGAGAAGAAGCTGCGAGTGAGTATCTGCCAGACGCGGGTCCTATAGGCCTGCTGGCCGGAGAATCGCGCCGAATAAATCTTCTGGAGATCGGACGCGGATTCGGTTCGGGTGGCGGATGGATTGGTCATGTGCCTTTGATATTACGAGATGGGATTGTTGCTTGAGTGAGACGAGCGTCAGGCCGCGTCAGTTGGCGAGGGCCTGCTCGATCGCGGAGATAAGGCGGGGGTCGTCGGGAGCAACATCGGAGGCGAAGCGTCCGAGTACTGTGCCGTCGCGGCCAATCAGAAACTTCTCAAAGTTCCAAAGGAGCTCAGGCGGATCGTTCGGACCGGGAAGGTTCTGGCTCTTCAGGTAGCCGGCGAGGTCCTCACGCAAGGCGTCGTCATTGAATTTACGATCAGGACGTTTCGTGATGAGTTCGTGGTAGAGCGGATGCTTGTCAGGTCCGGCGACGGTGATCTTGCCGAAGATGGGGAAGGTAACCGGGTAATCGATCGAGCAGAACTTCGCGATCTCCTGGTTGCTGCCGGGTTCCTGGCCGGCGAAGTCGTTGGCGGGGAAGCCGAGAACGGCGAAGCCCTGATCCTTATAGCGCTGGTAGAGGGATTCGAGGCCAGTGTACTGCGGCGTGAAGCCGCACTTCGAGGCCACGTTCACGATGAGAAGAACCTGGCCGCGATGTGACGCGAGCGAGATGGGCTCACCCGACAGGGTCGTCAGGGGAATTTCGAAGAGCGATGCCATGTGAGCAGTTTACCTGTCTTACTACCGCTCCAGTTAGCGGTGAGGATCAGGAGACGGCGTGGGATTCGGTGATGGCGGGACGGGACTCCGGGACGCGGTACTCGAAGAGGCGCTTGAGGCGGAGGAAGCGCATTTCGAGGAGGTGGTAGCTGAGCATGGAGACGACGACGGTTGTTGTCAGTTCCGCGAAGGTCATCAAAAGGTGCTGGATCGCCGGATGGAGGATGAGGGGAGCGATGAGCCGGTGAAAGGCGCCCATGTAGAAGATGGGCAGAACGGAGTGGTAGACGTACATGCCGTAGCTGTAGCGGCCGAAGAAGCGAAGCGTGGGGGTGGAGAAGAGATGCGTCACGCGGGAATCGCTGTCGAGGCAGACGGCAATCAGCGCCGTGGTGGCAAGTGAGATGAGGGTGAACTGCAGCGAGAAGCAAGTGGGTGAGACGTTTTTCCAGAGCAGACCATGATTGTGAACGAAGACGACTGCGAGACCAAGCAGGAAAGCAGAGAGAGCGTAGGGAGCGATACGCAGAACCCGATGACGAACGGGGCTGTAGAGCAGAAGTGCGAGGAGGGCTCCGATGAGAAGCGCATCGAGACGGGTGAGGAGACTGGAGTAAATCGCGATGTAGGGGACGCCCTTTGCGGCGAGGTAGAGGCGAAGCAAGATTGAAACAAGGGACAGGCCACCCGCGACGAAGAGCAGACGCCGGGGCAGCCGGAAGAGGAATACGAGGAGCGGCCAGAATAGATAGAACTGTTCTTCGATGTGGAGCGACCAGAAGTTGACCAGGCTGAGGTCGCCGCCGAAGTAAAAGGACCATTGCGAGTCGTGCAGCGGCGGGAACGGATGATTTGTGTAGGTGAGCAGATGCCATATTTGTGAGCCCCAGGCGATGTGCAGCCACGGCGTGCACAGAAGAAGCACGAAGAGCACGAAGTAGTAGAGCGGAAAGATACGCAGGGTGCGGCGGCCGTAGAAGTTACGGAAGTAGCCGGGAGCGCTCAGTGTGCGGACCAGGATTCCGGTGATGAGAAATCCGGAGAGGGCGAAGAAGATGTCGACACCGCACCACAGGGAATCGACGAAGGCGCGCGACCAGATGTACACGGGGCCGCTTGCCTGCTGATTGATATGGATCAGATGGTGGCCGAGCACGCAGAGAATGGCGAGGCCGCGGATGCCGTCGAGTGCGGGATTGTGATGCGGTTCTGGTTGAGACTTTTGTGTCGGCGCAGAACCGTCGATCATGATCTCCATAATAGATGGCAACAATGAGCGGGACCGGTTCGACTTATGGGTGACGGTATGATGCGAAGAGGATAGGAACAATCGCTTGAGGACTCGTTTGGCTTCGCGCCGTCAATGGTTGCAGAGCGGAGTGGTGTGGGCGGTGGCAGCGTGGGCCACGGCGATGTACGTGCTGATGTTTGTGCATCTCCTGGCTGACTTTCCGCATGCCGCGCCGTGGTCCGATATGTCGAAGACGACGGATGAGGGGTGGTATGGCGGAGGAGCGCTGCACCACTTTGTGTTTGGCCATTGGTATCTCCCGGACTCGTTCAATCCGGCCGTGGCGATGCCTATGTGGCCGCTCATGCTGGGCGGATGGTTTTCGATCGCGGGAGTAGGGATGCTTCAGGCGCGGGTGCTGGCTGTGCTGTTGTACGGCGTCTCGCTGGTGCTGATGGTGAAGCTGCTGCGCGAAGAACAATGCGGGTGGCTGATTTGCGCGGGGGCCGCGCTGCTGATGTCGGCGAACCCGTTCTGTTATGTGTTTGACCGGATGGCCCTGCTGGAGCCGGCGTCGGTCTTCTGGTGGGTGCTGGGGCTATGGGTCGCGGGGAAGGCGGCGGCCGGCGGATGGTGGCGAGCCGTGGCGACCGGACTGGCGATCGTTGCGCTGGTGTGGACCAAGACGACAGCCATCGTGCTGGTGGTATCGATCTTGTATTTTCTGTATGCGCGCGCGAGGAAGGAGGGGCGATCGTGGGTGCGGCCGGTGGTGACATCGATTGCAACTGCTGTGGTCGCGTGGTGTGTGTACTTTTTTGCGTGGGTGCGGCCGAGATACCTGCACGACTTCATGTTCGTGTTCGCGATCAACAACTACCGGTCGCACCTGACCATCCTGCCCCAGATGCTGCGGCAAATGCTGGTGAGCGGGCTGTGGATCAATTCGGTACTGTTCCCGATCGGACTGGCGGTGGCGGTCGCGTCGGTTATATGGATGCGCAGTCTATGGCGCAAGCCGCTGTTTGCCGCCGCCATGCTGGCCGCAATGGTGGATCTCGCCTTCATCGTGTATCGCGGAAATTTTCAGCCACGCTATTACCTGATAGTCGCGATGCCACTGGTGATGGTGGTGGCGATGGGGGCGGAAGAGCTTTGGCGCAGAGGGATGATCCGGGTGGCGCTCGCCGCTGGCGTCGTTCTGCTGGCAACGGCGCTGGTGATGACGGTGGAGACGGTGGGATATGTGTCGCGTCCGGCCTACACGCAGCGCGATATGGCGAAGGCGGTAGCGCAGAGGATTCGCACGGACGGCAGTGTGAACCCTGTGCTGTTTGGAGGGGCGGCGGACGACATCAGTCTTTTTACCGGCGTGCGCGGCATCTCTTTCTACGAACCTTATGGGTTGCAGCCTCTGCTCAATCGCTACAAGCCTGGGTGGATGGGCGCGTGGCTGGATTGGGAAGAGGATTTTCCCCGCCAGGTTTCATCTCAGTATGAGTTGCGGCAGGTAGCGACCTTTCATGTGTACGAGGATCAGCCGCGGCATCGGATCTTCGTGCTTTACCGGATGGTGCCTCTTGGGAGTCGCTTGGGTGGTACAGGAAAATGAGGCACTTAGGGAGCTGTTTTGACAGAGTAGCGTAGGATATCTAACGGTGCCCCTGCGGGCTGCCGAGGATTTTGCGCTGGCATGAGTATTTTTGATTTTTTATTCGGCAAGCCGCTGGCGACCAGTGCCGAAAAAGATGAGCACATTGGTGTAGCGGCAGGGATTCCCATCTTTGGCCTGGATGGATTGACCAGCGCCGCATACGGCCCGGAAGCAGCGATGGTGCTGCTGGTTCCTTTGGGCATCGCAGGCGTACAGCTGCACTTGCTGCCGATCTTCGCGGCGATTTTGGCGCTGCTGATCATTCTTTATTTCAGTTACCGGCAGACGATCATCGCGTATCCGACGGGGGGCGGGTCGTTTACCGTTGCGGGCGAGAACCTGGGTGATGGCGCCGGGCTGCTGGCGGCCGCGGCGCTGATGATCGACTACATTCTGACGGCCGCGGTGGGAATTTCGGCGGGCGTTACGGCACTGGTGGACGCGTTTCCAAAGCTGCATCCGCACCAGCTGGCGCTGTGTCTGGCGATTCTGGCAATCATCGTGATCATCAATCTGCGCGGCGTCAAGGAATCGGGCGTCGCGTTTACGGTGCCGACGCTGATCTTTGTTGGCACGTTGCTGGCGACGATTGCGGTAGGTGTCTTTCATACGGTCGCGATGGGCGGGCATCCTGTGCCGGTGACGGCGCCGCCGCCGCCACTTCCGGCGATGGGCACGTTCACAAAGTTTGCGTTGATCTGGTTACTGCTGAAGGCATTTTCGAATGGCTGCGCCGCGATGACCGGCGTGGAGGCCGTGTCCAATGGCGTCACGGCTTTTCGAGAGCCAAAGGCGCAGAACGCGAATCGGACGCTGACGGTCATTATCTTCGTGCTCGTCATTCTGCTGTTTGGCCTGTCGTTTGTGGCGCGCGCATATGGCGTGACGGCGATGGATCCGGATGTCCCGAACTATCAGAGTGTGCTGTCGATTGAGGTGGCGGCGGTGTTCGGGCGAGGGTGGTTTTATTTTCTGACGATGGGCGGCGTGCTGGCGGCGTTGTCCTTCAGCGCGAATACGGCGTTCGCCGGATTTCCGCGCATGGCGCGGGCGATTGCGCTGAAAGACTATCTGCCGCATGTGTTTCTGTTGCGCGGACGGCGGCTGCTGTTTTCACACGGAATCTATGCGCTGACAGGATTTACGGCGCTGATCCTGATTATTTTCGACGGTGTGACGGACCGGCTGATTCCACTGTATGCACTGGGCGCATTTATGGCATTCACGCTGAGCCAGGCAGGCATGGTCAAGCACTGGATGAAGACGCCGGACACCAGGCATCGCCGCGTGAAGATGTTCTTGAATGGCCTGGGAGCGACCGCGACAGGGATCACGCTGATCGTGGTGCTGGTGACGAAGTTCATCTATGGCGCCTGGGTAGTAGTGATCCTGGTGCCGATGATCATCGCACTCATGGCGGCCGTGAAGCGACACTACAAGCGAGTGAAGATCGAGACGAGTGATCCGACACCTTTGCGTCTGACTGGTCTGGAGCCGCCGATCGTTGTTATTCCGATGGCGCGGTGGGACAAGATCGGCGAGAAGGCGATGCGCTTTGGAATGCTGATGAGCCCCGTGGTGAAGGTGGTGCACGTGGCGTCCAGCGAAGAGTTCGATTCGGTCGAATCCGTCTGGGAGAATCTGGTACTGAAGCCGGTTCGTGAGCATGGATGTGCGGAGCCGGAACTAGTCATGGTGCACAGCACGTACCGCACGATTCTCTCGCCGCTGATGGACTTCATCCTGAAGCTCGAGGATGAGAACCCCGGGCGCAAGATTGCTGTGCTGTTGCCGGAACTTGTGGTGCGCCACTGGTGGGAGAACCTGTTGCATAATCAGCGGGTGCAGTTGCTGAAGCTGCTGCTTCTGTTGAAGGGCAATCAACGGATCGTGGTGGTGAATATTCCCTGGTATCTGTGAGGCGGGAGCTGGAGAGCGCGCCGGGAAATCAACGCACGTTGCGGAGTCGTGCAACAGTTGCAGGGATGATCTCGAGGGCGCGGTCGAGCTCTTCGTCGGTCGTGAGACGCGAAAGCGATAGGCGCAGGCTGGAATGAGCCTGCTCGGATGTGAGCCCCATGGCGAGCAGGACGTGCGATGGCTCGGTGGCGCCGGACATGCAGGCGGCGCCAAAGCTGGTGGAGATTCCCTGCAGGTCGAGGGCAATCAGGAGAGCCTCGGCGTCGACGTCGTCGATGCGGAGATTGATCGTGTTCGAGATGCGCGGAGCGTCGGCGGAGTTTATGGCTGCACCGGGTATTAAGGCGAGCAGGCGTCGCTCAAGATGGCTGCGGCGTGCGGTGAGTTCGGCGGGCGACTGGGAACCTGGAATCGGAGCAGAAGCGACCTCGGAAGCGACGAGCTGGTGGTACTGTCCCTCGAGCCAGGCGATGGCGAGCTCTGCAGCGCGGCCAAGGCCAACGATGCCGGGAACGTTCTCGGTGCCGGCGCGGCGCTGGCGCTCGTGCGGGCCTCCGTGGAAGAGTGGTGCGAGCTCGAGCCCCTTGCGCACGAACAGCGCGCCGGTGCCTTGTGGAGCGTACATTTTGTGACCTGATATGGAGAGCAGGTCAACATTCTTGAATTCGCCGGAGAGGTCCAGCGGGAGCTTCGCGGCGGCCTGCACGGCATCCGTGTGAACGAGCGCTCCGTGGGCTTTGGCGATGCGTGCGATTTTGCCGACGGGCTGGATGGCGCCGGTTTCGTTGTTGGCCAGCATTATGCTGACGAGCTTCGTGTGGGGACGAAGAGCGGCTTCCAGGTCGGCCGGATTTATGACGCCGGTTCGGTCGGGTTCCAGGTAGGTGACTTCAATGCCTCGGTGTTGGAGCGACTCGGCGGCGAAGAGGACAGCGTGATGCTCGATCTGTGTCGTGATGAGGTGCGCCGGTTCGGTCTTATCGAGAAAAGGCTGCATGATGCCGGAGAGCGCGAGGTTGTCGCTCTCGGTTCCGCCGGAGGTGAAGACGATCTCCCTGGGACTGCAGTGGAGCAGGGAGGCGACGGAGGTGCGCGCGTGCTCGACGGCAGAGCGGGTGCGCTGGCCGGACTGATGCGCAGAGCTGGGGTTGCCATAGCGCTCAAGGAAGAACGGGCGCATCGCCTCCAGGACCTCGGGGAGGACGGGCGTGGTCGCGTTGGCGTCCAGGTCGATACGCATCTGTGACGAGAGTACCCGTTTTTGAGGCGAGTCGTGATGCAGCTCTGCTAGGCTGTGAACGCTGCAAATTTGCAAACGAGGTGATCTATGCGTCTTCGGTGTTTCTGCGCCGCTGTGATTCTAAGTGGCTGTACATTGGCTGGTTCTGCGCAGATGGGTTCGACAAGTGCGAAGCTGGCTCCCGGCACCCAGATGTCACCCGTGCAGGCGCAGGATGAGCTGCTGAATCTCTTTGAGCAGGACTTTATGGGTGTCGCGAAGGCGATGCCCGCGGATAAGTATGGCTTTGCGCCCGCAGCGGCGAACTTTGCGTCCTCGCAGGGGGCGAAGTATGACGGCGTGCGGACCTTTGCGCAAGAGATTTCGCACGTCACATCGGCGAACTACTATTTCGCTTCGAAGATTCTCGGAGAGAAAATGCCGGTCGATGGGAAAGCCATCAATGGTCTGACAACGAAGGATGAACTGTTGAAGGCGGCGGCGGATTCGTTTGCCTACGCGCACAAAGCGCTGGCGAGCATCACTCCTGAGAATGCCTACGTCGCCATTGATGGGGTGGACGGCCTCCACACACGTTCGGTGATCGCATCCTTTATTTCAGCGCATGGATTCGACCACTATGGACAGATGGTCGAGTATCTGCGCATGAATGGTATTGTGCCGCCGGGTTCGAAGTAGGCTAACCGCGTTTCTCGATCGGCGTGTAGGGCGCGGGGTATGCCGGACCGGTATAGTCGGCGCGCGGCCGGATGAGCCGGTTGTCGTCATGCTGCTCGATGACGTGGGCACACCAGCCGGCGATGCGGCTGATGGCGAAGATCGGTGTGAAGAGATCGATGTCGATGCCGAGCGTGGTGTAGGTGGATGCGGAGTAGAAGTCGACGTTCGCGTTGAGCTTCTTCTGGTCCTTCACAAAGAGCTCGATCTTGCGTGACATCTCGTACCACTTGGGGTTGGAGTCGCGGCCAAGCTCTTCGGACATGCGGCGCAGGTGCGTGGCGCGCGGGTCTTCGGTGGTGTAAACACGATGCCCGAAGCCCGAGATCTTCTCCTTGCGCCGCAGCATGCCACGCACGTGCTCGACGGGGTCCTCGCCCCCCTTGTCGATGGCATAGAGGATGCGCATGACGGCCTCGTTGGCTCCTCCGTGCAACGGCCCCTTCAGGGCACCGATGGCGCCAGTGATGGCCGAGTGCATGTCCGAAAGGGTGGCGGCGATGACGCGCGCGGCGAAGGTGCTGGCGTTCAGTTCGTGATCGGCGTGAAGGATGAGCGCTACATCCAGCGCGCGGGTTGCTGTAGGGGAGGGCTTTTCGCCATTCAGAAGCCAGAGAAAATTGGCGGCGTGCGAGAGTGACCGGTCGGGCTCGACGAGGTTGCTTCCCTTGCGGATGCGGTCGAAGCAGGCGACGATCATCGCGATCTGCGAGGTGAGGTGGAAGCTCTTGACGAGGTTCGCCGCGTGCGTGGTCGAGTTCGCATCGGTCTCATAGGTGGACAGCAGCGACACCGTGGTGCGGAGGACCTCCATGGGCGAGGCCGTTTTCGGAAGCGTGCGGAGGAAGTCGATGACCTGGGGCGGCAGGGTGCGCGCGGCGGCGAGTTGCTGGCTGAATTGCTTGAGTTCGGCGGCCGTGGGCAGCTTACCGTTCCAGAGGAGGTATGTGGTCTCTTCGAAGGTTGAGTGGTGCGCAAGCTCGTGGATGTCTATGCCGCGATAGGAGAGGATGCCGCGCTCGCCGTCGATGAAACAGATGGAGGACTCGTTGGCGACGACGTCCTGCAGGCCCTTGGTTGCGGTCATAGACATTGTGGCGATGCTCCGGACTGAAAGTTGCAATAGCGTTACTGATTATCGGAGAGCGGGAAAACGATTGTCACGAAGGGCTGGCCGAATATCGTCCGGGACGGGCGAAATCCCTACGCAAGCCGCGCTGGATCGAAGGGCAAAAGATTGACTGCGGGGGCCTTGTCTTCGAGTAGATCAGCCAGTGCGACGGCAGTGGCCGGTGCGAGCAGTATGCCGTTGCGGAAATGCCCGGCGGCCATCCACTGATGCCTGGAGCCCGGGAGTCGTCCTAGGAGCGGAAGACGGTCGGCTGCGGCGGGACGCAAACCTGCCCAGGCTTCCACCTGGGGAGCTGCGGTCGAGTCGCCGAGCGGGGGAAGGAGAGCGGCTGCACGCCGGCGCAGCTGGTCGAGATCCGCCTGGGAGGTGTGAGTGTCGAAGCCGGCGTCCTCTTCAGTGGCTCCGATCAGAGCCGTGCCGGCCTGGGGGCCCTGGCTGCGGGGGACAACATAGATCGAGGAACTGCGGTGAACCTCGCGCAGGTTCAAGGCTGCAGGTACCTGCACACGCAGCATCTGACCCTTGCGTGGGGTGATGGCCGGGCGTCCGCTGAACCAGGCGCCGGATGCGTGGATAAGGCGTTTTGTCTCGAGCGCAGCGCCGTGCTGTGGATGAACTGAAATCCCAGCCGGGTGCTCGGATATCTGGAGCGAGACCGTGTGCTCGATGAGCGGAATCCGGGACCGGACGGCGTGAAGTGCGGCGGCTGCAAGCTGGCGCGGGTCGACCGACCTCTCCGCGAGCCGGAAGGTCGTTCCGTCGTCCCGATACTGGATCGTCGAGGTTGTCTGGTACGGGACGGGAAGGCCGGAGAGCGCTGTCAGGCGATCGAGGAAACGGTCATACAGCGAGACGCTGAAGAGGGAGAGTTCACTAAGCTCCGCGGGATTGTGCGGGTCTTCGGCGGCCAGCATTCCGGCTGCAGCCGTGGAAGCACCGCGGGTGGCTGCCGCGGTGTCGAGGACGGCGACGGACGCACCCCGGTGATGGAGTTCCAGAGCGAGGGCAAGGCCGATGATGCCCGCACCAGCGACGACAATATCCGGGGTAAGGACAGGTTTCATGTCCTCATATAGTGTAGAACGCAAAGGGGAAATAAGAATTTTGACAGGCACCCACCTTTTTGAGGCGGGCTGCGTCCAACAGCAAAGCCAAGCTGCGCAAGGTGGTTGCATTTGGGCCGAGAAGGCGCATTGGCCTTTAAAGATCAAGGAGGATCAGGGCATGAGTGATTTGGAGCGCGAGTACGTAGTGCAATCCAAAGCCCCAGGATGGTTGATCGGAGTCTCTGTAGTCAGTCTATTGCTGGCGCTCGGTGCGCTCGGCTGGAGCCTTGGCTTGCAGAATCATCTCACGGCTGCCGAAAGCCAGTTGACGGCTGCGACGCAACAAAACACGCAGTTGAGCGAGAAGCTCGAGGACACGAACGAGCGGTTGCGTGCCCAGGGCGAGGCGCTGGGGCAGAGCGTCGGTCTGACGCAGAAGCAGCTTGAGGACAAGTCGAACCAGCTTGTCGCGGCGCAGAAGCAGGCAGTGGCGGCAACGGCTCGCCTTCGCAAGGAAGAGGTAGAGACGCAGCAGCAGGTTGGTGCGGTGAAGCAGGATGTCTCGGCGGTGAAGACCGATGTGGCCAGCACCAAGACGGACGTTGCCAACACGCAGGCTGATCTCGCACAGACGAAAGGGCAGCTTACACGCGTGGTCGGCGACCAGGGTGTGATGAGCGGTTTGATTGCAACGAACCATGACGAACTCATGGAGCTGAAGCGCCGCGGCGAACGGAACTACTACGAGTTCACGCTGAAGAAGGGCGCCTCACCGCAGAACGTCGGGACCGTGAAGCTGCAGTTGAAGAAGCTGAACGAGAAGCGCTCGAAGTACACGCTCAATGTCGACGCGGATGACAAAGTCATCGAGAAGAAGGACAAGAACCTCGATGAACCTGTGCAGTTCTACTCGGGCAAGACACCGGCGCTGTTCGAGATCGTTGTCAATAACATCAGCAAGAACACCGTGACCGGCTATCTCAGCACGCCGAAGAATGCACCTGCGCCGATTTCGGTCCCCTAAACGCCGTTTGCATGGTTCAGCAACAATAGACGCAACAATAGGGGCTACATCCCAACGGATGCAGCCCTTATTGTTGCGGCAACGCGGGGTGACTTACGGCAGTTTGACCGTTTGTGCTACGTGCTCGTGCAGGTCGATGGTAAGCACTGCGGAACTCTTCTTGTTCCACTTATCCTGGGTGGTGTTGGGGAAGAGGAGAACGATGGAACCGGAGTCGGTGACGCCCGGGTCCAGTTCGTCACCGTCACCGATCGGGTTGGTGACGAGGCTGGCGATCTGCGGAAAGATCTGTTCCAGGCGCGGGAGCTCCGACTTGCCGATCAGAGTGGAGTCCAGTGTCGATCCGTCGGCGAACGTAGCGGTGGCGGACCAGCCGCTGATAAAGACCCGTTGACTCCACTTGTTGGTGATGTTGATGTGCGCAACCACGTAAAGATCATCTTCCGACTGGGCTGCCTGGCCGAGCATCTGCACGGAGTCCCCCTGGGATGCACGGAACTCGGTGTGGGGGGCGAAGATGTCGACCTTCGACACGGAAAGGTCGGTGATCTTGTGAGGGATGAGGAGATAAACCGTCACCGCCACCGCAATCATGATGACGAAGGCGAGGACGACTGCGACGACGGGGCTGCGATCAGAGGACTCGGCCATGCTGGAAAGGATAACGCTGTTCAGGGCTCGCGCCGCAGCCGGGAGAGAAATTCGTCGACCGGCAGAGTATTCAGCACATCCCCGGCGGTAAGCCACGCGCGGCGCAACTGCTTGATGCCGAACTCCATCAGGTCAAGCTCGGCGGTGGAGTGCGCGTCGGTGTTGACCGAGATCCTGCAACCCAGCTCTTTCGCACGGCGCAGGTTCAAATCTGACAGGTCAGCCCGCGCCGGCGAAGCGTTGTGCTCGACTGCGACGCCAAGGCGGGCCGCGGCCGCGAGGAGCTGCTCGACGTCGATCTTGTAGGGCTCGCGCTTGAGGACCTTGCGTCCGGTGGGGTGGCCGAGGATGTGTACATGCCGGTTCTCAGCCGCTCGAAGGACGCGCGCCGTAACTTCCTCCGGCGTCTGGCTGAAGCCCGAGTGCACGCTGGCGACAACCACGTCGAGCTGGGCCAGCGTATCGTCCTCGAGGTCCAGAGCGCCATCGAGCAGGATGTCGACCTCTACGCCTGCAAGTACACGGAAGGGAACTGTGGGCTTGCGGGCGAGCGACTCGTCCTCCCGGAGCTGAGCTTCATAGCGCTCCCACTGCGGTCCGCGGCCGGCAGCGAACTCCTCGGCGAGCTGCGCGGAGGCCTCGCGGATGCGCCTGGCATGGGCCAGCGTCCGCGCATCGTCCATGCCATTGGTCATCGCCAGGTTTTTCGAGTGGTCCGTGATGGCAATGTACTCGAGTCCGCGAGCAATGGCGGCCTCGGCCATCTCGCGGATGGAGTTCACGCCATCGGACTCGAAGGTGTGCATGTGCACGTCGCCGCGGATGTCGCTGCGAGTGATGAGCTGCGGAAGCGTGTGCTTTGCGGCCGCCTCGATCTCCCCGCAATTTTCACGCAGCTCAGGCGGAATGTAATCGAGCTCCAGCGCGTTGTAGATCTCCTGCTCGGTCGCCGCAGCGACGATGGTGTTGTCTTCCAGGCGAAGCAACGCGTACTCGGAGAGGGTAAGGCCGCGCTTGATGGCCCTCTGACGCAACGCCACGTTGTGGTGCTTGGATCCTGTGAAGTACTGCAGCGCAGCGCCGTAGCTGGCGCGCGGCAGCAGTCTTACATCCACCTGCAGATTGTTGCGCAGCGTGAAGCTGACCTTGTTCTGCCCCTTGGCGAGGAGCTTGTCGATGAGCGGAAGTGCCGCAACGTGCTCGACCGCCGCCGCAACAACCTCTGGCTCGCAGGCGGGCCCGGTGACCAGGAGGTCGAGGTCGCCAACCGATTCGCGGGCGCGTCGCAGACTTCCCGCGGGCGTGATGGTCTCGATGCCCGGAAATTCGCGGATCAGCGCGCCGATGCGGTCAGCGTGCTCCTGCGCTACGTCAATGCGGAACCGCGATGCGTTCTTGCGGTGGTCCTCGATGCCCTTGATCAGCTTGTCGGTGAAGCGCTGACCCATGCGGGGCAAGGTGATCAGATCGCCGCGCCTGGCGGCCTCGTCGAGCGCGTCGATGTCCGCGATGCCGAGAGCGGAGTAGAGCATCGCCACGGTCTTCGGGCCCATGCCTGGGAGCCGAAGGAGCTCGAGCATCGTCGGTTTATAGCGGCTCAGGAGCTGATCGCGCAGAGGCATCGTGCCCGTGGCGGCAAGGTCGCGGATGTTTGCGGCCATGCTCTTGCCGATGCCCGGGATTGCAAGCAGCGCCTTGGGGTCGGACTCAGCCAGCGCAGCCAGGTTCACTGTCTGCTGCTCGACCGCTTCGGCGGCGCGGCGGTACGATCGCACGCGAAACGGGTCGGCCGCGTCGATTTCGAGCAACGCGGCGGTCTCATCCAGAAGGCGGGCGAGGGTGATGTTATCCATGGGCAGGTTTCAGTCCGCCCTCGATTGTAGATGGGTCTGGCCGAATGGCCTCAGGCGGACTTCACAACGACGACCTGATCGGCCTGTAAACCCTTGATGCCCTGAACGACATCGAACTCGATCTCGTCGCCCTCGCGCAGAGTTTTGTAGCCATCCTGCAGGATGGAGCTGTAGTGCACAAACAGATCGGGCCCATCCTGCCGCCCGATGAAACCGTATCCTTTGGCATTGTTAAACCACTTGATGACGCCTTTGTGCTGAGCCATGGCTTGCCGTCCGAAGCTTCCTTTTCTGAATTCCAGGAAGCAAACGTCTCAAGATGGATGGGCGCTCGTTCGTCGGGTGCCGGACAAAACAGCAAAGTCGTATTGACCTGCTCAAAGAGATTTTGGTCAAATGGTAATCAGCCGCCGGATGGCATAGAAAAGAATGCCGATGAGCGACTTACCATCGTGCAGCTTACCCGTGAGAGCGAGCCGGACAGCCTCGGAGAGCGGTGTCGGATGCAGCTCGATATGCTCATCCTCGTCCGGGGTTCCCTCGCCGGGAGCGTGCACGAGGTCTTCGGCGAGCAGGATGTCCATGGATTCGGCCATGAACCCCGGGCTGGCGTAGTACCGGACATGGTGTGACCATTTTCTGGCCTTGTAGCCCGTCTCCTCGAGAAGCTCGCGTTTGGCGGCAGGGATCAGTTTCTCGCCCGGCTCAATGCGACCGGCAGGAAGCTCCAGGAGAAACTGACCGGCTGCGTGGCGGTACTGCCGGACGAGGAGAATATCCGGGTCGTCGGGATTCCTGCGTGCGTCGATCGCAAGGATCACGACGGAGCCATTGTGGCGCACGACGTCGCGTCGCACGCGGATTCCTCCCGGCTCCAACACGTCATCGCTCGTCACCCAGAAGACCTTGCCGTTGTAGACGGTCTTCGACGAGAGCAAACGCGCGCGGCCGGTGAGTTTCTTTCCGCTGTGCAGGTTTTTCGCGGCGCTGGCGGCTTGCGCTGTCGCGGACTTCCTGGTTGTTCGGGAGCTCTTCTTGTTGGAGGCAGGCGTCTTGCGGACGGGCATGAAGGTACAGTACACGATGAGGGAGTGAATTCGATTTGCATCGGGCGCCGGGGTCGCGCATCCAACAGGCTCAAGGCTCGAAGAGGCGGAGAACGAGGCGGATGGAAGTTCAGTGTTACCCCATGGCGATGGTGCCAGGAACGACAGCGCTTCTGCGCGACTTCCTGGAACCTTCGGCGGCGGCCAATCCCGCGCTGTTGCGGCGGTGGTATCCGTCTGCTCCCTTTGGATTCGGCTGGGCTCGAAACGCCCCTGAACTTAGCGCAGATCACCACCAGCGCCTCGCAGCGCAGCTCCTTCAACAGGCCAAGCAGTTCGGCGCAGGCTCAGCTGCACGCGAGAACATCGAGCAGCTTCGCAACGGGGCAGCAGCAGTTGTAACGGGGCAGCAGGTTGCGCTCTTCGGTGGTCCTCTGCTTACGCTGCTGAAGGCTGCCACCGCGATTCGCAAGGCACAGGACGCAAGCACTCAAACAGGGCGTACGCATGTTCCCGTGTTCTGGCTTGCCAGCGAAGATCACGATCTTGCAGAGGTCGACCAGATTGCTTTACCGACGAAGACTGCGATCGAGACGCTGAAGCTCGAGCTCGAATCGAACCGGCCGCTTCCAGTGGGGGGCCTCCGCATGGACGGTGGCAGCGAGGCTGGTCGTGCGCGGCTTGAGTCCACACTGGAACGCGCGAGTGAATTGATTGGATGGGGCCCCACGGCTGATCTCCTCCGCGAGTGTTACGCGTCCGGGCAGGGAACTGGGCTCGCCCAGGCCTTCGGCAAGCTCCTGACATCGGTGTTTGCGGAGTTCGGCCTCATAGTGATGGACGCTTCGTCACGGGATTTTCATGTGCTGGGAACGCGCGCTCTCCGCGCCGCCATTGAAGAGTCCCAATCGCTGGAGACTGCGCTGCTCGCTCGCTCGGAAGAATTGACGAAGGCCGGCTATCACGCGCAGGTACTCGTCACACCGGGTCACTCGCTGCTGTTTCTGCTGGATGCGGAGACTGGCGCGCGGCTGCCGCTCCGCCACGGTGAGAACGGACAGTGGAAGGCGGGCACCCAGAGCTACTCAACCGCCGAACTGCTGGCGATCCTTGACTCCGAGCCGGAACGCATCAGCCCGAATGCACTGCTGCGGCCTGTGTTTCAGGACACCATCCTTCCGACAGCAGCCTATATTGCCGGCCCCGCGGAGATCGCCTATTTCGCGCAGTCGGCGGTGATCTATGAGCGCGTGCTGGGCCGCGTCACAGCGCTGCTCCCGCGCCTCTCGGCCACGCTCGTCGAGCCCGCGCTCGCGAAGGTGCTGGCCTCCCTCGAAATCCAGGTCCCGGAGCTATGGGAGGCGAAGAGCGCCGGCGAGCTGTCGCAGCGGCTCGGCGCACGTGCCATGCCTATCGAGCTGAAGCGCAATCTCGCGGCGGCGGGGAACGCGTTGGACGATGAGCTCGACGCGCTGACGCAGTACATGTCCGCGATGAGCCCGGATCTGGGCCGCGCGGCCGGCGTCTCCGCCAACAAGATGCGCTACCAGATGAACCGGTTGCGCACGATGGCTGCCGGCTTCCAGGTGCAGCGCGAGGCTTCGCTGCAAAAGCACGCAACCACGCTGATGCTGAACCTTTTTCCGGAGGGCCACCTGCAGGAGCGCGTCATTGGCGGCGTCTGGTTCATGGCCCGGTATGGTGAAGGGCTGCCCGCGCTGCTGGTGGAAAATGCCGCGCAGGAATGCCCAGGCCACCGGGTACTATTTCTCTAGGAACTATCGGGCCGGGCACCGCGTACGACTTCCTGTCGGAGGTTCTTTGTGCACCTGTTCTTCCTCATCTTCGTTCTGCCGATACTGGCGGTCCACTTCCTGCCCACGATCATCGCGGCCGCCCGTCATGCGCAAAACTTCGGCTGGATCCTTCTCGTCAACCTGCTGCTCAGCTGGACCGTTATCGGCTGGATCGTTGCGCTCATCTGGTCGATCTGTGATACGCCGCGCTACGCGATGGCATATCTGCCACCGCCCGCCCCGCCATACAATGTGAGGTGAGGCAGGTGTGCGATGGGAATGAGCGATCAGCCGTTTGAGGTAATGTGCCCGGACTGCGGGGGAATGCTGAAGGTGGATCCTGTAACCCGGCAGATCATCGCGCATACCTCTGCGCCGCGCAAGAAGACCTTCGAAGACTTCGGCGCTGCGGCGCGCGCTCTTAAGGACGCCGACGCCCGCCGTGAGAGCATCTTCGCGCAGTCCGTCGAGGCGCAGAAGAACAAGGACGACGTTTTGGCCAAGAAGTTCGCCGAGGCCGTGAAGAAAGCGAAGGAGTCGCCGACGACCGAAAAGCCGCTGCGGGACTTCGATCTGGATTAAAGAAAATGGAGCAGATCCTGGAATTAGAGGATGGTGGACGCGGAAGGAATCGAACCTTCAACCTGTCGATTAAGAGTCGAATGCTCTGCCAGTTGAGCTACGCGTCCAGACCTGAATCCGCTTTTGGGTAAGCGGAGCGAACTGCAGTGAAGTTCGCGAGGGAAGTGCGCGGGAACTGCTTGCGCACAAAGGAAGTATAGCACGGGATAAACCTCGGGCTCCGAGTCCTATCCCGTGAAGTTATCCAACGAAGTCGACTGCAGCCCGGTGCGGAATGATGCCGCGCTCGTAGCCCATGTCGAGCAGCTTGCGAATCGCCTCGCGGCCGTCATCACCGTAGTCGATCGTGCGCTCGTTCACATACATTCCCACGAAGCGATTGGCGAGGTTTGGGTCGAGATCGCGCGCAAACTGCATTGCGTACTCCAACGCAGCCTCGCGGTGATCCAGCGCATGCTGAATGCTCTGCCGCAGCGCGTTCGTGGTGATGAGCTGAACGTCGCCGCCAAGCGAGCGGCGGATGGCATTACCGCCCAGCGGCAGCGGCATCCCCGTCTGCTCGAACCACCACACGCCCAGGTCGATGATCTTCATCAGTCCATCGCGACTGTAGGTGAGCTGGCCCTCATGAATAATCAAGCCTGCGTCGAACTCACCCGCGAGCACGGCCGGGATGATCTTGTCGAACGGCACCGTGACCGTCTCGATCTCGGGAGCAAAGAGCTTGAGCGTCAGGTAGGCCGTGGTCAGCGTGCCGGGCACGGCGATGCGGAGCTTCTTCACCTCGTCCAGGGTGTACATCCGCGGCGCGACAATCATCGGACCGTACTTCTCACCCACCGACCCGCCGCACGCCATCAGCGTGTAGTGCTCCTGAATGTAGGGGTATGCGTGAAAGCTGATCGCCGTCACGTCATAGAATTGCTCGTTCATCGCCTTGCGATTGAGCGTCTCGATGTCCGTCAGCGTGTGGTTAAAGCGGTAGCCGGGCACACGCACCTTGTTGGTGGCGAGGCCGTAAAACATGAAGGCGTCGTCGGAGTCAGGGCTATGGGCGATGGAAATTTCACGTACAGCAGATGCAGCGGGGGTCATCAGGTCCTTCAGATGCTTCAAGTGCGTTAAGCGGAGCGTTTGTTGCGGGAGTGGCGCCGAAGCGTGCTGTAAATACCAGCGGCGGCGAGTACTTTGATCGTTTCGCCCGGCAGGAATGGGGCGATCGCCGCAATCCAGACCGCGCGCAGCGGCAGGTGCGTGAACGCCATGAACCAGCCTGCACCGGCAAGGAAGAGGACAACGGTTGCGCTCGCGCAGCCGGTAACAGCCGCCGCGAACAGAGACAAGCGCCGTCCGAGCACACGCGTCAGACCGCCGGCGATGGCCGCCACCAGCGGATACGAAAGCAGGTAGCCACTGGTGGGTCCGAAGAAAAGCTGTGCGACTCCGCCAGCTCCCCCAGGGCTGAAGACCGGCAGACCGCACGCGCCCTCTGTGAGGTAGGCCAAGAGTGTCAGAAATCCACCAACCGGCCCAAAGGCGAGGCCGACGCCCAGTACGGCAAGCGGCTGCAGAGTGAAGGGAACAGGCGTAAACGGCAACGGGAACGCGATGTGTGCGGCAAGCGCGATCACCATGGTCGCCGCGACACCGAGGGTCAGCTTCCCGGGGATCGTCGAGCCGAAGGCGCGGGCCTGTGACAGTCCAAAGCGGTTTGTAAGAACAGTCTGCATAACCTCTGAGTCTCAGGAAGCCTTGCGTTGGTGACTCGTATCTTCTGCTGCGCCGGAGTCCGAAGACGCGGGTGCCGGGGGAACTGCTGTGAGGGGCCGCCGCGTTGCCTTACCCGGCAGCGTGCGCTGTCTGCGGCGCGAGCGGTAAACGTGCTGCGTGATCGAGACCGATGCCCAAAGGAGTGCCGCAAGTGCGACGAGCGAGATGGCAAACAGAATCCGCATCGGTCGCAGCACAGAATACCAAAGTCCCGGCACCTGGAGAGCCGCTTGCCACAGCGATGACGAATGTGGTTCAGCCTTGTGGCATCCCGCGAAACTTCCTGCATCAAATGCGAGATACTGAGACCGAGTCCACCCGCAGGTTGGGGCCGTTGCGCAAACAGCAGAAGAATCCGAGAAAACTGGGAGTGCTCGCAGTCGTATCTGCTGTGCGCTCCCGGCTCTACGAGTCACGCCGCAAGGTGGCGACGCTCGGTGCAGGTGTGCTCGCTGTCGTGATGGGATACGGGGTCGTCTTCGGCCACAACGGACTCACTGCCTTCGTCCACAAACGCGAAGAGGCCCGCGAGTTGCAGGTTCAGACGCAGCAGCTGCAGCAGGAGAACGGTCGCCTTCACGAGCACGTCGACCAGCTGCAGAACGACCCTGCTGCCATCGAGCATCAGGCTCGTGAAGAGCTGCACTACACGCGCGCCGGCGAGGTCATCTACACTCTCCCTGCGACGCCGCAGAGCACATCCCCAGCCCCCGAATCGCGTTAACACTTCCTTCGCGCAGCGTTTCAGCGTCGTTATACTGCCCTCTCCGGCGCTTGCTTCCCGCGCAGCCGGGGAACCTACGCGTTGGTGGAGGGCAGATGAGAATTGGAGTCGATCTTGGCGGCACCAAGACAGAGGCGCTCGCGCTTGACGATACTGGCCACGAGCTCCGCCGCGTTCGCATCGCTACGCCGCAGCAGGCCTATGCCGGAACCGTTCGCTCGATCGCCGCACTGGTTGAGGATCTCGAGCACGGCATTGGAGCCCAGGGAACGGTCGGCGTAGGCATTCCCGGCACCATCGTTGCGGCAACCGGCCTCGTCAAGAACGCAAACTCGACGTGGCTCAACGGCCAGCCGCTGCAGCGCGATCTCAGCGATGCTCTTTCCCGCGAGGTGCGCTGTGCGAACGACGCAAACTGCTTCGCCATCAGCGAGGCGACTGACGGCGCCGCGGCCGGGGCCGAGGTGGTCTTCGGCGTCATTCTCGGAACCGGCTGCGGCGGCGGCGTGGTTGTGCGGGGAGCGCTGTTGACCGGCCCCAATGGTCTCGCAGGCGAGTGGGGTCACACGGCGCTTCCATGGCCGGTCGCCGGCGAATGGCCCGGCCCGCAGTGCTACTGCGGACGCCGAGGCTGCCTCGAAACCTGGATCTCCGGCCCTGGCTTCGAACGCGATTTCCAGCACGTCGCCGGGCGCTCGCTGCGCAGTGCGGAGATCGTCGCCGCAGCTGCTCGGGGAGACGCGGAGGCCGAAGCGGCGCTCGATCGTCTCGAAGATCGCATTGCCCGCGGCCTCTCCACCGTCGTCGACATCGTCGATCCCGACGTCATCGTGCTGGGTGGAGGACTCTCGCGCATCGGCCGCCTCTACAGCGGAGGCATCGCGGCACGTCTGCGCGACTACGGCTTCGGCGGCGGCGTGGAGACGCCTATTCGCCGCAACCTGCACGGCGATTCCAGCGGAGTCCGCGGCGCCGCCTGGCTGTGGCCTTCCGCGCATCGTAGTGATAGATGACCTGCGAGCAGGTGAGGGACAGGAATGACCAGAGCGAAAAAAAGTGCAACGACACCCGCGGTACGCAGCCTGGGCGGAGAGCTGCGAATTCAACTCAAATCCCTGATGGATGGCGGTCAGGCGCATGCCGGCTTCGACAAGGCAGTGAAGGGAATACCCGAGGAACTGCGCGGTGTGGTGCCCAAAGGAATGCCCTACTCGGCATGGCAGCTGCTGGAGCACATGCGCATCGCGCAACGCGATATCCTCGAATTCAGTTGCAACGATGACGGAAGCTATCGCGAGCTCAAGTGGCCTGACGACTATTGGCCCAGTGACCCGAAGCCGCCGAGCGCCAACGCGTGGCAGAAGAGCGTCCAGCAGATTCGCGAAGATCGCGAGACATTTGAGCGCCTCGTGGACTCGGTGGACGACGTCAACCTCATTCGACCATTTGAGTGGGGTGACGGACAGAATCTGCTTCGCGAGGCGCTGCTCATCGCCGATCACAACGCCTATCATGTCGGTGAGCTGGTCCTGCTGCGGCGCGTGCTCGGAGCCTGGAAGAGTTAGAGCCCCAGCGCATCCGGCCACTCGGACGGATGCTGCACCAGCCGATCCGGTGGCACTCGATCCAGGGAGTGCGGAGCCAGACCGAACAGGCAGCCAATGGCACGCGCGCCAACGCGACGCGCGGTCAGCACGTCTACATCCGAGTCGCCGACCATCACCACCTCCGCGGGCGAAAGCGCAGGCGCAGCAGAATCCCGCGCTTTGAGAAGAGCCTCCGTCTCGCGCATCAGCGTCAGCAGTCCCTCAGGGTCCGGCTTCTTTGTCGTGAAGGAGTTCCCGCCGTAGTTCTGAAAGAAGAACGGAGCGAGCCCCAGTGCCTCACAGATCTGCTGCGAAGGCTTCACGGGCTTGTTCGTCAACACCGCCATTGGAATCTGCGGGTGACGTTCGCGAATCACACGAAGGGAATCGAGCACGCCGTCATAGCAGCGCGTGTTGTCCAGCTTGTGTTCGCGATAGTGTTCCAGGAACAGCTCAAAGGCGCGATGAAAAAGCGCGTCTCCAGCGGGGGCATTTGCGGCATCAAGATCGCCCGGATCGCCCAGCGCCCGCCGCACCAGCATCGCCGCGCCGTCGCCGATATAACTCGCGATCACCGCATTCGGCAGCGTGCTCTTGCCTACGCCTTGCATCGCTGCGTTCACAGAGTTGCAGAGATCCAGGGAGGAGTCGATGAGCGTTCCATCGAGGTCGAATACGAGCAGCCGCGGGTGTTCCATCCAGACAGTCTAGCCGCAGAAGCTTGCCCCTGCGGCCGGCGGTTGCGCATCGAGATGACTGCCACTAGCGCGGCGAGATGTCGATATCGCCTGATCCGGTGCGAATCTGCAATGCCGGGCCGCCGCCGTTCACCTCCGTGGTGACGTGGTGGCGCGAGGTGTCAGTGTTGGCCGCGACCACACCAGGCATTCGCACGCGAATGTCGCCGGATCCTGTAGCTCCCTCGAGCGTAAAGCGCGAGTCGGGCGTGAGGTGCAGCCGCACATTGCCGGAGCCCGCCGAAATCATTCCGCCGCCCTGAAGGCGGCCATATGCCTCGACATCGCCGGATCCAGTCTTTGCGGTGAAGCCGCCACTGAACCCGTTGACGCGGATGTTTCCTGAGCCTGTCCTCGCCTTGACGTCGCCGGCGCCCGCATCGTCAATCTGCAGGTTACCCGAGCCTGATTCAACGTCAAGAGGTCCATGGGTGCCGCGAATCCGAACATTGCCCGATCCGCTGCCCGCGGAAACAAAGCGGCCCACGTTGTTGACTTCGACATCACCCGATCCGCTGTGCAGGTTCAGCGCTACATCCGCCGGCACGGCGACGTCGTAGTCGATCGAGATGTTGTTGAACAGACTGTGATCCGTAACCTCGCCCACACGCACCGAGTTCCCATTCTGCACAATCGGCGGGTTGTCGACGATCCGCTGGATGCGCGCGTTCACATCACCGAACGAACTCCATCCCGCGTGCACGTGCCCCACAATGTGAATCTGACCGCCGCTGCCCGGCGTGATGTGTATGTTGCCCGAGCCGGTCGAGACATAAAGATCGGCTTGCCCCGAAACGTTGAGCGTCTTGTCAAAGGTGTTGTCGGCAAGTGCCATCGTGGTGACGCTGAGTACTGCTGTGAGAAGTAGCGGTCGAAGGTTCATCGAGTTCTCCATTGCGCTGCGAACTTTGCTTCACGCATCTTGTGTTGGCGTTGCTTCCAGTGCTCAGCCGGTTGCGGTAAAAATCCTACGATGTCTGTTGCAGGACGACGGTATCTCCCGGCTTCAGGCCGGAGGTAATCTCAACGCGGCTGCCATTCGACAACCCGGTCTTTACATTCACCACGCGATGGCCGTCCTTGCCATGCGGGTCCGGCACCCACACACTGGCGTTGCGGTCTTTGTCGTAGAGGACGGCCTGCTCCGGCACGGTGAGCACATGCTTGTGTTCCTCGAGCACAACCTCGGCGTTGGCGGTCATGTTCGCCTTCAGCTCGCCGCCAGGATTGTCGATCGAGATCTGTACCTCGAAGGTCGTCACGTTGTCCTTCTCGACGCCGAGCGGTGCAATCTTCGTCACCTTGCCGTAGAACGTGCGGTCCGGGAAGCTCTGCACCTTGATGCGTGCGGCCTGGCCAAGATACACCTTCCCGATGTCCGACTCGTCGACCTTGCCCTTCACATAAACCTCGTGCGTGTCGCCCAGCGTCATCACCAGCGTTGCCGTCGAACCCAGCACCAGAATTGAGCTCACCGCGTCACCCACCTGCACGTCACGCGAGAGCACCACCCCGTCAATCGGCGAAGTGATCGTCGTATACGAAAGCTGTTCCTCAAGCTGCTTTAGGGACGCCTCCGCCTGCGCTACTTGTGACTGCGCCTGCCGCTGCTTCGCCGAATCCACCGTAATCTGCGCAACTGCACGATCTCGCGCGTTCGCGGCTGAAAGGTACTGCTGCTGCGCCTGGTCCGCGTTCTGCTTCGACAGCACGCCTGACTTCTCCATCTCTGCCGCGCGGCGCCAGTTGCGCTCCCAGTCGGGCAGGTCCGGCGCCTCGGCCGCCACCCTGTCGTAAGCCACGGCAGCCTGCGCCGACTTCATGTTGGCCTCGGCCGCCTGCAACTGCGCCTTCGCCGCCGCCACCTCGTCCAGAATTTCCTCTTGATCGAGCTGGGCCAGCACCTCGCCAACACGCACCGTGTGGTTGATGTCGGTGTTCAGCTTCGTGACGATGCCGCTGGCCTTCGACTTCACCTCAACCTGCGTAATCGGCCAGACCTTACCCGTCGCCACGACCGAGCGCGCAATATCGCCCACCTGGGCCTTGCCGAGCTGCGAGGGATCCAGTTTGTCGGGGGTCGAGAGCGCTTTGGCCACGAAGATGACGCTGGCAATCAGTACGGCTGCCACTGTGCCAAGGATGACCCAAAGCCGCTTCCGGGACTTACGTGACGAGTTCAACGCGGGCCTCCAGCTTCGCAATACGGGACGAAGCTGAATACGCAGTCAGACAGTCGTTGGTTCCCGGCGCTGGCCCGTCAGGCGTACTTCCGCAGCACTCCCAGCACTTTGCCCTGGATGCTTACATTCGTGGCCGGCGCATAGATAGGAGCCATCTCCGTGTTCGAGGGCTGCAGCCGGATCAGGCTGCCCTCGCGATAGAACCTCTTCAGCGTCGCATCCGAGCCGTCGATCAACGCCACGACGATCTCACCCTCGCGCGCCGTCCGCGTCCGCTCCACCAGCACAAAGTCGCCGGACACGATGTGTTCATCGCGCATGGAATCCCCCCGGACCTCCAGGGCAAACACCTCGCGGCCGCCGATGATGTCACCCAGCGAGATACTCTCCGCGTTTTCGATGGCCTCGACCGGCTGGCCGGCGGCAATGCGGCCCAGCAAGGGCAGGCGATCGAAACTCTTCTTCTGCGAGCGCTGCGGCAACACGTCGATCGAGCGGCTGCGGTTATGCGCCCGCTGCAGCAGTCCCTTGTTCTGCAGGTTGGTCACATGCTTGTGCACGGTCGCCAGCGAACTGAGCCCCAATCCGGCGGCCATCTCCTCATAGGAGGGCGAGTAGCCATGCCGTGCCGTGAAGCTGGAAAGGAAGTCGAGAACCTCTTTTTGCCGACGCGTAATCGCCATGCGGTCATTGTAGCGAATAAAAGGCGAACTGCAAGAGGAACCTGCAAAGGAACCTCAAAAGTTAAATCTGGCTCATGTTTTGCGCCCCGGCGCCGATTCCCGAAATGAAACCGGAACCTTAATTCCACCCCACTTTTTCATTGTCTTATGTCGCAACAGAGCGCATCTTCAACTCAAGCAAGTCAGCGAAACTTGCACGAAGAAAAATAGAAGAATCGGCTAAGAAAACACTTAGCTAATTCCAGCTGTTTTCAATCGGTCGCTTCGCTCCTCCCAGGGAACCGTAGGGCACCAGCAAGTTGAGGAGTAAGGAGCAGCGAATGCGTGTTTTGATAGTGGAGGATGATCGCGCCCTTGGAGTCTTTCTCCAAAGGGGCCTGACCTTCGAGGGCCATGAAGTGGAGTGGGTGGGGGACGGCGATGCTGCCGTCGAACGCGCCCGCCGCTGGGAGCCGGACCTGGTGGTGCTCGACCTGGGGCTGCCGCAGCGCGACGGCCGCGAGGTTCTGGCTGTTCTCTCCGAGGAGTCTCCACGCTCCTCCGTGCTGGTTCTCACCGGCCGCGGCGAGGTCGAGGAGCGCGTGCGCTGCCTCAACCTCGGCGCCGATGACTTCCTCCCGAAGCCCTTCAGCTTTCAGGAACTCACCGCCCGCTGCCGCGCCATCCTGCGCCGCCGCGAGCGCTATGCCGACCCGGTCCTGCGCTGGGATGACATGTCGCTTGACCGCCTGCGTCGCACCGTGGAGCGCGCCGGCATCCCGGTCGAGCTTACCGGCAAGGAGTTCGCCCTGCTGGAGTCGCTGATGCTGCGCCGCGGCCAGGCATGCAGTCGCGCCGAGCTCCTCGAGCAGGTCTGGCAGATGGCCCCAGAGACCCCCACTAACGTTCTCGATGTTTACGTCAACTATCTGCGTCGCAAGCTCGGTGCAGTCTCTGACGCGCCAACAGCCCTCATCGAGACGGTCCGCGGCATCGGCTACCGCATGGGCACCCGCCCCGCCGAGCTGCCGGCCGCAGCCGGCATCTCCACGTCGCACCTTGCCGCGGTGGTGAACGCATGACCGCTGCGAGCCAGGCAGAGAAGCCCCGTGCACTTCGCCACTCACTCAGCCAGGACCTGCACGATCTCAGCCAGCCGCTCACGCGCCTGCAGTGGCGGCTCGAGCTCGGCCGGCGCGGCGGCGAGGCAGAGCTGCGCGAAACCATTGAAGGCGCGCTCGCCGACTCACTGGAGTTGACGGAGTGGGTCCGCCGCATACGAGTCAGGATCGAAGGAACAGAGGGGAGAGCAGCATGAGTGCAGCCGCCAGGGGTACAGAGAGAGATGTGGTTCTCGCCAGCGCAGACGCCGCGCTGCGTCAGCGCCTGCGCGAGAGTCTTACCGGCCTGCGCTGGCGTGTTCACGAGGCCAGCGGCGGCGCCGAGGCCCTCACGCTGCTGGAGCACCAACCCTCGGACGCGTTGCTTATGGATGGCTGGCTTCCCGATCTTGAGGCCGCAGAACTCGCCGGCCACATCGCCCTGATGTACCCCGCGGTCGATGTTCTCAGCGTGGACGGCGGCGCGCTCACCAGCACGCGCAGCACCCACCGGCACGAGCTGCTGCACGCGCTTCGCGAGGCTCAGCAGGTGAAGACCGACACCGCCGCGTGGAACGCTGCGCCCAGCCTCCTCCCGCGCACCGGATCAGGACCATGGGGCCCGCCGCAAGGGGCACCGCCGGCCGCGGTTCTCATCCATACGCCCGCGTCGCATATCCCGACAGCCATCATCAAAACCGCGCCAATCTCCGTCGCCGCGAGCTCCTCACAGGTACGCACGCTGCCCATCCCGGGCCTCATCGGTGAGAGCGCTCCGATGCGCGAGCTCACGCAGCTTATCCGCCTCGTCGCGCCGCGCAACTCCACGGTGCTCATCGAGGGCGAGACCGGCACAGGCAAGGAGGTCGTCGCCTCCGCGATCCACCGCCTCAGCAGCCGTTCCTCAAAGCCCCTCACCGTGCTCAACTGCGCCGCCATCCCCGAGGCGCTCCTCGAGGCCGAACTCTTTGGACACACACGCGGCGCCTTCACCGGAGCCGTGCAGGCCCGCACCGGCCGCATCGAAGCAGCGCACGGAGGCACTCTCTTCCTCGACGAGATCGGCGAACTCCCGCTCGCCGTTCAGGCCAAGCTTCTCCGCTTCCTGGAGTGCGGCGAGATCCAGCGCATCGGTGACAACGAGATCACCCGGGTCGATGTCCGCGTCATCGCCGCCACGCATCGCGACCTCGAGCAGCGGGTTGTCGATGGCGCCTTCCGTCTTGACCTCTACCACCGCCTCGCCGTCTTTCCACTCGAAGTTCCTGCGCTGCGCGAACGTCTCGACGACCTGCCGGCGCTGGCCAGCCATCTGCTCGCCCGGCTGGGCGCCGACGCCCCCCGCAAGAGCCTCTCACTCTGCGCTTTCCAGGCCCTGGGACAACACGCCTGGCCCGGCAATGTTCGCGAACTGGCCCACGTCCTCGAGCGTGCCGTCATTCTCGCCGCGGATGCCCCGGAGATCGCCGCCGAGCACATCCGCTGCCGTCGCCGTCCGCGGGGCTAAAAACCGTCGTTCCGCGAAGAAAGAAAATTTTCCATGCAGGGTACAACGTGACGTTTGCCCTTCGCATCCGTCTTACCAACGACGAAGAAACCGACTTCAACGCAGCCCCTGGAGACAGGGGCTTTCTTTTTGCCTGTCACCCGGATCCTTTGCTTTTTCTCATCTTTGGCTTGGATTTCGCTTAGAAAGCCCTCGCGGCTTCGGCATCCTTGTTGCTCCTTCTGTCCAGTGTTGACGCATGCATCACGCGCCAGCGCAGACGAACGAAGGAGCCCCCGATGTCGACGCCGTCCACGCCATCCACGCCACACGAAGAACTCCTCCCCGCACAACCCATCCTCGACAGCCGCGACCTCACCGCAGCCCGGCCGTTGACGTCCGAAGAACGCGAGCGGCTGCTCCTGGAGCATCTCGTCTCTGTCCGATTCATCGCGCGCAAGCTGCATCAGACATTGCCGCGCCACGTCGAGCTCGACGATCTCATCTCCGCCGGCATGGTCGGTCTCATGGAGGCATGCAATCGCTTCGACACCCGCCGCCACGTGCAATTCAAGAGCTACGCGCAGTTCCGCATTCGCGGCGCCATTCTGGACTGGCTGCGCACGCTCGACTGGGGCCCGCGCGAGCTCCGTCGCAAGGCGCGCGCCATCGCGGAGACCACACGCGTCCTCGCCCAGCGTCTCGGCCGCGCGCCCGCCGAGCACGAGATCGCCGGGGCGATGGAGATAGAGCTTGAGGAGCTGCAGCAGCTGATGGGCGAACTTCGCAGCCTGGAACTCGGCAGCCTCAACGCTGAGCACAGCAAGGACGAAGAGGACGAGGAGCTGGAGTATGTCCCCGCCTCCGCCGAAGAGGACCCGCTCTTCCTCTGCCTTGCCGCCGAGTCGCGCCAGCGCCTCATCGATGCCATCGAGGAGCTGCCCGAGAAGGAGCGTCTCGTCCTCACGCTCTACTACTACGAAGAGCTCACCATGCGCGAGATCGGCCTCACCCTGGGCGTCGTCGAGTCCCGCGTCTCGCAGATTCACTCCGGCGCCGTGCGCCGCCTGCGCGCTGTCATGGGCCAGACGACGCGCCGTGCTGACGTCCAGCCACGCCGTTCCGCTCAGCGTTCCAGCACGAGGCCATCCCGCCGGACTGCCGCCTGACCTAAAGAAAATTTAAGAACGCACTAAAGTCGTTACACTCACCGCCGATAAAGACCATGAGGAGATTCTTATGGTGAATTCTGGGACATCGGCGGCGGGTTCAATGCCACCGTCAGCAAATGAGGTGGTTCTCACGGCGCCGGCACCCGGCGCACAGCGTGAACCGCGCCGGCATCGGATCCAGCGGCTTCGCGAGGCCATCGAGAGCGGACAGTATCGTGTCTCTGCCGGTGACCTTGCCGACGTGCTGCTGCGCGCCGCCCGCCAAGCCAACTGAGTCACGCCTTCAGCCTCATCAAAACGGCTCTGGCCGCGTCTCACAATTAGAGCGCACGATGCCGCGTACAATCGCGAGGAGCGCGCCATCCCTTAAGCGCGCGAGCGGAGCGTTTCATGGGTGAGTGGGTAAAAGTCACGGCAAGCGACGGCAACGAGCTTTCGGCCTACGTCGCGCGTCCCCAGCGTGAGCCGATCGGTGCGATCGTCGTCGTGCAGGAGATCTTCGGCGTCAACAAGTCGATCCAGGCCGTTGCGGACTCCTACGCGAAGGACGGCTTCCTCGCCGTCGCGCCTGCGATCATGGACCGACTTGAGCGAGACCTGAATCTCGGCTACGGCGAGGCCGACCTGAAGAAGGCCTTCGCGCTCTACCGCAGGCTCAAACCCGACGACTCCCTCAAGGACGCCGCCGCCGCCGTCAAGTACGCGAAGGGAATCGTCGACTCGGTCGGCGTCGTTGGCTTCTGCTACGGCGGCCTCATTAGCTGGGTCACCGCTGTCCGGGGAAACAACGAGGCCATCGAGCCTGCCTGCACGGTTTGCTATTACCCCGGTGGCATCGGCAAGTTCGCGGCCGAGGAGCCAACCTGCCCTGTCATGATCCATTTCGGCGACGCCGACGACCACATCGGCCAGGATCAGATCGACGCCGTTCGCAACGCCCACGGCAAGCACGAAGGTGAGGTCGAGATCTTCCTCTACGAGGGCGCCGCTCACGCCTTCG
Source organism: Acidobacteriaceae bacterium (assembly GCA_035605855.1). Lineage (GTDB taxonomy): Bacteria > Acidobacteriota > Terriglobia > Terriglobales > Acidobacteriaceae > Granulicella. The sequence goes on along the minus strand of DATNGO010000025.1, from coordinate 11,923 downwards.
CCAATCCCGACCGCCCCTCCTACAATGCCAATGCCACCAGGCTCGCCGGCGAGCGCTCGCTCAACTTCCTGAAGACGCACATCGCATAGCAAGGCACACATGGCGTGGCCTTTGTGCAGCGCGGAATCGCCCGAGAAAGAACACGCTGGAGCGCCGGAAATCGGCCTTTTGCGTGTTATCTTAAGGGCAGACACTGAGAGAAGTGGACTGAGTTAAAAGGACGAGGAGTAACAACCAACCGTGTTGGCCCCCGCACAGAAAACCGAAATCATCACCAAGTTCCGCACGCATGACACCGACACCGGGAGTCCTGAGGTGCAGATTGCCATTCTCAGCGAGCGTATTGGCGAGCTGACCGAACACTTCAAGACACACAAGAAGGATCATGGCTCCCGCCGTGGCCTCCTCATGCTGGTCTCCAAGCGCCGCCGCCTTCTGGACTACCTGAAGCGCACGGACTCGGACCGCTATCGCGACGTGATCGGCAAGCTGGGGATTCGCAAGTAACCCCACATCGCGAGCCGGCTCCGCGATCACGCGTGAAGAGCCGACGGAGAGCGAAGACGACGTTGACCGCTACAAGCGCCAGCAATCGCGCAGCATCTCTTCACCGAGACGCCTGCGCCTTTGTGCGCCTGGGCGGCTCCGCCCTTCGCTGCTTCCGCAACCCAGCGCCGCATCCATTTTCAACCCCGTCCGAGACACCTCTGGCGGGGCTTTCGTTTTAGGCGGAACGCCTTCGGCGAACACACATTTACGAAGAAAAGACGAGGAACATCATGAAGCACGACGTAACTGTAGAGCTTGCTGGTGGCAAGCAGATCAAATTTGAGACAGGCAGGCTGGCCAAGCAGGCATCCGGCGCCGCCTTCACAACCAGCGGCGACAACGCCGTTCTGGCAACCGCGGTCGCCTCACCAGAGCCAAAGGAGGGCATTGACTTCTTTCCGCTGACCGTTGAATACAGAGAGTTTACATACGCTGGCGGCCGCATCCCCGGAGGCTTCATCAAGCGCGAAGGCCGTCCCTCCGAGAAGGAGATCCTGACCTCCCGCCAGATCGACCGTCCCATCCGCCCGCTCTTCCCTGAGGCCTTCCGCAACGAGACGCAGGTTGTCGCGTTCGTCTACTCGGCCGACAAGGAGAACGACCCGGACGTGCTTGGCATCAACGGCGCCAGCTGCGCCCTCGCGCTTTCGGACATCCCCTTCCACGGCCCCGTCGGCGCCGTTCGCATCGGCATTGTCAACGACGAGTTCATCGTCAATCCGACCTACGCCGAGCGTCTCCAATCGACCCTCAACATCATGGTCGTCGGCACCAGGGACGGCATCACCATGATCGAGTCCGGCGCCCGCGAGATCACCGAAGAGCGCGTCGTCGACGCTATCGTGTTCGCCCACGCCGAAATCAAGAAGATCGTCGCCGGCATCGAGGAGCTGGTCGCCAAGGCCGGCAAGACCAAGCGCACCGTCGCCGAGCCGGAGTTCGACGATGCCTATGCGAAGCAGCTCGAAAACAAGATCGGCGCCCGTCTCCAGGACGCGCTCGACACGAACAAGCACCCCAAGTTCGAGAGCTACGCCAAGGTCAAAGAGTTAAAGGACGAGTTGAAGAAAGAACTCCCCGGCGATGATGCGGATGCTCCCAAGAAGCTCAGCAAGTACTTCGAGCTTCTCCGCGAGAAGATCTTCCGCGACCAGGTGCTCAAGGATCGCATCCGTCCTGACCACCGCGCCTTCGACGAGATTCGCAAGATCACCATCGAGACCGGTGTTCTCCCCCGCGTGCACGGCTCGGCGCTCTTCACACGCGGCGAAACCCAGGCGCTCGTCTCCGCCACGCTGGGCACGACGGACGACGCACAGCGCATGGAAAGCTACGAAGGCGAGCAGAAGCGTCGCTTCATGCTGCACTATAACTTTCCGCCGTTCTCCGTTGGTGAAGTTGGACGTATGACCGGCGTCGGCCGCCGCGAGATCGGCCACGGCGCCCTCGCCTGGCGCGCCATCGAGGCTGTTCTCCCCGGCGAAGAGGAGTCGCCCTACACGCTCCGCGTCGTCTCGGACATCCTTGAGTCCAACGGCTCGTCTTCGATGGCCACCGTCTGCGGCGCATCGCTTTCGCTTATGCAGGCCGGTATCCCGCTCAAGGGTTCCGTCGCCGGCGTCGCGATGGGTCTGGTGAAAGAGGGAGACAACTACGCCATCCTCACCGATATTGCCGGCGCCGAAGACCACTACGGCGACATGGACTTCAAGGTCGCGGGCACGCGCAAGGGCATCACCGCGCTCCAGATGGACATCAAGATCATGGGCATCACGGCGCAGATCATGCGTGAGGCTCTGGCGCAGGCGCAGCGCGGCCGCCTGTTCCTGCTCGACGCCATGGACGCAGTCATCAGCGCGCCCAGCGAAGAGAAGTCCAAGTACGCTCCGCGAATTCACACCATTCAGATCCCGACCGACAAGATTCGCGATCTCATCGGTCCCGGCGGCAAGGTCATCCGCGGCATCATCGAGGCCACGGGCGTCAAGATCGATGTCGACGATACCGGCCGCGTGAACGTCGCCTCCTCGGACTCCGAGGGTCTCGCCAAGGCCATCCAGATGATCTCGGACCTCACCGCCGTGCCCGAAGTCGGCAAGACGTACCTCGGCAAGGTCGTGCGTCTCGCTGAGTTCGGCGCCTTCGTCGAGATCTTCCCCGGCACCGATGGTCTGCTGCACGTCTCCGAGATCGCCGAACATCGCGTCAAGGAAGTCAAGGACGAACTTCGCGAGGGCGATCAGGTCCTCGTCAAGGTTCTCGCCATCGAGGGCAACCGCATCAAGCTGTCGCGCAAGGCTGTGCTGCGTGAGCAGCGCGCCAAGCTTGGTCTGCCCGAGGTTCCGGAAGCTCAGGGCGGCGGCCGTCAGGAGCGCGGCGATCGTGGAGATCGTCCCGAGCGCGGTGAGCGTAGCGAACGGAATCAAGATCGCCCCGAGCGCGCACCCCGTCCCGAGCGTGAGCGTCCGACCCCTGAGAACACCATCACCCTGGAGGGCGGAGCCGACTTTGACGACGACGAGGAAGAAGAGGGCTTCGAGATCGACGATGATGCGGAGCTGGAAGAGGGCGAGGAGAGCGAAGAGGGCGAAGAGGCTGTGCCTGCAGCCGCGGGTTCTTCCACACCTCAGGGCGGTGACCGTCCTGCCGCCGGACAACAGCGTCGCCGCCGCCGTCGTGGCGGACGTCGCGGTGGTCCCGGTGGTCCCGTTGGTGGCGCACCTCAGGGCGGCGGTAACCGCTAAACCCTGCTCCCATCCAGAAACCTCGTCAGGGCCGCACTTGTGCGGCCCTGCTATTTTTTTTGCCTGGCAGATCGGCGCGGCCCTGTCGCCTTCCGTGCGTGCATCCTCGTCCAACTTCGGAAAGGAGACGAACTGTGCAGGCAGCACCACGATCAGCCTGGCATCTCTGGTGGCCGTTGGCGCTCCTGTGCCTTCTGCGTGGCAGCCGCTGGATGCTCTCGGAGTCGCTGCCAGGCTCTGCGACAACTCTCGCCTCTGCCGCGCTGGGCTGCGGCTCTGCAGCGGCGCTCTACCTCCTCATCCTTCGACCTTCAGCAGCGACGCGCGAAGATCGCAGCCCGCTCATCCGTTCCGCGATTGGCGGCGCGCTGCTTATCAGCGGTCCACTCATCAGCCTGTCGTACCCGCGCGCCATTCCGGCCGCGAGCCTCACCATGGCGGTCGCGCTGACGCCGGTCGTCATCGCGGTCTGTGAAGCAGCGACGCGCCACACCAGCGAGACTCTCGCGGGTCGCCTCTGGCCCGGCCTCGCGGCCATCGCGGGACTGCTGCTTCTTCTGGCGCAACCCTCGCTCGCAAACCCCGGCGAAGATCTCATTCTCGCACTCACACCATTGCTCACCGGATGCGGTGCTGTGCTCTTCTGCTCCACCCGGCAGAGTATCTGGCGTCTTCCCGCGGCGCTGCTCGGAGCCTCCGCCGCGTTCGGCCTCGGAGCCGCAATCAACCTCGCCACACACGTCGGTGGATGGTCACACCTGGCTGGCCTGGCCGCCGGCTTCGATGCCCTCGAGGCTCTTCTCGCACTGGTCGCACTCGGCCGGCTCTCAGCCATTCGCTGGTCCGCACAGTTCGCCATCGTACCGTTGCTGATCCTGATCGAAGGCGTTGCCCTGATGCCTGCGCGCGTCCCTGTCAGGATGCTCGTCGGCCTTCTGCTGCTGGCCCTCGCCGCCATCGCTCTGCTCGTCCCTCCAGCGGAAGAATCGCGCTTCGACCTCCGGGCAGCGCGGCCGGACCCGGCACGTTCGGATTAAGGCGACATGCACAGCGCCTGACGGTAAACTGACCCGAATGGCAGCCTCCATGTACATCGTGGTCGAGGGCGAAGATCCCGGTTTCAACATCTTCGTGAACGGCCGCGCGCTCGCTCGCTACGAGGGTGCCGTGGAACGGCTGGCGCTCGAACTCGGCGTGCGTCCTCTGCTCGAGTTCTTCTCGGCCGACGAGAGCTCCATGGCACTGCTCATCGAAGAGGGAGCAGGAAATCCTGAACTGCTCAAAAAGCTTCCGCCTCCGCAGTGGTACCGCGCCGAGGACGGCCTGCGCACTGTCGAAGCACTCGTTGCATCCCTCACCAGCGACCCGCAGCAACTCGGCAGCGAAGGCAACGAGGTTCTCGCCGAACTCCTCGAGTACGAGCAGGTTCTGCAAAAGACCGCCGAGCGCGGCCTTCGCTGGCATTTGGCGGTCAGCTGGCGATGAAAAACAGCTGCTAGCTCTTAGCCTCTAGCTTCTAGTTTCGTGACCCGCCGCAAAAGCGCAAACTTCAAACTGAAAGCTAGCAGCTAGCAGCTAGAAGCTTCAGTGCACCGACACATTCCCATCGAAGTCCACCGCCAGCGCCGGTCCCTGCACCTGCATGGAGTGGATCTTCAGGTTGTCGAGCTTCATGTCGTAGCCGGTGGATTCCATCGACTTCGTGAGCAACTGCCGCAGAAGATCGGCGGCATTCACTTTCATCTGCTGCGGCAGCCTGCCCGAGAGAAATGGCACGAGAAAGAAGTTGAGCTCGCGCGATTCGCTCAGACGCTCCACGCGTGCATCGCGAAATCCAATGGTCTCGCCCGCGCCATCAGGAAGCACCGACACATCGCCCTCGGTATTCAGCGCAACCCCAAGACAGGCTCCGTGCAGACTCGTCCCCAGTTTCGCGTGCGCCTTCACGTGCACCACAATGCGGTCGCCATTGAAGCTCACCTTCGGGTCCTCGGCATAGGCGTAACATGCAGAGCCGGGCTTGCCTTTGAAGTAGTAGCGTCCTTCCTGCGTGAAGAGCTGCTTGTTCAGCGTCCGTTCAAGCGCCTGCGGAGAGATATTGAGTTCAATGGCCCTTGCTGAGGTCGGAAGCATTGCAGGAAGAGCAAAGATTAAGGCAATCGTGCGAAGACGCATGAGTTAAGAATACGGTCGCCGCAAACCGCATCGCTATTGCTGGACTTTGGACTTGAGGGCGGAGCCTGCGATATACAGAAGACTGTCCCTGTCAAACAGGTTCTGGAGTGAGAGTGAGCCGAAAGCGTTTCGCCGCAATCTTCTCTGTGGCAGCCATTGCCTTGTCTTGCGCGCCTGGTTACGTGCGAGCTGTGGCGCAGGACTCGCGCACGGTAACAGAGCCGACGATCCCACCGGTCTGTGCGACCGCCCGCGCACAGCTTGCCGCTCCGCACGGGATTGAGCCGGCAGACGAGACGAAGCTGGACACCGGGCGCCTGCAGAGCGCGATCGATAGCTGCGCTCCAGGTAAAGCTTTGGAACTCGCTGCGGACGGCGCGAAGAACGCATTCCTTAGCGGACCGTTGGAGTTGCGTAAGGGTGTGACGCTGCTTGTCGACAAAGGTGTCACACTCTACGGCTCGCGCAACCCTGACGACTATGCAACGCGTCCGGGAAGCTGCGGTGTGGTGAACTATGAGCGTGGCGGCTGCCGTCCACTGATCCACGCCAGCCACGCAGATGGCGCGGGAATCATGGGTGAGGGAACCATTGACGGCCGGGGCGGAGCGAAGCTGCTCGTAAACGGCAAACCCGGCCCTGAAAGCTGGTGGGACCTCGCCAACGATGCGCGCAAAGGAGGCAATCAGCAGGTACCTCGGCTGATTATCTTCGACGCATGCAACAACGTCACAATCTACCGGATCACGCTGAAGAACTCCGCAAACTTCCACGTGAGCTACAACAGCGGCGACGGCTTCACGGTCTGGGGCCTGCGCATCGACACGCCAAAGAACGCGCGCAACACCGACGGCGTCGATCCTGGCAACGGCTCAAAGAACATCACTGTCACTCACTCCTTCATCCGTGCCGGTGACGACAACATCGCCATCAAAGGCGGAACGGGTGGGCTGACCAACATGACGGTGAGCCATGACCACTTCTATTACGGTCATGGCATGTCGATTGGGTCGGAGACTTATGGTGGCGTCAGCAAGATCCTGGTCACCGATCTCTCACTGGATGGGGACGATAACGCCCTCAGGATCAAGTCCAACCCGACGCGCGGTGGACTCGTGCAGGACGTGGTTTATGACGACGTATGTGTGCGGGATTCGAGGAATCCGATCCTGCTGGATACGGCGTACAGCTATCCAGGAAAGGGGAAGGACCTGTTCCCGCAGTACAAGGACATCATCTTCCGGAATGTGCGGATCTCGGGAGGAGGGAAGGTGCAGTTTGGCGGGCTGGATGCTGTGCACAGAGTTGGGGTGAAGCTGGATGGTGTGGAGCTGATCGATGGGGCGGCGAAGTACCAGATCACCGCGGCGCACGCGGATGTGGAACTTGGTCCGGGGCCTGTGAATTTCTCTGTGGAAGGCGAGGATGTGAAGGTCTCGGGGAAGGCCGGGAAGGGATCGCTTCCTTCGTGCTCGGGGAGGTTTGTGGAGTTCCCGGAGTAGGTACCCCCTCCCCCGTCACTTTTTGCGCAAAGTCTAGAGCGGATTCGACTTATGGTTGGACTTTAGTGTCGCTTTGGCCGCTTAAGCTGCGTCGCCCGGCGTTGGCCGGGCGGGTGTTTCCCTTAAGTTCAGTATATCGGACGTGTCAAGAGGGGACTGTGCGTTACTGGCGGTTCGCGGTCACGACCATGGCGTCCTGCTGGGGGCCCAGGCCGAGCTTGATGAGGGCGCGGGAGTCGGGCGTGATTTTGGTCTGCCAGCCGTTGTCGCCCTGAAATTTCTGCATGGCGGAGGCGGATTGGGAGTCCCAAACGCCGGAGGGCTCACCGTTGAGGTAGCCGTTCTTGATGAGGGCCTGCTGGATCTCGGTGGCGCGCTCGGACTCCATGGCCTCGTGCCGGATGCTCGCGTGTGCGGATTTGTGAGATTTGGAGGCGTGCTTGATGGCGGCGTTGGTGGCCGTGGAGCGATGGTGGGTGATACCGAAGCATGGAACCGTGGCGCACAGAAGAGCGGCGGTGGAGAGAATCGGGAGAGTGCGCATCAGGCAATGACCTCGGGAAGAGAGGTTCGCTGCGAGCGATTGACCACCCCAGCGAGCAAGCTCGCCGGGGACCCATTGCTCTCCAGCGTCTATAAGAGGCTAATCCAGCTATTTGTGAAGGGCAAGTAACTCTGTGCCTAAACGGGTACACAATTCGTAGCGTGACAGAAGTATTACGGTTATTAGCGTATTTGGTACCGTTTGGGGCCGGGTGGGCGACGGATTTGGCATTTCAATTGACATGGAAAGGAAAACCGGGATATAAGGCACCTTTTCGAGAAAGAGCCAGTGTGCTGAAGCCCGCTGCTAATCCGAAATCCTGTGGAGCGCCCGTCGGCTGGCGATGAATGGGCTCCGGATGCCGGGAAGTCCATGAAGCAATTCCCGTTGACGAGCGGCTTTTGAGATTGTTCTCTTTGACATGGAACATTGAGCATGCGATTTGGGGTTTTCGAGTTTCGACCGGCAAGCCGGGAACTTTATCGAGGCGGCGCTCGGGTACGCCTGCAGGCGCAGCCTGCGCAGGTGCTCGGGTTACTGCTTCGACATGCCGGTCAGGTCGTCACCCGTGCTGAACTTAAAGAGGCCGTATGGGGATCGGAGACCTTTGTTGATTTCGACAAAGGATTGAATTTTTGCATTGCGCAGGTTCGCACTACTCTCGGCGATTCGGCCGATGCTCCCATCTACATTCGAACGATTGCGAAGCATGGCTACCAGTTCATTGCACCGGTCGCTCCTTCTGACGAAGAATCGAGAGATACGGGCCAGGTTGTGACTGCGCCAACTCCAGTCTTACCGTTCAGAAGATGGTGGCTACCAGGACTGACCATGCTGATGGTAATCTCCGGCGTCCTGATCTTTTGGGGTTGGCACGCCTGGAGTGTTCAGCATCGGAATGCCGGTTCTCTGGAAGAGATTCGAGTGGCGGTAGCGCGGTTTGATAATGAAACCGGAGATGCAGAATTTGATCGACTGGCCGATACGCTCTCCGATTTGGTGACAGCGAAACTCACGCTGTCGGGCGCCGACCGTTACAGGGTGATTGGGAACGCAACAATCCTGCGCGTCCCTCGGAGCCAGCGCGACCTCACCGTCATTGGATCCTCTTTGAATGCCCGGTACGTAGTCCTCGCCCAGGTACGGAAGGACGCTTCTCACTTCTTCGTGCTTGCGCATCTGATCCGCCTGCCGGATCAGACACACATCGCCGTTACCGAGCTGACTTGCGCTGCCGATAATTCTTTGCAGGACCAATCCGATATGGCCCAGCATATCGCCGACAGATTCTCTCCTCTGATCGCCCGGCTCAACACGGTCGCGGCCGCCTCATCAAGCAATGTAAATCGCTGAGAGGCGGGAAGATGTTGCCACATATTTTCCTCATGTGCATCTGGCTGGCATTCTCGATCGATGCAAGAGGAACATTCGCATGGAAAGAGGGTGACCTGCCCTGAGGAGGGCCTTATGTACCAAGGAATGTCGCGCCGTAGTTTGTTGAAAACGGCACCAATCGGTTTTCTGAGCGCCAGGGGCCTCCTGTCCCAGGACGCGCTGAAACCTTCGGGAGTCGCTGGAACCAGTACCGCCCCGGCCAAACCAGCGGGGGAAAAGGTGAGAGGACAGCGGCAGGATCTGGATATGGTGTGGGAATTCGTTCGTGCGGGGCACAACAATCTCGCCAGAGTGAAGGAACTGCTTGCATTGGAACCGATGCTGATCTTCTGCGCGTGGGACTGGGGAAAGGGTGACGATGGTGAATGGGAGACGGCCCTTGGAGGTGCTTCGCATACCGGCAATCGCGAGATTGCGCGATACCTGCTTTCCGCGGGAGCGCGGATCGATTGTTTTTGCGCCGCAATGCTGGGCGAACGAGATGTGGTGCTCGCACTGCTGGCAGCAAATCCATCTATCGCAAGCTGCAAAGGTCCGCACGGTTATACCATGCTCTATCACGCGTCGATCAGCGGGGAACTCATCATTGCAGACGCGCTGAAGGCGCTGTTACCGGCGAACGCGAAGGACTACAACCAAGCCCTGAGCGCCGCTGCTCGTGACGGCCATCTACCCATGACGAAATGGCTCTTCGAAAACGGCGCCACGAATCCAAACTCTCCTGACGGATTTGGTAAGACTCCCTTATCTGTTGCTCTGGGGAAGGGCTATGCAGATGTGGCAGCAGAGATTCGCCGTCACGGCGGTACAGAAGGCATCTGAGCAGAGATATCGGAGGCCGAGTTATGATCGGCCTCCGTCTTACTCGATGGCACCACAACCCCCACCTCGAGCACGCTGCAGTACACCAGGTTTCGCCGGATTTTCCGAGTCGACATGGACGATGTTGGCCCGGCCCAAGGCCGTGAGGCTCGTTTGCGGCGCAACTAAAGCCACGCCGCTTCAAAGACGAACCAGGGGCACCCGAGATGGGTGCCCCTGGTTGTTCACGATTGTGAGGTGGTTAGGGCAGGGTTCCGCCGATATAGGTGTTGCCGGGGTTCTGTCCCTGGGGGTCGCGGACGACGAAGACGACGTCTTCGCCGGACTTGAGCCCGGCAACCACGGAGCGGTAGCTGGCCTCGTCGGTGACCGGGTGACGGTTGATCTCGACGATGACGACGTTGGTGGGAAGGTTGATCTCATCCGCGAAGGAGCCGGGACGGACACTGGTGACGGTGACGCCGCCCTTGAGGTTGAGGCGGTTGGCCACGGCCGGGGTGACAGGCTGCACGGTGATGCCCAGCTTGTTCTGGCCGATGTCCCCTGTATCCGGTCCGGAGGGCGCCTCGCCATTGCCGGCGAGGTTGGCGAAGAGCTTGTCGCGATCGGCGATGCCGACATCGAGCGTGAGCGGCTTGCCGCTGCGCAGGATACCGAGGTGGACGGTGGAACCGGGCTGCTTGTCGGAGATGATGCCGACGAGCTCATCGCCGTTCTTGATGGGCTTGCCGTCGACGGAGGTGATGACGTCCTGGGCCTGCACGCCAGCCTTGGCCGCGGGGCCGTTGGGCGTGACAGTGGAGACCAGAACGCCGCCGTTGGCGAAGCCATACATACGGCTGACAGCCGCAGACTGGGCAGCCTGGAACTGGATGCCGATGGAGCCGCGGGTGACCTTGTGGCTGGGGGCGATGAGCTGGTTGTAGACGCTGATGAGCGTGTTGGACGGCATGGCGAAGCCGACACCTTCAGACCCGGCGGACTGGGTGTAGATGGCGGTGTTCATGCCGATGACCTGGCCGGCCATGTCGACGAGCGGGCCGCCGGAGTTGCCGGGGTTGATGGCGGCGTCGGTCTGGATGAAGCGCTGGAACTGGCCGCGGTCGATGTTGCCGGCGCCGGGATCATCGATGGCGCGGTCTTCCGCGGAGACGATGCCGGCGGAGACGGTCTGGGAGAGGCCGAAGGGGCTGCCGATGGCGAGGACCCAGTCGCCGACCTGAGCGCTCTTGGAGTTGCCCATCTTGACGGTGGGCAGGGTGAGGCCCTTGGGATCGATCTTGATGACCGCGATGTCGGTGGCGGGGTCGGTGCCGACGACGGTTGCGGGACGGCCCTGATCGGCCGGGTCGGTGGGATCGCTGGCGAGCTTCACGAAGATGTGGTCGGCCTTATCGACGACGTGGTTGTTGGTGATGATGTAACCGCGGGGGTCGACGATGAAGCCGGAGCCGAGGGCTTCACGCTTGCCGGCCTCGGGGATCTGGCCGCCGTTGCCACCACCGCCGAAGAAGCGGTTGAGGAAGTCCTGCATGTCGTTGTTGTCGGTGCCGTCGTCATCGCCATTGGGCTGATTGGGGTTGGGCAGGCTGCGCCGGCCGCGAGGGGTGCGCTGCTTGGGGATGTAGTCGGTATTGATGTTGACGACGGCGGGACCGACCTGCTTGACGATGGCGGAGAAGCCGTTGGAAAGGACGACCGGGCTGGGAAGAGCCAGCGGACGGGCGTCGGTGGAGTCAAGGCGCTGCGACTCCTTGCCGCTGACCTTGCCGGTCGCGATGGAGCCGAGCAGAATTCCCACCGAGAGAACGGCGAGAAGAGCAAAGACGGCGGAGAGACGGCCGCTGCGCAGGCGAGCGACGAAGCCGCCGAATCCGGGCCCGAATGGTTTCGGTGTGTCCATAACTTTCGTAATCCTCACGGAAATTTGTCGCCGCGCTGGCGCTGGCGAGTGTAAGAAATCGCTCGCGGCCGGGACATTTCCAGACCGCGGCGTGCCACTCTATTAGACGCTGAATTTTTCGAAATGTCTTCCGTATGGCAGACGAGGTGCAGGCGGGCGTTCGATCGTACTGCAAATTACTGGGAGATGATCATCGTGGAACTGCCGTGCATGGTGAAGGGGCGCGAGGGAATGAAGGGGATGTTGTAGAGGTAGGGGTAGGTGATCGTGACGGTGACCTGGTCGCCGG
>DATNGO010000024.1:0-4809 GCA_035605855.1 Acidobacteriaceae bacterium | reverse complement strand
CTCCATCACCCGCGCCCCAAACCCCTCCACCAGCCCAACCCACTCCCGCTCAATGCCTGTCCTTTGCTCATCCACCGGAGTGAACAACCACGCCGCCCCCCGGAACAGCCCAGCCTCCGCCAACCCCGCCCCCCCCGATTCTTTTCCCGCCATCGGATGCCCGGGTAGAAATCGCGCCCGTCCCGGCTGGTTAAACAATCTCCTCGCCTGGTCCACGATCTCGCGCTTCGTCGAGCCGACATCCGTTACCAGCTGGCCTTCGCCCATCACTGGAGCGAGCCGTTCCATCCAGTCCAGGATCGGCAACACCGGAGTCGCGAGCACCACCACGTCCGCGACTCCAGGTTGCAGCACGGCCTCACGCGACGGCAATGCAAGGTCGACGGCTCCCATGCGCAGCGCAGTCTCAAGCTCCTGCGCGCTCGTATCCCATCCGAGCACCTCGCCGGAAAAACCCTCCAGCGATTTCAGCGCCAATCCGATGGACGCTCCGATCAGCCCTGTCCCGACGATGAGGACCCTCACCGGTTCGCCTCACGGCGGTGGGTAAACGCCCGCGCGCTCGCTCCGCGGTAGTCGCCCGCGATGTGTCCGTGGCCGCGCAGCACGTACTTGTAGGTCGTCAATCCCTCGAGTCCGACGGGACCGCGGGCATGCAGCTTACTCGTGCTAATCCCCACTTCGGCGCCGAAGCCGTACCGGAAACCATCGGCGAAGCGTGTCGACGCGTTATGAAATACCCCGGCGGCATCCACCTCGCGCAAAAATCTTTCCGCCGCATCAGCATCTTCCGTGAGGATCGACTCGGTGTGGGACGAACCGTGCTTGTGAATGTGCTCGATGGCTGCATCGAGCGAGTCAACCACGCCCACTGCGAGTTCGGGTTCGCCATACTCGCAATGCCACGCAGCGATCGGCAGCACCTCGCTACTCGAGGTCCTGACCTGCTCATCGCCATGGACGATGACTCCACGCTCGCGCAAGCGCGTCAGGAGCCTGGGAAGAAACTCGCGTGCGATGTCGCGATGCACCAGCACGGTTTCGACTGCGTTGCACGCTGCAGGGTAGTCGAGCTTCGCATCGTCGATGACTCGCAGCGAGAGTTCCTGGTCCGCGGCACGATCGACGTAGATGTGACAGATGCCCTCGGAGTGACCGAGCACCGGAATGCGCGTGTTCGCCTGCACGTACTCAACAAGAGACTTCGAGCCGCGTGGAATGACCATATCGACGAGATCGTGCATCGCGAGCAGCTCGGCGACACTCTCGCGTTCGAGCACAAGCGAGATCGCATCTTTAGGGATGCCTTCGCTGGCGAGCGCTGCGCGAAGCACCCGCACGATTGCCTTCGCGGTGTGTTCGACCTCGCGGCCTGGCTTGAGGATCACCGCATTGCCTGACTTCAAACCGAGCGAGGCGATCTGTGTGACTGCGTCGGGGCGAGCTTCGAAGATGACCGCGAGAACGCCCAGCGGGACGGAGATCTTCTCGAGATGCAGACCTTCGTCCAGTTCAATTTCATCAAGTTTACGGTTGAGCGGATCAGGCAGTGCAGCGACGGAGCGGACCTGCTCAACCATCTCGTGAAGCTTATCGTCGGTCAGCTTGAGGCGCGAGAGTGTGCTCGCAGGCAGAGCGTCGTCCGCACTGCGAGCGGTCGCGTGCTGCATGTCTGCGCGACTTGCGGTGAAGAGTTCAGTTGCCGACTGTTCGAGAGCAGATGCCATTGCTCCGAGCACGCGATTGCGCTTTGTTTCATCAAGTGAGGCGAGCGAGCGTGAAGCGCGCTTAGCAGCCTCCGCGACCTCGCGCACACTCGCTGCGCTCATTGCCGGGCCTCGGTGGTCTCGCGAGCGGTGAAGCGGGTTCCGACCAACTCACCGGCGACGATGCGCTCAAGTACAGATGGCGTTCGGCCATTGGCGATGACCACCTCTTTGCCTGCGTCGAGCGCGATGCGAGCGGATTCAAGCTTCGATAGCATGCCGCCACGGCCGCGGCCGTTGCCTCCGTGCGCGAGATCGAGGACGTTCTTGTCGATGAACGACACAGAAGGAATGATCGTTGCGCCGGGCTCTGCGGGATTGCGGTCGTAAAGGCCATCGACATCCGAGAGAAGAACGAGCAGATCCGCGTCGATGTGCGTGAGCAGCAGCGCGGAGAGCTTATCGTTGTCGCCGAAAAGACGGGCCTGCGTGCCGTTCGTACGTGGCTCCCCGATATGCTCACCTTGTTCGTCATTGACGCTGGCAGGCGGAGCGAGCGGACGATCAAGCTCCATTGTGGAGACCGTATCGTTCTCGTTGACGATGGGAATGACACCCAGTTCGAGAAGCGCATGAAGCGTTGCGCGCAGGTTTCCATGGCGCACGGGATCGAGAAAATCGTCTTCGGTGAGGAGCACCTGCGCGATGCGGCAGCCAAGACGGTCGAAAGCGTCGTCGTAGAGTGCCATCAGCCGCGATTGCCCGATGGCAGCGCAGGCCTGCATCCGTTCGAGCACCTTGGGACGCCCAGTCAAGCCGAGTCTCTCAACGCCAAGAGCGATAGCGCCGGAGCTGACGACGAGGACGTCAATGCCGCGGCTGCGCAGCACTGCGATCTGTTCCACCAGCCCGCAGAGCAGACCAAGCGCAACCTTTCCGTCAGGACGCATGATGACGTTCGTCCCGAGTTTGACGACGATGCGGCGCATCGCGAACTCCCTCTTATGCGTGGGCCGCGGCGACTGCCGGAGCGATGCTGCGGTCGACGACGGGAGCGAGCCTGCGCAGACGCTCGACGAGCTCGGTGAGCTGATCCGGGAAGAGCGACTGAGCACCGTCCGACATCGCCTTGTCCGGGTTCGGGTGCATCTCCATCAGCAGGCCGTCAGCGCCCGCTGCGACGGACGCGAGTGCGAGCGCGGGTACGAGGTCGCGCTTGCCGACGCCGTGCGATGGGTCGCCCAGCACAGGTAGATGCGTGAGCTTCTTGAGCACGGGAATCGCGGAGACATCCATAGTGTTGCGCGTGTAGGTCTCGAAGGTGCGGATGCCGCGCTCGCAGAGCATGAGGTCGTAGTTGCCGCCGGAGAGGATGTACTCGGCTGAAAGCAACACTTCCTCAATCGTGGCGGCGATGCCGCGCTTGAGCAGGCAGGGCTTTCGCACGTGGCCGAGCTCGCGGAGCAGGTTGAAGTTCTGCATGTTTCGCGCACCGATCTGGAAGCAGTCGATGTACGGAAGCATGATCTCGATCTGCGAAATCTCCATGACCTCGGTGATGACAAGCAGGCCGTGCTCATCGGCGGCCTCGCGCAGGATCTTCAGGCCCTCGACACCCATGCCCTGGAAGCTGTAGGGCGAACTGCGCGGCTTGTACGCGCCGCCGCGAAGGAACTGCGCGCCGGCAGCGGCGACCTGTTTTGCGCTGAGGCGAATCTGATCGCGGCTTTCAACCGAGCACGGGCCAGCCATGATGACGACCTCTTCACCGCCGACGACGACCCCGTTGGGGAAGCGGACGTGCGTGCCCTCCGGGCGGAAGCCGCGGCCGGCAAGCTTGTACGGCGAAGAGATGCGGTAGGCCTGGTGCACGCCGGGCAGCACCTGGAACTCGGTGACCTCAAAGTGTGCGGGTGTGCCGACGCCGGCGAGAATAGTCTGGGTCTCGCCGGTAGTCCGGTGGACGTTGAAACCCAACTCGACCATCCGCTCGATCACCTGTTGGATCTGCTCATTTGTAGCTCGGTCCTGCATGGCAACGATCATCACTGGAGTCCTTCCCGCGCCGTCTGTATAGCGGCGCTTGCTTGCAAATGTGTGCGCGAGTTGCGCGATGTGATTTGTGTACGGCTAACTTTTGCTGCCAGAGGTCTGCTGGGACGCGACGGCTGGAACGCCGTGGTCGGGACGCTGCAGCGAACGCATGATGTCCATGATGCGTTCGTAGATGTCCTGGACCTGCTCGCCTGCGAGCGGACCCGGGTTGGACTTGCGTGCGTGCTCAATGACCTGCTGCTCGCGGCGCGGCTCGTAGATAGCGGCCGCGGTCTGACGCTTGATCTCGCCGATGGCGATGGCGCAGGCTGCTCGTTCGTTGAGCAGCTTAACGATCTGCTCGTCCAGTTCATCGATTCGTTTGCGCCAGTCGGCGATATCCATAAGCTGTCCTCATGTTGATGATACGTGCTGGTGGCGGAGATCATGCATGCACCTCGCTCGAGATCTCGTTTGCTTTGTGGGGCGCGGGTTCGCGAAGGGAGCGGACGAAGGCTCCGACGGCTGCGGCGGCTTCTGTTGGCGGAGTCTTTTCGACGAGGCCGACGATAGCACTGCCGACGACCGCGGCGTCTGCAAAGGCGCTGACGGCGCGGACATGATCTGGCGTGGAGATGCCGAAGCCGAGCGCGATGGGGAGATTCGTAAACTGCTTGAGACGGCGGACGAGTTGTTCGGCGTCGGCGGCAAGCTCGGTTTGCGTGCCGGTGATGCCGACACGCGAGATGGCGTAGACGAAGCCGCGAGAGTGTTCGGCGATGGCGCGGAGGCGGTCGTCGGGCGATGTTGGTGCCGCGAGGAAGACGGGCGCGAGATCGTTGGCGCGCATGGCGTCGAGGTACTCGGCGGCCTCCTCGACGATCATGTCGGTGAGGAGAACCCCGTCGGCGCCAGCGGCCTTTGCGGCTTTGGCAAAGGGTTCGAGGCCCATGCGGATGACGGGATTGAGGTAGCTGAAGAGGATGATGCCGGCGTTGGGGCGAGCGTCGCGGATCTCGCGGCAGATGCCCAGGACGTCGACGAGGCGCGTGCCGCGGGCGACGGCGCG
>DATNGO010000023.1:0-17737 GCA_035605855.1 Acidobacteriaceae bacterium | reverse complement strand
GAACTGCTGGATGCGAGCATTCTGGAAGTTGGAGCTCATCGCGTACACGGTCGGATGCGCCGCCGGCGCGCCAGCCTGGCTTGTGGGGAACGGCGAGTTGAAGGTGATGTCGGGAAGGAACGGCGCCTTGGGCGTGGAGGGCTTCGCCGAGCTGTACACCACGTTACCGCCCCAGGGAGGATTCTGAATGTTGTGGCTGAAGCCGATGTAAGCCGCGTTGAAGTTGTAGTAGACGCCGTAGCCGCCGCGCAAGACCGTATCGTTATTCTGCGTCAGGCGCCAGGCAAAGCCGATCCGTGGGCCAAAGTTGTTGCGGTCTGGTTG
Organism: Acidobacteriaceae bacterium; assembly: GCA_035605855.1. Taxonomy (GTDB): domain Bacteria; phylum Acidobacteriota; class Terriglobia; order Terriglobales; family Acidobacteriaceae; genus Granulicella. The sequence goes on along the minus strand of DATNGO010000023.1, from coordinate 17,413 downwards.
GTAGAACGTAATAGGCAGACCGAGCGCCTGCGTGGTCGTGAAGGGGTAGGTCGTCAACTGCGCAGGATTGGTTCCAGGTGGCGGCGTCGGTGTATCCGAATTCTGAGCGAGGACCAGCTTGTTCTGATCGAAGCTGAAGAACGTTGCGATGTTGCCCTTCGGGATCCATGGTGACTGGTACACATAACGGAGGCCATAGTTGACCGTGAGGCTCGGTGCAACCTGCCATACATCCTGGCCGTAGAACTCCCAGTCGCGGCTGTACACATTCTGATCCGGTGTCGCACCGCCGGTCGTGGCGCTCGTCGCGTCGCCCAGCAGGAAGTCCGCAAACGTATTGCCGATCGACGTCGGCTGCCCGGGCCAGCCGCCGTTGCCGGTCCACGTGCCGTTGAAGGTGAAGGTGCCCAGCGGTCCGTAGCCGCCGCTTGGGTTATAGATTTTGAATCCGGTCTCATCCATGCCTGCCTGCAGCGTGTGGCGGCCCATCACATGCGTAAAGTCATCGGTGATCTCAACGTCATACTCGCGTGTGTAGTTGTTCTGTCCGATATCGCCGATCGACGTATACCCAGTCGTCGTCATCGTCGGCAGGCCGCGATTGTTGCTTGGCGTAAGGTTCGTGAAGATCGAATATGGATTGAATGAGGCATTCTGTCCGCTGCGGATGCTCTCATGGTCGAACCATGCCCCGCGCAGCGAATTCGTTGTTCTCACACCGAAGATGTGCGTCTCCGTCCCGCTCAGCGTGTACGTCTTATAGCCGTAGTTCTGGCCGTTGCCGAAGGTCGGTGGCGTCCCCAGCGGATCGAACCACGGCAGTCCCACTGAGTGGGAGTACACCCCGAACAGCGAGTCATGGTCTGACAAGTGATAGTCCAACCGCAGGTCCCACTTGCCTACGTCGAACACCTGGCCGACCGTGGTCGTGTAGTTGTACTGCTCGGCCACACCGTTGGCCATCTTCGTTCCCTGCGGAAGGCCCGGCGAGTTCGCATCCGTCGGGTTCGGCAGGAACGCAATCAGCGCCTGTGCCTGCGACGTGATCATGCCCGAAGGAATCACGTTGTTCGCGAACGGCTTGCCCGTTTGCGGGTTATAAAGCTGCACGCCACCTGTGGCGTTGCACACGCCGCTCGCATTGTAGCTGGCGCACAGCGTGCCGAAGTTGCCCTGCTTCTGGGCTGCGGTGGGCAGATTGTTCTGTACAACAACCGGCAGATTCTGCCGCAGCTCGTCATAGTCGAAGAAGGCAAACGCGCGGTTCTTGAGGATCGGACCGCCGATGTCGCCGCCGAATTCGTTCCTGTGGAACGGAGGACGCTTCACGCCGGCCGCATTGTTCACGAACGTGTTGGCGTTCAGGACTGTGTTCTCGAGATACCAATACGCATCGCCATGAAAGCGGTTGGTGCCCGCCTTGGTCACCATCTGCACGTTAACAATGCGGCTGTAACGCGCGTCCATCCCGATGCCCCCGATGTTGACCTGCTGCAGCGAACTCAACGAAGGAAGATTCACACCGCCAAGGCCGAAGGAGTACGACCCGCCGCCGTTGCCCGAATCGTTCACGCTGACGCCGTTCAAGGTGAAGTTGTCGGCTCCCCAGTGCGTGCTCCCGGCGATCTGCGGCGCGGAGTTGAAGGTCGCACGGCCTACACCCGCCGCCAGCACGAGAAAGCTGTCGATGTCCTGGATCGGCGTCGGTAGTTCCTTCAGTTGTTTCGTAGTGATGGGCGTCTGGATCGTGCCGTTCTCCGTGTTGATCAGTGGCGCTTCAGCCGAAACCTGCACGTTGTCTGACACCGAGCCGACCCTCATCTTCATGTCGCCGCGCACGGTCTCCTGCGCCAATACCTGCAGCCCGGTCTCAGTCTCCGTGCTGAACCCCTGCTTCTCCGCCTTGATGGAGTACACACCCGGATCGAGCTCGGGCACCATATAGTTGCCCGTTGAGTCGGTTTTGGTGTGTGCGGCAACACCCGTCTGCTGATTGGTCACCGTGATCTGCGCCTCCGGGATCGATGCCCCGCTTGGATCGCTGACGCGGCCAGTGACCGAGCTCCGCACCTCCTGCGCCTCGCATAGCCCCACGGCGACGCATCCCAGCGCGACCAGCACCATCACGAAACGAAAATTCCCAAACAGCCTCGCGCGACAAGTGGAAAAGGTCATACGCTACTCTCCGTTTATTTTTGGTCTTCCTGGTCCCACCGCAGCAGGTGTGTTCAATTAGGAGAACGAGCAGTCAGTACCATAACCGTTGGTCACTTCTACCATCTCGAATACTGCCCGTCAAGGACATTACGCGCGCTTATTGAGATCGCCGAATTCCGGCTACAGATCCGTTTTCGGGGACGATCCAATTAGGGTTCTTCGCGCCATTCAAGAGCTACCTAATTGCGGAAATGGCATCGCCTGGCGACTTATTCGGCGCTCACCGCTTGCGGATTCGGCGCGCTTGTTCAAGTTCCTGAGACAGCCCGGCAGCTAGACGCGGAGTCCCGTTCACGCAGCTCGGGACAGCCTCAGCCGCCAGCGCAAGTGTTTCCATCACGCGCTACAGGCTTTACTGCATCACGAGTACCCAGCGCAGTGGCTCCTTCGGTGTGCTTCTTCCGCGCAGGACAATCTCATTACCATTTCGCGTCACAGGGCTCTCCGCTCCGTTCACGCGAACGCTTCTGACCTTCGCAGCATCTTCAGCCCGCAGATCGAACACGAGCTTCCAATCCCCATCCGTGCCGTGAGGTGCGTACCAGCCTTCATAACCGCGCGCGGTTCGCTCCAGACCGAACAGCGGAGATGTGAAGCGGTAGGTATGGAGCGGCAGTTGCGGGCGCAGCGTTGCACCTTCTGCAGTGAATTCCAAACCCAGCATTTTCGCCGCGGAGAAGAGCGGCCAGGCGTGCGGGTGCATGTTCATCACCGGAAAGTCGACGTCCGAGAAACCTTCTTTGCCATGCTTGGCTTCCTCGCTCGATTCCAATCCTCCTGGTGGATCGCGGAAGACGCCGTTGTACACATCGGGGCCACTCCACGTGCCATACCAAAGAGCGGGATACGCTTCGGCGTGATACGCAAACGAGTTCTTCTTCCACTCGTCCCACGCCATCTCGCCGTCCACCTTTGCGAGCGCGTGAATGAACATGCCGTTCAACGACGCGCAGACGCGATAGCGCGCCCCTGCCGGAGGTTGGCGCTCAGGGTGCGTGCCGGAGCTCCACCGCATCGCGCCGATGGGCGAAGGCCGCCGCAGGAATTCATCCATTGTGCGCACCAGCCCGCGGCTCTGCTCCGGCGTTGCCGCATCGCCCAGGATGGCCCATGCTTGCGCTTCGATCCACAGGTCATCGCTGCCGAGCCAGCCGAGTTTTGGTCCCAGCCACGCGCGCCGGAACCATCGTCCGGTCCACTGCGCGCGCACTGCTTCGCGCTGGGCAGCGGCACTTCTGCGGACAGCAGCCACTCGCTCTGCGTTTTCATGTCCAATTTCAAGGACGCTGGCGTAACGCTCGAAGACATACGCCGCCATACCCGAGTTCAGCACGCTTTCGCCGACTTTGACGTATTGTTCGCGCAACGCTGGCGTAACTGTCTGAAACACGAGCGCATCCAGCCAGTCGTCCATCTGCATGCGCATCAGGCCGTGCGGTCCGGCGCCAACGTCTTCGACCAGATGTCGGAAGCACTGCGCCAGCACCGCGCGCACGCTTACCGTTCGCTCACCGGTCTCCGCAAGCATCGCGCAGCCCGTCATTTGTACGTCGAGGAAAGCGAAGTCACGCGTGCCCAGCAGGTATTCGCACGCTACCCAAAGCAGGTAGAGTGGAAGGTCGCTCGCAGGGTCCTGCGAAGTGGGCATCGGCACGCCGTGGCCGACGATCGCGTAGGGGATCGATCCGTCCTCGCGCACTTCCTTCATCGTGTAGCGCAGAATCTGCTTCACGATCCCCGGATCACTGAAGATGAACGGCATCGCATGCTGCAGCGGATCACGCGCCGCTCCCTGCAGGCCCATCACATACTGATAGATGCCGCCCTGCGTGAGGATGTGTTCGCTGAACGCGTCGTCGAAGGTGAGATTGCTGCGCACGTAGTAGTGATTCCACGCAGTCTGGCGCTCTACCCAGGGCTCACTGTCGGTCGCAAAGCGCGGCCCGCTCTGTCTCCATCGCTCGCTCGACCGTGCGAGCAGCCCCGGCGCTTCGCGGCGATAGCGTTGCAGTAACGTCTCGAGTTCGAAGCCCTTGGGCAGGTAACCGTAGAGAAAGCGCAGCGTCCGGCTTGCGCCGGGAGCGAGCCGCAGCGTGTGCTCCAGCAGCATCGCGTTTGCGGAGTCGTGCCCATCGATCCGGCCATCCAGTCCTCGCGCCATACCCGCAGGCTGCAGGGCCCCGCCTTCGCCGAAAAACGCATGCGCGTTGGTTGCGACTGCGTGCACCGGGCCGTCGAGCGATACGAGAAAGGTCGCGGGCGGCGCGAGATCTTCCATGCCGGCTGTTCCCGCCAATGGCTCCGCGTAATCGAGCGAACCCTGCGCGGCGTTCGCCGCAATGGCATCCTTCACCGCCTGCCATAAACGATGGTCTTCGCTGGTGCGCCCCAGAAACTTCTTGCTCTCAAGCAGGCCGTGTCCATCTTCCACATGCTCGAAGCTGCTCCGGAAACGCTTGCTGAACTTTCTGCGCAGCTCCGCCGCGCCGCCGCTCGAGCCCGCCACCGACGCCTGTAACCACGAGCGGAACGAAAACTGGTACTGCTGGCAGCCCCAATATTCCACCCAGCGCAGATCCACGGGAGACACACCGCCGTTGGTGATCGTCACCTCTGAGAGCAGCACAGGATCGTCCCCAAATGGCGCATAGATCACCTGGTCGATCTTGTAATTGTGGCCGGCAGCCTTCTTGCGGAAATAGCCCATGCCGAAGATGCGCTCGAAACTCTCCGCGCCGCCGGGATAATACGTACTTAGTATGTGGCCACCGTCACTAAGGAAGCCGAGTCCCCCGCCCCACAGGTTCCGCTCAGGGCAGTAGTCGTTGAGAAACTTGGGCGCGCCTTCGTCCTGCCTCGCCTGCATGTAGCCGAAGTTCGACGCCACTGCCACGATGCGGTCGTTTCCAACCTGGTGCGAGTGGTCCGTGGTTCCTCGAAAGGACACATCAGTTAGTGTCACAGCCTTCGGATCTCTGGTTTGGTCGCATGTGTAGCGAAAAGCGGGCAAGCCAAATTCGTCATCGATCCACTCGCCGAACAACCCCGAGCCGAACTCCTTGGCCGAGATGTCCGTCGCGCGGTTGTGCGCGTCAGCACCCAGCATCCATGCAGGTCGCAGCGATGCCGCCGCCGCCGTCCATCCGCAACCTTCCACAAACTTTCGACGGCTCAGCATGTAAGAGTATGTTGCCCTCTTTGTTCTATTCCAAGAACAATCAGACAACATAATAATTTTCAAGACATCAAGCGTCAATTGCTATCCGGATCGCTATTGACTTCAAAGAGCATCGGGAACATCAAAAACCTGGATCCGCTTACCCGTAGAAACCGTTCCCGGAGCCATGCTCAACTTCTAACGGCTCGTCGGTCCGGCCAGGATCAGTGAATCATTCGCGAGCTCTCGTTTGTGCAAGAGCCCGCGACAATTCTGTCGTTCCCTTCAGCAGCGACGCAATCACAGGAGAGTCTTTCTTTGGATTGAAGCGCGACGCCGGCCCGGAGATGCTCATCGCGGCGACGGCGTATCCGCCCGCGTCAAGGATCGGTGCGCCGATGCAGACCGCCAGCATCGATCCTTCCCCGCGATCGAAAGCGACTCCGGCATTCCGCACCCGCTTTAGTTCAGCAAGAAACGCATCTCGGTCCGAAATCGTGTGCTCAGTTACGCTTTCAAGCTTATGCCCTCGCACGAAAGCCTCGACCTCGCGTTGCGGCGAAAACGCCAGAATTGCCTTTCCTAACGCGCTGGCGTGAACGGGCACTGAAGCGCCGCGGCTTTCCTGCAGGCGCAACGCAAACTCGCTCGGCACCACTTCGAGATATGTCACCTTGTCGAACTGCTGGGCTCCGAGGTTCACCGTCTCACCGTACGTGTCACGCAGTTCGAGCATCAGCGGCCGTGCCAGCCGCCGCAGCGCTTCGCTTGCCGCGCCGTCGCTTACAAGCCGTCCGAGCCGTGGGTTGATGCGGTAGTTGCGGTTCGGCTCGCGCGTAACATAGCCGAGGTCGACCAGCGTGCTCAGAATACGGAAGACCGTCGATTTCGGGATACCCGTGTTCTGCGTCACCTCACGCAGCCCGAGCAGCTCCGAGCGCGACAGCTCTTCAAGAATCGTGAAGGTGCTGCGCACCACGGGAACGGAGTACTTGCCCGACGAACTCAGCTTCGTGGACGCCGCCGTCTTCGCGCTTGCTGTCTTAGCTCTGCTGTTTGACACGTTCGCTAGCATCTCACCTTCCTAACGGTGGTTCAATCGGAAAACCACAGCGTCAGCTTGCCCCGCGCCGTAAATCACCCGCACATTGTCCATTGCGAAACACCTCACAGATGCCCAATGGCGCCTGCTCCGGCGATTCATACGTAGCCGGACTGTCAATCGCATCTGCACGGAACGCGACAACGTCTGCGAAGTATCCAGGCGCCAGCACGCCTCGGTTCGTAAGGCCATAACGACGCGCAGGCTTGCCCGTTATCTTATGGACAGCTTCCGACAGCGATAGCCACCCCTTGTCGCGCGAGTATGTGCCCAGCAAAAGGGGAAACGTGCCGTGCAGGCGAGGATGCGGTCGACCCTTCACGTAGAAGCCATCGCTGATAATCGTCGCGAACGGATGCTGCAGCGATGCCTGAAGGTTCTCCGCGCTCTGATTGAAGCAAAGCATGTTGACGTCGCCTTCTTCTTCGTCCAGCAGTCCCAATACTGCGTCGGCAGGCTCTACACCGCGATGCTCCGCAACCTCGACCAGCGTCTTGCCGATGGCTTTCAGGTTCGCCTCTGAGCCCACCGACGAGATATAGATATCGCTCCATCGCCACGGAATCGTGCGCTCCAGCTCCTCGCGGATCTGCTCACGCAGCGCCGGACTGCGCAGCCGCTCCATCAGTTTCGGGATGCCGCCATCAAGCGCGCTCTGCGGCAGCACCTGCGTCAGCACACTCGAACCCGCCACGTAGGGATAGCAGTCAAACTCAACGTCCACGCCACTTGCGTTTGCCCGCTCCATTTTGTCGATCGCGATCCGCTGCAGGTGCCAGTTTGCCGCTCCTACTGCTTGCAGATGCGAGATCTGAAGCCTCACCCCGCTCGCCCGCGCCAGATCAATTTGCTCATCGATCGCGTCAACCAGTCCCGCGAAGTACGACCGGATATGACTCGTGTAGATCTTGCCTTTGCGTGCCGTCACGCTGCATAGCCTCTGCAGTTCCGCGGTTGGCGCGCTTGAACCGGGAGCGTACATCAGGCCGGTCGAGAATCCCGTAGCGCCCGCATCCAGCGCCTCCGCCAGCAGACTCTCCATCGAGCGCACCTCGCCTTCAGTCAGCGCTCCCTGCTTGCTCCCGGCGACCGCGATCCGCAGTGAACCATGCCCCACCAGCGACATCACATTCGCGACGCGGCTCTTCTCAATGTCCCGCAAATACGCCTCTGTCGATGGCCATCCCCAGGCATCGTCGCCGCAAAAGATTCCATTCGCGAACGAGCGCAGCTCCGAAGGATCCCGCGCCGGCGGATACGCAGAGAAACCGCAGTTCCCCACCACCTCCGTGGTCACGCCCTGCCGCAGCTTGGTCGTGCGGCCTTCCACCACCTGCAGGTCGGAGTGCGTATGTGAATCGATGAAACCCGGCGCGAGGGTCAGACCACTGCAGTCCCGCACGGTAGCGCCCTCAACCTGCAACCCAGGTGCGATTCGCTCGATCCGCTCGCCCCGGATCAGGATGTCAGCTTCAACCGCTGGACCACCGTTGCCGTCCAGAACGCTGCCGTTGCGCAGGAGATAGTCCGCCAAGCTTCCTCGCAGTCTCTCTAATGAGCATAATATATATCTAATGGCATAATGGACCTGCCACACCACGAAGGAGAACAGCAAATGAGTCAGGCTGAACGCATTCAGGTGGATAATGCTCCCTCACCAAAGGGAGCCTATTCGCAGGTAGTGCGCGCAGGCGACCTGCTCTTCGTCTCCGGCCAGGGTCCCATTGATCCTGATACGCAAGAGTTTGCCTTTGGCGACATCCGCTCAGAGACGAAGCTGACGCTGGAAAATATTGAGCGCGTACTTATCGGCTGCGGCGCGACTCGCAAGAACATCGTCAAGTGCGGTGTCTTCCTCGCCAGGGCAGAAGACTTCAAAGCAATGAACGAAGTGTACGGCGCGTTCTTCTTTGAAGGTGCGCCGGCACGCACCACGGTCCAGGCCAAGCTCGTCGAGCCAGGCATGAAGATAGAGATCGACTGCGTTGCCTATCTTCCGCAGCAGCCCGACGCACGTTAGTCCAGCGTGCGCGCTACAGCCTGCAGCGTCCGCTCAATGTCCTCATCCGTATGTGCAGTGGACAGATACCACCGGCCATCCGGCAGTGTCAGCACACCTTCATCGAGCAGCGCCAGCGTGAAGTTGCTGTACTTCTGCCTGTCGCTCGCCAACAAGTCCCGATAGTTGCGCGGCTGGTGCTCCGTGAACGAGAGATGAAAGACTGGCCCCTCACCTGCCACATGCAACTCGTGGTCCTGCGCGCGCAGAATCGACGCTATTCCATCTCGCAGCTGCTCGCCGCGACGAAATAGATTGCGGTAGGTAGACTCCGCATCGCGCATCAGTGCCGTGAGCGCAGCTCGTGCCGCAGAAAGCACGAGCGGGTTTCCATTCAGCGTTCCCGCGTGCACGACATCCCCGCGTTCAATCAACTGCATGAACTCGAGCTTGCCCGCCAGCACACTCAACGGAGTTCCCGCACCCACTGCCTTGGCGTACGTAGCGAGGTCCGGCGTTATGCCATAAAATTCCTGTGCGCCGCCGATCCCCAGCCGGAAACCCGTGATTACCTCATCGAAGATCAGCAGCGCGCCCTCTTCTTCTGTGATGTCGCGCAGAAACTCCAGAAATCCAGGCTGCGGTGCGATGCAGCCGCTGTTGCACATCAGAGGCTCGCAGATAATTGCCGAAATCTCATCCAGATTTGCGGCAAAGGCGGCGCGAACGCTCTCCTCGTCGTTCCATTGTGCAATGACAGTGTTGTCGGCGGGCAGTTGTCCCTGGCCCTCATGAATCGGGCTGCCGGGCTGTTCCAGCAACTGTCTTTCCGAAGGGTGATAGCTAAGCAGAACGCTGTCGTCCCATCCGTGGTAGTGACCCTCAAACTTGATGAACTTTTCCCGCCCCGTGGCAGCACGCGCCAACCGCAGTGCTACCTGGACGATCTCTGTGCCGCTGTTCGCGAAGCACACGCGATCTGCGCATGGAATCGCCTGCGTCAGCAGCTCGGCCACCTCATACTCCAGATCGTGCTGCGCCCCAAACGTCAGACCGTTTTGTGCTGCAGCCTGAACAGCCTCCACCACCTCCGCGTGCGCATTGCCCAGTATGTTTGGCCCCCAGCCGAGTGCGTAATCCAGGTAGCTGTTGCCATCCACATCCTGCAGCCTGGCTCCCTGACCACGTGAGAAGTAGAGCGGGTACGGTCGTACCGAGCGGCGCAATCCACTGGAGACGCCGCCGGCCAGACTGCGCGAGGCGCGCTGGCAGCGCTCCAGGGAGCCGGGCGTCTTGCTCCGGATACTCTCTTCCCGAACCATCGGAGAAAACACCTGCACCTGCTCGATTGCCTTGCCCACATCAACCCCTGATATTTTTGTATTGAACCCTGTATGTTTCAATTGGTTCGGTAGCATTCTTATAGTGAGCGCTGCTTTCGGCCAAAGTCAAGCTGGATCTGTGCTTGATTACGGCGTTGCAGTTCAGGTCCGCGGTCGTCCGTCGGTTGGTAAGTTTGCGGTAGACAATGTTTCGAAAGCGAGGAGAGACCGTTGTCCAGCAGTGCCAGTCCTCCTAAACTCAAGCGTGTCCTCGGCCTCTGGGACCTTGTCTTCTATGGTGTCGTGCTCATTCAGCCGATCGCCGCTGTCGGCCTGTTCGGTATCGCGCAGCAGCTTTCGCGAGGCCACATGGTCACTACAGTGCTCGTCGCCATGTTCGCGATGATGCTTACGGCGGTCAGCTACGGCCGTATGGCCTCGATCTATCCTTCTGCAGGGTCGGCATACACCTTTGTCTCCCGCGGCTTGAATGTACATCTCGGGTTTCTCGCCGGTTGGGCTATGGTGCTGGACTACCTGATCATTCCCATCGTCAGCACCATCTATACCGCGCTCACATTGACTCGCATCGTTCCGCATGTTCCCTTCTGGACGTGGGTGGTTCTGCTTGTGTCGTTGACGACCTGGCTGAATCTTCGTGGCACGCGCTCCACCGCCCGGTCGAACATGATTCTTCTTGCCGCGATGTGCGTGGTCATCGCAGCGTTCTTCATCCTGTCCGTCCGCTACCTTATGCTGCACGGTGGAACGCACGCACTCTTCTCCTTCGCGCCCATCTACAATCCAGCCACCTTCAACCTGCGCGCAATCATGACAGCGACCTCGTTCGCCGCTCTCACCTACATCGGCTTCGACGGTGTAACAACGCTCGCAGAAGAGGTCGAAAACCCGCGCCGCAATGTCCTCGTCGCGACGGTCCTCGTCTGCGCGTTCACGGGCGTTTTCAGCGCACTCCAGATCTACCTGGCCGCACGCGTGTGGCCGACATACAACAACTTTCCCAATGTCGAGACCGCCTTTCTCGATGTCTGCGGCCGTGCCGGTGGCGTGTGGCTCTTTCAGGCGATGGCCGTAACATTGCTTGTGGCCGGCTTCGGCACCGCGCTCACGGGGCAGGCCGGCGCCGCGCGGTTGTTGTACGGCATGGGACGCGATGGTGTCCTGCCGCGCCGCACCTTCGGCCGGCTAAGCGAGAAAAGCAACACACCTGCGTTTAACATCGTGCTCATCGGCGCGCTCACTCTCGCCGGCTGTTTCACTCTCAGTTATGAGCACTCCGCCGAGGTGCTTAACTTCGGCGCCTTCCTTGCCTTCATGGGAGTCAACGCCGCGGTTATCAAAACGTTCTACGTTCAGGACCCCAAACGCAGTCTGCTACGCGATCTGCTCGTGCCCGCGGTCGGTTTCGTTTTCTGCGCGGCCATCTGGTGGAGTCTGCCGGCCCTTGCCCGATGGATCGGCAGTATCTGGATTCTCGTAGGCTTTGCCTATCTCGCCGCGCTCACTCGCGGTTTCCAACGGCCACCCGCACAACTGGAATTCGCCGAATAACCTCTCAAGGAGAATCTGGAGATGAACGCACAACCGCAAAATCCAGGTCCCGTCGCGGTCATTGGACTGGGCCTGATGGGACGCAGCATCGTGGCCTGCCTGCTGGCCGCGGGCCATCGTGTCACCGGTGTCACGAATGACATCGCCGCCAGTACCGCCGTTCCGCAGCGAATCGAAGATCTGCTGATCGAGATGCGCGAAGAAAATCTCCTCCGCGAAGACGTCCGCTCGGCGATGCAACGCTTCACACTGGCAGGGGATCTCAACGTCGCGGCTGATTCGATCATCGTCTTCGAGTCCGTGACGGAGGACCTCACATTGAAGCGTTCCGTTCTACACGAAGCAGAACGTGTCGTCTCGCCCACCTGCATCCTGGCGACGAACACCTCCGCGTTGCCCGTCTCGTTACTGCAGGAAGGCGCGGCACACCCGGAGCGCTTCCTCGGTATCCACTGGGACGAACCGGCGCACGTAACGCGCTTCATGGAGATCATCCCGGGCCGGGCCACTCAACAGCAGCATCTCGACCGCGTTGCAGAGCTCGCGCCGCTCTGGGGCAAGGAGCCTTCAATACTGCGAAAGGAGATTCGCGGCTTCATCACCAATCGCATCTCCTACGCCATGTTCCGGGAGGCCTGCAACCTCGTCGACTCCGGCGTTTGCACCGTGGAGGATGTCGACCGCTCGCTGCGCAACGATGTCGGCTGGTGGATTCCCTTCGCCGGCCCGTTCCGCTACATGGACCTGATGGGTGTGGAAGCCTATCACCGCGTGATGAAGGACCTCCTTCCCGATCTCTCGACAGAGAAGGATATCCCCAGGCTGATGCGCAATGTCGTCGAAGGCGGCGGCCGCGGGATCTCGAACGGCCGCGGCTTCTACAATTACACCGAGGACGAGGCCAAAGCGTGGGAGGCTCGATTCATCGAGTTCAACTACAGGATTCGGCGTCTTACCGCGGAGTTCTCCGATCTCAATCAAAAATCTTCCGACCGCGACTCCACTCCTGACGTTCAGCGCTCATCGACGTACCCGGGAGACGTAATCTCCTGAAGCGTCGGCAGCGTCTGGCCGGTCTTGAACCGGGTTCGCACGCTCTCGAAGTTTGCCTGCGCGTGCTCCCAGAAGAGGTACTCCGCATTCCATCTGCCCAACGCCGTGCCCAACCGGTACGGCGTGTACTGCTGCAGCCATGCCTGGCGATAGTTCTCGCGCGTCTCCGTAAACGCGTCCATCATGTCCATGCAACGGCTGTGTGTCTGATTCGAGATGCCCTGGACGATTACATCCAGCAGTTGCTCGCGTGTGGGATGCGCAGGAATCGACTTCCACGTCTCTGCGATTTCGCCGGCGTACTGAAACTTCATCCCGGTCAGGTCAATCATCTGCGCGGCCACGATAAACGAGTCGATCTGCGGGGTGTCCCCCGCGGCCTTTTTGATCGCATAGAAGTGCTCGAGAGCATCCTCAGCCTCGAGCCGCGCCTGATGAAGATCCTCGCCCTTCCCCTTCATCGCGTCCAGCGAGCTCTTCGTAAAAGGGTCCTCCCAGACGGCCACCAACGTCTCGTCGCCAATAGCGTGTTGCAGGCTGCTCTCAGCAGCATCCAATTGGCTCAATCCTGCAGCGAAGTGTTCCGCTATCTGCGGCGAGTACTGGATTCTGCTGTAGTCCGCAAAGAAGGTTTGCGGTTGCATGGGAGCGTGCTGCCAGGCGGCCGCGGCTCCGTACGCCATGCCAGGCCACGCCAGCTGTAGCAGGTTCTGCCCGCTGTCGGTCCAGAGGGTATTCAGCAGTCCCATTGAATGCGACCGCTGACCGGCGAGCAGAAATGTGTCGATGTTCTCGAAGCTCAGAGTAAAGTCGGGCGCAATCTGATTCCAGCTCGTGACGCCTGTTGTTGCAATGTGCGGGATACCCTCGGCGACGAGTGGTTCCAGCCACCGTTTGTACTGCGGCTCGTGAACTGGTCCATACCACCAGGGCAGCGCGATCAAACCCCTGGGAAGCCGCGGCACTATGCCTGGAAACTTCACCATGATGTCGGCGTACGCCATCACGGTTTTGCCTTTTTTCTGGAAGAGGCTCGTCACAAACGTGAGCTGCTGGATAAACAATTGCACCGGTGTAGAGTTCGCCCCGCTGTGCTCCGCGTTCTTCTGCAGGCTCCAGGTCTCATCGAATCCGATATCGACGAATTTGCTGGGGAACAACTCTTCGAGCTGATTCGCCCAATCCTCCAGCATGGCGTGCGCCTTCTCGCTGCTGGGATTAAGCTCTCCACCGTGTGGAAAATCCGCGAGCTCCGAGTACTTCTCTATACGAAAGAGGTCGTGCAAGTGACCATACATTTCAACCGCGGGAATCACGTCGATGTGCCGCTCGCGCGCATAGGCGACAATCTCGCGAATCTGTTGCTGCGTGAACCGCGCCTTCGGATTGAGCAGCGGATACCCTCGCATCGCGATGTTGCCCTCGGAGTAGAAGAGGTACTGATTGTCCTTCCACTTCGCCAGGAAATCGATCTGCTTCTCCACCTCTTCGAAGGTCAACATCGGACCTTCGCTTCCGGCATCCATCAGGGTCCCACGGTAAGCGAGCTCCGGCCAATCATGCACATTCGCATAAGGCAGGCGGGCATTGCCATTTGCGTCACGCTCCACCATCTGCAGCAGCGTCTGCACGCCGTAATACACTCCCGCGGACGAGCGTGCGTGAATCGAGACGCCGCTGGGCCCGATGATCAGCGAATATGCTTCACGCGCCTCCGGCCCAGGCGTCTCGTTCGGCACGGGCAACGCATCGATCGCGCCGGTTCTCTCCAGCTGCACTGCCACGCCCTTGCTTCCCTCGCACGCGCGAAGCGAAACGTGAAGCCCCTCATCCAGTGTCTTCTGGGCAAACCTGTCCTCCATCGCAGCGTGCGCGATTGGCGCCTCGCAAAGCTGACGAACATTCACCCATCCGTCCGCGTATTTGATCTCCCGCGGCTCGGGCAACAGCCGTGGATGAGTCATCTGCGCCATGATTGGTTTCAGAAGGCAACCCCAGGCGAGAAAAGCAAAGGTCAAAGCGCGTGCTGCGAGTGATCTCATCGATGTCCCTTAGTTTGTTCCTTATCTGCTTCTTTTTGAGACCAGCCAGGTGTTATTTGCAAGGCGAACGTCTCGTGATTTCTACATACAACCGGTGAATCCACATATCGGTTGTACCGAATCGTTGTTCCATAACAAAAACTACCATATCGCTATTGACATGGAACCGACGCCGCGCAAATTATAGAGGATGCCATCCGGACACCCGCTCCCATTACATGGAGTGCCGGCCGCTATGGCCACCGCGCGTTCCGCGTGTTGTCCTTTCGTCGTCCGGGTCGATGAATTTTTGACGGGCACCGACCGCAGGTGGACGATGAGAGGAAGCATCGGCTGCGCTTCCATGACGAGGCAGCGCCGCGGAGGATGAATGCGTCAGTGGGCCTTATTGTTCTTCTTTCTGGCGGGCGCTGCGTGCGCTCAGAGCCTTCGCATCGGCATCGCCGAGGTCGATATCACGCCACCGCCTGGCGCTCCCATGGCCGGTTATTATGTGCCACGTGTCGCCACCGGCACCCACGATCCTCTGCATGCAAAGGCCATCGTTCTCGAATCTGGAGACACGAAGATCGCGATAGTAGCCTGTGATCTCGTCTCCCTGCCGCGTGAGTTATCCGAGCAGGCGCGCGCCATCGTCACGAAAAAGATCGGACTCGCCTCGGACCACGTGATGATCACGGCCACCCATGACCACACCACACCGGTCATCGTGACCAATCCTTCACGTTACAACCTGCAGGGCGAAACAAAAGTTATCGCCGACAAGTACACCGCGGCGCTGCCGGAAAAGATCGCCAACGCGATCCTCCTCGCCAATACATCGTTGCTTCCAGTCGAGATGCGCGCCGGTGTCGGCGAGGAGGCAACGCTCGGCTTCAATCGCCGGTACTTCATGAAGGATGGCCGGGTGGGCTGGAACCCCGGCAAGCTGAATCCAAACATCGTTCGCCCCGCGGGCCCGGTCGATACCGGCATTCCGGTGCTCTACTTTGAAACGCTGGACCAACAGAAGCCTGTCGCTGCCTATGTCAACTTTGGCGTGCACCAGGACACCACCGGCGGCCTGCAGTTCTCGGGCGACTATTCCTACACTCTTAGCCGCGTGCTCAAAATGGCCAAGGGTGACGACTTCTTTACCCTCTTCACCATTGGTGCGGCAGGCAATGTGAACCACCTCGACGTCTCGCGCGAAGGCCCTCAGAGTGGTTTCGAGGAAGCTGCCCGCATAGGCGCCGTGCTCGCCGGTGATGTGCTGAAGACCATCCAAGCCGCGCCGCTCGTTCCGGATCCCGTTATCCGGGTCAGCGACAAGATACTTAAAATTCCTGTGCCGACCTACACCCCCGCCGAAGTCGCCGACGCCGAGCGCGTACAGGCGACCTTTGGCAAGCCACATGCCGCGCCGTTTCTCGAACTGGTAAAGGCCGCGCGTGTGCTGGAATTGAATGCACGCCATGGCCGCCCCATTGACGCTGAGGTGCAGGTCTTCACGATCGGCGACAAGGTAGCCATCGTCGGCTTCCCTGGCGAGATGTTCGCGGAGTTTGGCCTCCAGTTAAAGGAAGACTCGCCTTTCCCCGTCACCATCGTCGCCGAGCTTGCGAATGGTGCCTACGTCTATATTCCCAATCGTGTCGCCTACAAGGAGGGCAACTACGAGCCAACGGCAGCGCGCCTTCCCGAGGGCACCGGTGAGGCACTCGTAGATTCCGCCTTTGATCAACTGTTGGCTCTCGCGCAGAGGAGCTCCAATGCACAGTGAAGTTGGACTCAACGTGCGCGACGTCTCGACGCCTGCCGTCGTGATTGACCTCGATGTGCTGGAGCGCAACCTCGCTCGCATGGCTGACTACTGCTCCACCCATGGCATCGGGCTCCGGCCTCACACCAAAACGCACAAGACGATCGAAGCCGCGCGACGCCAGCTGGAGTTAGGCGCCATCGGCCTAACCGTCGCGAAGGTTGGTGAAGCGGAGGTGATGGTTGCCGCAGGGGCTCGAGAGATCATGGTTGCGCATCCGATCATCGGCGATGAAAAGCTGCGCCGTCTCGCAGCACTTACGTTCAAAACAGACATCATCGTGGCAGTCGATTCGCTCACCACGGCGCAGTCGCTTTCGCGCATCGCCATTGAGACCGGCTGCCAGTTTGGGATCGTCGTCGAATTCGACTCAGGCTCCCTGCGTTGCGGCGTCACTCCGGGCCGGCACGCCGCGGAATTGGGCAAACAGATCAGCACACTTCCCAATCTCAAGCTGCGCGGCTTATTCACCTACTTCGGCAGCGTCTGGGGAGGTCCGGCGGAACGCGCCACGGAAATCGAGCACGTCACATCCGCCGTCTCGGCGACCATCGCAGCGTTCCGAGCGGCCGGGCTTTCCACCGAAATCGTCTCCGCAGGCTCCACGCCCGCCGCGGAACTCTCTCATCTCGTGCCCGGAATCACTGAGATTCGCCCGGGCACCTATATCTACAACGATCTCAACACCTGCTATCAGGGACTCTGCTCCCTGGATGACTGTGCCGTCACCGTCGTGACGACGGTGGTTTCGACTGCCGTCCCCGGTCACGTAATCGTCGATGCCGGCTCAAAGACGCTCTCCTCCGACCTTCTCAGCGCAGGACCAAAGCGCGGCTACGGCTACGTTCGCGACGCCGGCGCAACCCTCACCCGGCTCAACGAAGAACACGGATTCCTCAGTGCCGACGATCTCTCGCAGTTCTCCGTCGGTGAAGTTCTTTCGGTCATTCCCAACCACGTCTGCACCTGCATTAATATGCACGACGAGGTGCTTCTCGCTCGCGCAGGCAAAATTGTCGACTCGTGGACTGTCGCTGCTCGAGGGAAGGTACGTTGAAGCCTGTCGCATGGCTGATCTCGCTGATCCGCGCCATGGCATCCCGCTCCTGCTCGTGTATGTCCCCCTGACACACGCGACCAGTACGCAG
>DATNGO010000022.1:0-14836 GCA_035605855.1 Acidobacteriaceae bacterium | reverse complement strand
TTGGCGTCCCCGACGGGATTCGAACCCGTGTTACCGCCGTGAAAGGGCGATGTCCTAGGCCACTGGACGACGGGGACGCGACGCGTACCACTCTGCCATTCTACGCTATGAAACACGTACCACCGGTTTCGAAGCTGTGATCCTCACCCGACACGAACGGCGCCTCGTCCCGAGCGAACGTACCTCCGCGCCTCCGCGTACTGCAGAAGGATAAAGTTATCGGTCATCCCTGCAATGTAATCCGCCGCAACTCGCGCTGCGCCCTCGCTTTCAATCTCCGCCAGATACGATTCCGGGAGTTGCTCGGGCTCGCGCAACCAGAATTCGAAGAGTTCTGTCACCACAGCCTCAGCCTTCGCATGCTCTTGCTCAAGCACTGGGCATGTGTACAGCGTCTCGTATAGATAGCGTTTCTCTTCTACTCTTTCCGCTTCAGCCTGCGGTGACAGCTGCGCCATGCGATCGGGCAGCCTTCGTACATCGTCGAGCGTCTTCGCTCCGTTCGCGATCACGTTTTCACCTGTCTGTCGCACCAGATCCAGCACCAGCGTCTTTTGCATAGTCTGCAACGCGTCGCGAAAGAGGTACTTCTCCTCCGCCGTTGGATGCGCCCGTTTCACCGTCTCATAACAGCGCCGCAGAATTCCAACATGTTCAAGGACGTGATCGATCTCCAGCAGCCCCGATTCGACGCCGTCATCCAAATCCGCCGTCAGGTAGGCGATCTCATCCGCCAGGTCGATGATCTGCGCCTCCAGCGGAGGTTGTCCGTCCAGAAAATATTCGGCAAGTGCCGGATGCGAAACCTCGTCGTAATCGCGAGAGTGCTTGATGATTCCCTCGCGCGTTGCCAACGTCAGGTTCAAACCTCGATGCCCCGCGTAGCGCTGCTCGAAGTGCTCTACAATTCGCAACGCATGCAGATTGTGATCGAACCGCAATCCATACCTCTGCAGGCATCGATCGAGCGCGCGTTCGCCGGCGTGTCCGAACGGTGGGTGTCCTATGTCGTGCGCCAATGCCAGCGTTTCTGCGAGATCCCCATTGAGCCCCAACGCTGCCGCCACCTGCCGCGCCACCTGCGCGACCTCGATCGTGTGCGTCAGCCGGCTGCGAAAGTGATCTGATGCGCGACTTGTGAATACCTGTGTTTTCCCGGCCAGCCTTCGGAAGGCTCGCGATTGAACGATGCGATCCCGGTCACGCTCAAACGGAGAGCGCCCGTCGCCCGCGGGGGCCGGGAAAGCGCGCACTGAAAGACGCCTCTCCTCGATGCCAAAGACGCCGCAACCATGCAAATCAAAGTTCACCAGGTTCAGTCTAATCGTTCTGGAAAGTTGGGTTCCAGCTTCTACTTCGGCGTGTTCACATGCGCCAGCTTCACCCGCGCGCTCTCGAGCTTGCGCTCTACCTTCGCAACGTCAGCAGGATCAGCCTCTGGCGGCAAAGACGTCGCATACTGCGCGAGGGACTTCTGCCACTCGTCGATCGCCAGGGACAGCTTGCCGGTCTTTGCGTTGATCTCTCCGAGGTGGTCCAGCACTGTGGGATCATTCGACATCCGCAGAGCGGCCTTGCGCTCGTAGTCCTCCGCCAGCGCATACTGCCCCTGCTTGTAGTATGCCCAGGCCAACGAATCCAGGTACGCGCCATTCTGAGGATCGAACGTTACGACCTTTTTCAGCATCGCGATAGCCTCATCAAGCTTCTGTCCCCGCTCCGCCAGCATGTACCCCAGGTAGTTCTCGATTGGCGCGAAGTCCGGAGACAGTTGCAGCCCCTTGCGAAATTCAATCTCCGCCTGATCAAACAGCTTCTGGCGCTCCGCCACAGTCCCGCGATAGTACGCCACAAACGCCTTCTCTTCCGGCTTCGTTGCCAGCGCGTCCGCCTTGTCCAGAATCTCCGATGCATCCTTCCAGCGCTTGGCACGCACATCGATATCGGCAATGGTGAAGTACACATCGCGGTCATCCGGGGTTCCCGACAACTGCGCATTCGCCAGCTTCAACCCCTCGTCCACCTTGCCTGAGTCCGCAAGCTGTCGTGCGTAGTTCAGCTGAATGTCGTGGTTCGTCGGCATCGCCTTGGCGGCTGCAGCCGCTGCATCCAGCGCTGCCTTCCAGTTGTGCGCATCACGATACGCATCCACTACACCGTCGGCTCCGCGCGCCTGATAGTCGCCGCCCAGCTGCTGCATCTCTTTGTAGGTCGCCACAGCATCGTCCGTGTGGTTCGCCTCGCGCTGCACGATTCCCAGCCGGTCGAGGAACAGCGCCCGATTGCTGCGGTCACCATCCGTGTACTTGCCGTCTGCCGGAAGCGTCGCCGTCAGCAGTTGCTTGAGTGTCTTGATCGAATCATCGAAACGGCCCAGCGCGTCATAAACCAGCGCCTCGTTGTAGCTCAGCTCCACATTGTCGGAGACCAGACTCGCCGCCTTCTTCAACGTAGCGAGCGCCTGCTCGTAGTGCCCCTGCTGTCGCTGAATGTCCGCCTGACGAATCAACGCCTGCGCATCTTGCGGATCGGCCCCCAGAATCTGCGCATAGATCTTCGCGGCTTCATCCATCTGGCCCGAAGCAGCAAGAGCTGAAGCTAGCCCGCGCTTGGCATCCGTGTTATCAGGATCCTCTTCCACAGCCGCCCGATAGGCTTTCACGGCGTTCTTCGGCTGCTTTAGCTGGTCATAAATTCCCGCCAGCGCAAAGTCCATGCGTGCGCTGCGGTCATCCGTCGGCACGCCCTCAATCACCTTCGCCGCACGTGCCAGGTCTCCCTGCTCCGAGTACAACCGTGCGATGCTCAGCACGACCTCCTCAGAGTTCGGATCGATCTTCTGCGCCGCCTTGAACTCCGTCTCCGCCTTCGCTGAGTCATGCGCCAGACCGTACAGTTGGCCGAGCAACAGATGCGTCTCCACATCATTCGGCTTTAGCTTCGCAATCGTCTCGTATTCCTTGATCGCGGCCTGCAGCATCTCGCCCGATTGCGGGTTCTGTCCATCTCCCAGCGATCGCAGATACACATGGCCGAGCAGCATGTGTGCATCGACATCATCCGGGTGCTTGTTAATCTGCTCCTGCGCGGCTGACACAGCCTCGCGGATCCGTCCAAGCCGGAAGTACAGGTTCGCCAGCCCATTCTCCAGCGTCACCGAATCTGGATCCGCCTCCAGCGCGAGCTTGTACTGCTCGATCGCCTGAGTCGCCAGGTCCTGCCGCCCGTTCGCGACCGCCTGGTCCTCATACATCTTCGCCAAACCGTAGTGGTAATAGGACGAAGCATGATCCGGCTGCGTCGCCGCAGCCGCCGGTGAAGGTGAAGCAGGCTGAGTTTGAGTCTGCGCTCCCGCCGTCGCAGCCGGCAGCGTCAGCACACAACCCATTGCCAGGGTTGCGCAAAAAATCGTCTTGGTCATGAGCAAGTCCTGGCCTGTCTTCGTCGAGTTCACCCGCTTCATAATTAGACTGTAGTCTACCGAATTTAGATGCGGTTACCGCCCAATTCCGGGGAATCTGAACAGTTTATCCGTGCCTGAAGTGTCGCAACCCCGTCATTACCATAGCGATACCCAGCCGGTTAGCCGCTTCTACCACTTCCGCGTCGCGAACCGAGCCCCCTGGCTGAATAATCGCCGTCGCACCCGCCTTGGCGATCGCTTCGACCCCGTCCGGAAAGGGGAAGAACGCGTCCGAAGCGGCCACAGTTCCCTCGAGTGGCAATACGGCCTTCATCGCGCCAAACCGCGCCGCATCCACCCGACTCATCTGCCCCGCGCCGACGCCGACCGTTTGCCCGAAGCCATCCTTCAGCCGCGCATAGACAATCGCGTTCGACTTCACGTGCTTGCACACCTTCCACGCAAACAGCAACGCCTCAATTTCATCCTTCGTCGGCTTCCGCGCAGTCGCTACCTTCAGCGTTTCTACCGTCGTATTGGCGAGGTCCTCATCCTGCAGCAAGAACCCGCCCGAGATCTGCTTCAAAACGCGCTCCCGCTGTGCAGGCTTGATCCTCAGCAGCCGGAGGTTCTTCTTCGCCGAGAAGGCGGCTAACGCCTCCGGCGTAAACTCCGGCGCCACAATCGCCTCGACAAATAGCTTCGCGATCTCAGCCGCGGCCTCCGCATCGATGGTCCGATTGATGCCGATGACTCCGCCAAACGCAGAGACGGGGTCCCCCTCGAGTGCCCGCTGGTACGCCTTGAGCACTGTCGATCCCTGCCCCACACCGCACGGGTTTGTGTGCTTGATAATCGCCACCGCTGTGCCGTCGAACTCGCTCGCAAGCGCCCAGCACGCATCCAGGTCGACGAGGTTGTTGAAGCTCAGTTCTTTGCCGCCGAGCTGTTCCGCGCCCGCGATCCCCCCTCCGGAGCCATCGACATAAACAGCCGCCCTCTGGTGCGGATTCTCTCCATACCTGAGCACCGTCTTGCGCTCCGCCGAGACCCGCAGCGTCTGCGGAAACTCCGCACTCCGCACCAGACTCCCCGGCTCCTCCGGGAGCGACTCCAGCGTTGAAGCAATCCCCGCATCGTATGCCGCTGTCGTCGCAAAGGCTCCGCGCGCCAGCCGCCACCGTGTCTTGTGACTGAGCGCGCCGCCATTCGCTCGCATTTCTTCCGCAATCGCTGGGTAGTCCGTCACGCTCGTCACTACTGCGACGTCCTCAAAGTTCTTCGCCGCCGAGCGCAGCATCGACGGCCCACCGATGTCGATGTTCTCGATGATCTCCTCGAACTTCACGCCTGGCTTGCCGGCGGTCTTCTCAAACGCATACAGGTTCACCACGACCATATCGATCGCTGGAATCTCATGCTCCGCAACCGCGGCCACATGCTCGGGGTCCTCGCGACGGTGCAGAATCCCGCCGTGCACCATCGGATGCAGCGTCTTGACCCGCCCACCCAGCATCTCCGGAAAGCCCGTCAGCTCGCTGATGTCTTTCACGCCAAGCCCTGCATCGCGCAGCGCCTTCGCTGTCCCGCCGGTCGAAACCAGCTCCACACCCAGCTCACTCAGAGTCTTCGCAAACTCCACAAGCCCCGTCTTGTCGGTCACCGACAACAGAGCACGCCGCACAATCTTCAGATCACTCATTCCATGTCTGATTCTATCTGCGCCGCGCGCCACGCAAAACTCCCAGCTCCCAGCTCCCAGCTCACAGGTCACAGCTCACAGCTCGAAGCTGAAAGCGTAAACCCGCTCCCGCCCGTCTCTATGCGAGCGACATGCGCCGGTCAGTCCATGACTCTATCGTCAGTGAGCCGTATTCGACCCACCGTCCTCCCTCCTGATCGCCTCCGTCACCGCCCGCCCCACACACGCGCTCGGCCGGTTCACTCCCAGCAACGCCGCAAACGTCGCCGCAATATCCACCGGCTCCGCATGCTCCAGATACGTTCCCGGCACAAACGGTGACCCATAAAACGCCAGCGGCACATGCCTGTCATAGCTGTACGGCGAGAAGTGCCCCGTCCCCATCCCCCCGCGTCCGGTCGGCACGTTGTCCATCCTCGGCGTCACATACACCCACCATCCGCCATTGGTCGTGTAGCTGTGCAGAATCAGCCTTCCCTCTTCCGTATTCGGCAAATCAGCGGCGGCGATCTGCAGCTTCGTATACACATGCCGCACCATCGCCGGTTGCATCGCGCGGCTGTCCGGAGTTGCAAACTGCCCCTTCTGCGCCTCCTCCAGCGCGCCCGGAATCATGCCGGCGACCATCTCCTCTGCCGCCCGCTCGTCCATCTTCGCCGCGGCAAACGAGTCGCTATCGATCTGCAGGAACGGCAGCTCGCCACCCAGTACAAACCTCGTCTGCTTCCCTGCTGTCAATTTCGCATCCAGCTCTTTGTTGAGCTCCGCATTCATCGCCGCAAACGGAAACACCGCCGCGGGCATACCCTCCCTGGCCGCATTCGCCGGCGAAGTCGCCACCCCGTGATCCCCCGTCAGCGACACCCACACATTCGCCAGGCCGCCATCGACATGCGAGTTGAGAAAATCAAAGAAATCGTTCAACTGCACATCGATCGAATCGATCATCTCTCTCTGCTTCGGCGAATCCGGCCCGACCCCATGCCCCAGAATATCCGTCGACGAGATGCTCAGCGTCAGCACATCCGTCACATCGTGCGTGCCCAGCTTCTCCGCACTCACCAGCGCCTTCGTAAAGTTCAACTCATACTGAACGGCCGCCGGCGTCGCACCCACCTTCTCGTAGAAGTCGCCGCTGGCCACCCCCGCCTCCTTGCGCGCACGCTCCGCGGCATCGCTCGAATTGAACGCCTTCGCCCATCCCGGCAGATCCTTCATCCAGTACGTCGAGCTCTCCCACTTCCCCGTTGCATGATCGATCCAATACGCTCCCTGCGAAGCATGCCCCGACGTCAGAATCGACGCCCTGTCCTTCAGCGAAACTCCAAACAGCTTCGCTCTTCCTCCCGTCGACAGCACCACCTCATCGCCCAGCGTCGACGCCAGCTCATTCCGCGGCGACGCCCCCTCCGCGGCATTCGCCGCCCCGCCCACCAGCGGATACTCCGCATCATCCACCGACGAAAACACATGCGTCTTCGACCGGCTCAAATCCCACCACTCGTTCACGCCGATGTTGTGCCCGTTCGTGTACGCTCCCGTACCAATCGTCGAGTGCCCCGGCGCCGTCATCGTATTCGCATACTCGTAGTAGCACTGCGGAAAATACGCGCCCTTCTTCAGAAACAGATTGAACCCGTTCGGCGTCTTGAAGTCCGCGCGATAGCGGTCCAGATAGTCTCCGCGAAACTGGTCCAGCACCAGCACCACCACCAGCTTTGGCTTCGCGTCATAGGCGCTCGCTCGCGCCTGTACAGACCCGGCAGCCAACACCACCATCAACGTCGCAACGAACCACCTGCTCACTTTTTGCATGCGCAGAGTATATCGTCGTGCGTTTGGCGCTAAGCAAACAGCTAAAATAGCTGGATATGCTTGATCTCGCCTTCGTGCGCGCCAACCTCGCGTTGGTCGAAGAAAAGCTGCGGCAGCGCGGCGCCGACACCTCTCTCCTCGCGAACTTCGCCGAGCTCGATAGCGCACGCCGCTCCGCCATTACCGAGGTCGAGACCCTCAAGGCCCAACGCAATGCTCTGTCGCAGGAGATCGGCCGTCTCAAGCGCGAAGGCAAGGACGTCGCTGCCGTAAGTCTCGAGACCACCTCCCTCAAAGACCGCTTCGCCGCACTTGAGACCCGCGCCAGCGAAGCGGATCTCGAGATGCGTACGGTCCTCGAGCAGATTCCGAACCTTCCCAATGACTGCGTCCCCGTCGGCTCCGATGAGCACGACAACAAGCTCGAAAAGACCTGGGGCGAGCCCACGCAGTTCGACTTCCCCGCCAGGCCTCACTGGGAACTCGGCGAACAGCTCGGCATCCTCGACTTCGCGCGCGCCGTCAAAATCTCCGGCGCCCGCTTCGTCATGCACTACGGCGCCGGCGCACGCCTCGAGCGTGCCCTCGCCAACTTCATGCTCGACCTTCACACGCGCCTCTACCCCGAGCCCGCGCACGCCTACACCGAGGTCCTTCCGCCCTACATCGTCAATTCGAAGTCGCTCTTCGGAACCGGCCAGCTCCCTAAATTTGCGCAGGACCTCTTCCACTGCGACGACCGCGGCCCCTTCGTTCCCGGTGAACTCCAGGAGTCCGACCACTGGCTCATCCCCACTGCCGAGGTCCCCGTCACCAACATCTTCCGCGACGAGGTCATTGACCTTGGCGACGGCACCATCTCATTCACCGCGTACACGCCCTGCTTCCGCTCCGAAGCCGGCTCTCACGGCAAGGACACCCGCGGCATGATCCGCCAACATCAATTCCAGAAGGTCGAGCTCGTCAAATTCACTCGCCCCGAAGACTCTCCCGCCGAGCACGAACGTCTCACCCGCGACGCCGAGCGCGTTCTCGAAGTCCTCGAGCTCCCCTACCGTCGCATGCTTCTCTGCACCGGCGACATGGGATTCGCCTCTGCCAAGACCTACGACCTCGAGGTTTGGCTACCCGGTCAGCAGACCTATCGCGAGATCAGCTCCTGCTCCAACTTCGAATCCTTCCAGGCCCGCCGCGCCAACATCAAGTTCAAGCCCGCCGGCGGCGTCGCTGGCAAACAGGCCAAAGCCGAGTTCGTCCACACCCTCAACGGCTCCGGCCTCGCCGTCGGCCGCACCTATCTGGCCATCCTCGAAAACTACCAGCAGGCCGACGGCTCCGTGCGCATTCCCACTGCACTCCAGCCCTACATGAACGGCCAGACCGTCATCACGCCCCAGCATGTCCGAGGCATAGCGAAAGAGACAAAACATGAGTAATCCAGCCCGTCTCCTCCGCAGCTATTTCTTCTGGACCTACGAGCGCGGCAGTCTGCACTACGACGTGATGGTTACCATCATCCTGCTCTTCCTCTTCATCGGTCCCCACTTCATCGACTTCAAGGCCCGGCCCGTCGCCGAGGTTCCCCTCCAGCCCACGCAGGTTCTCGTGCGTCACGCAGGTTATTCAGCCGGCGCCGAACTCCTCATCTACACCGTCCGTGCCTCCGAACTTCACGGCGCCTCCGGCACCGCTCTCCAGGACGCCGCAACCAAACTCATCCAGCCCATCTCCGGCCCCGTCACCGTCGAGCGCATCACCCCCGTTCAGGACGCCACCGGCCGAACCGTCGCCTACGACGTCACCGTGCGCAAATAAGGCCCAAATCCGGGTGCCCCATCTTCGCGGCGGTGACCGGCGTGCCCGGCGAGCTTGCTCGCTGGGTGGCTCATCGCCGCTAAGGTGGGCATCGCGCGAAGCGCGATTGAAAGACACAACAACAAATTCCCGTCGCCATCATCTAACTCTCTGGACACAAAACCGCCGCACAGGATCACACATGAACCTTCGCCACCTTTCGCTTGCCGCTTTCCTTACTCTCGCTCCTCTCGCGGTTCCAACCCAGGCTCCGGCGCAGTCCCAGCTCAACTCCGTCCTGTCTCAAATGGACACCGCCAGCGCCCACTTCAAAAGCGCGCAAGCCAACGTCCGCTACGACAACTACACCCGCGTCGTAAACGACCACGACATCGAAACCGGCTCTATCTTCATCGAACGCACCGGCTCCGCCGAGCGGATGGGAGCCGTCTTCTACAACGTCGGCCCCGACAACAAGCCCTCGTCCACTGCAGCCCGTATCGTCAACTTTGACGGCGATACCTTGCGCATCTTCACCGTCGGCACGAACCAGGTTGATCTCTTCAAGGCCGGCGCCAACCAGGCCAGGTACGACAGCTTCCTCACCCTCGGCTTTGGCGGCAGCGGCAAGGACCTCGCCCGCGCATGGAACATCACCGACCAGGGTCCCGACACGGTCGACGGCGTCAAAACCGAGAAGCTCGACCTCATCAGTAAAGACGCCAGCGTGAAGAACATGTTCACGCACATCACCATCTGGATCGATCCCGCCCGCGGCGTCTCGCTCAAACAGGTCTTCTACGCTCCCAACGGCGACAACCGCACCGCCGCCTACTCCAACATCCGCCTCAACGGCAGCGTCAACCGCAAGCCCTACAACATCCCAAAGAGCGCGACCGTCATCGCTCACTGACAGGATTCGCAAAGTTCGAGTCCTTAAATCTGTGGCCGCGAACAGGTACCAAACCTGTGGCTACGAACAGGTACCAAATCTATGGCCACGAACAGGTACCAAATCTGTGGCCGCGAACAGGTACCAAATCTGTGGCCGCGAACAGGTACCCCGACGCTTTAGCGTCGGGTCTCCTGGCCTCAAAAAAGAGAGGGGGCTTTAGCCCCTGAGGTATGCCTCTTCATGAAGCATGCGACAGCCAGGCCGGCCAACAGGATCACCACCGGGTAGCACTCCATTGTGTACCGCGGCTCGGAGTTGTCGATCGTCAGCAACAACGCACACCGCAGCGCCACAAACGCAATCATCGACCAGACCACAACGTTTGCCTTGCGCCACCGCCAGAAGCCCACACACGCCACCGCCAGATACACCACATTCAGAGCGCCCATCGCATACGCTCGCAACGAATCCCGCGGGTGCGCTCTGAACCTCCACCAATCCAGCGGGATCTTCATGTACTCGATCCGCGGCCGCAACCACATGTCCAGTTCCCGCGCCACCGGCAGCGCCACGTAATACCGCAGCGGATGCGCGCTCACTCTCTCCTCCGCGAGCCGCGCGAACGCCGCATCCACTCCCGGCGTCGACGCCTGCTCCTGGTTATATAGCGCAAAGATCTCCGCCGTTTCGGCCCGTTGCTCTGGTGAATCGAACGCCCTCGCCGGCAAGTCGTCCATCGAGATCAGATCTCCGTCGTATTGCCAGTACACCTTCACCGTCGCCGGAAATCCGATGGCCCACGTCCGGAACCACCGCATGAATCCATACGGCACCTCCTCGCCTGGATCATTCGCATACTTCGGTGCAATTGGCTGCACTACATGAAACTCACGCCAGTTCCGCACCGCCCACAAAGTCAGCGGCAACACCACTACCAGCGACGCCAATACCGCCGGCGCCAATTTAGCCATCACACCTCTCTCAGCCATCCTCCATCCGGCCCACACCATTGCCGGCACCACTGCCGCCGCCAGCAATCCCTGATCTGGCCTCAGCAGCACCGCGCCCATCAGTGCCAAGCCAATGACCACCGCCCACCGCCACCAAGCCAGCCCGTCTCTCCACGCCGTCAGCCATCGCTCCAGCGCAAACAACGCCAAAGCCACGCAAAAGATACTCAAACATTCCGTAACCACAACTGCCGTATAGTTCGCCGTAAACGGACACAACACCGCCAGCCACAGCACGCACATCCCTGCGCGCCGCCCGGCAATCCTCTCTGCTGTAGCCGCAAGCAGCAGACACGTCGCAAGATCCACCACTACCTGCACCCACAGAACCGCCAGGTAGTTGGTGTCTCCGAACACCTTGAAGCACGCCGCCACAAACAGTGGGTACCCCGGCAGCCGGATCAGCGTCGGTCTCAGCACGCCAGCGTCGATCAGCCCATACAAATGTTCTTTGATCAGATGGTGTGCCAGCTCGCCATACACCAGCGCGTCGCCCGTAAACAAGGGATGCCGCCACACAAACAGCGCTCGCAGCAAAAACCCCGCCGCAACAGCGATCAGGGTTCCCATCCAGCTCGCTGGATGGGATTGGACCGCCAAAGCCACCCTGTTCGACCCTATCCTCCGCATGTCTTTCGCATCATACCTTTGTGCCTCTTCGGCGCTGTTCGCTCCGCATCTCTCGACGCATTGACTGCGGATAACGCGCTCAATAGCATGGCCCTAGAGCCTACGCAACGGATGTCAAAGCAAATCTTTTACGACCCACAACGGAAGCGCTGGAAGCGATTGCGAAGGGTCTTTGATCTTTTGGCGCTTTTCGGCGCCATCACCGGCATCCTCTTCATTGTCGGCCTGCTGCGCATAAGGCCCATGCGCGGCCTCGATCTCCAATCGGCCACCAAGCGCTATCGTGCTCTATCCAACCCGCCGGCACCCGAGCTTACCCCTCGCGAAAAACTCAATCAGTCTGCACATCGCAAGACCGACCTCAAGCCTTCCGACGTCGTCCTGAACACCACCGAAGGCCTCCGCGCCGCCTTCTACACCGACGTCGACCCCGCCAGCTACGCCTCGCTCAAACAGCACGTCAAGGAGATCGACCTCCTCTTCCCCGAATGGCTCCACGTCATCACACCTGACGGACACCTCACCGCCTTCAGCGCCGACAACACACCCTTCTCCGTCGTCGACAACTCCGGCGTGCACGGCGTCGACCGCGAGAACAAGGTCGCCCGCGTCATCACCTCGGCCAAGGAAGACACCGAAATCTTCCCCATGGTCAACAACTACAACCCCAAGGATGGCGCCTTCGAAGACAACGTCGGCCAGTTCCTCGCCAACCCCGACGCGCGCGCCAACTTCGTCCGCCAGGTTGACCGCTTCCTGGCCGCCAACACCTTCTACCGCGGCCTCACGCTCGATTTCCAGGCGCTCTCACCCGCCGACCAGGCCAACTACAACCAACTCATCGCCGCTCTCTACGCGGACTTCCACCCGCGCAATCTGCGTCTTTACGTCAACGTCCCCGTCAGCGCCTCGAAAGACACTCTCAGCTTCATCGGGAACAACTCTGACGGCGTCGTCTTGATGGACTACGACCAGCACCAGACCGGCACGCAACCCGGTCCCATCGCCGGTCAGGACTGGTTCGAGAACAACCTCCGCACCGCGCTCTCGGTCGTCCCGCGCCAGAAGATCATCTGCTCCATCGGCAACTACGCCTACGACTGGTCCACACCTCTTCCCGCAGCTCCTTCGCCCGGGCCCCAAAACAAAATTCAGACCAAACCCAATCGCGCCCACATGACGCGTCGCGTCAAGACTCCGCCGGCGCCTCCCGAGGAAACCGATCTCGACGCCGTCTACATGACCACTCAGGAAGCATGGCAGGCCGCGTCCGACTCCGAGGCCAGGATCGACCTCGACGACCCTTCACTCAACCCCCACTTCGCCTACATCGACGAAGACGCCCATGTCCGTCATCAGGTCTGGCTCCTCGACGCCGTCACCGCACTTAACGAGATGCGCGTCGCCCGTGCCCTGGGCCTCCAGACATTCGCGCTCTGGCGTCTCGGCTCTGAAGATGCCTCCATCTGGAACATCTGGGACAACCCTCTGAAGGTCGATCCCGCCAAGGCTCTCGCCGACATCGCACCCGGATGGGACGTCGACACTGAAGGCGACGGCGACATCCTCCGCGTCACCAGCCCACCCCAGAACGGCCGCCGCTCCATCACCATGGACGACGACACCACTATCCCCTCGCAATACCTCTCCGTCGTCGCCGAGTCGATGGACAAGTACCCCTTGCCCTACACCGTCTCCCAATATGGCTACCACCCAAAAGAGGTCGCAATCACCTTTGACGACGGCCCCGACCCGACCTGGACGCCTAAGATCCTCGACATCCTCAAGCGATACCACGTCGTCGGAACCTTCTTCATGATCGGCGAAGAGGCCGAGGATAACGTCTCCACCATGAAGCGGGTCTATCGTGAAGGCCACGAGATCGGCAATCACACCTTCACGCACCCCGACATCAGCGAAATCTCCGAGCGCTCCGTCGATCTTCAGCTCAACCTCACCGAGCGTCTCTTTGCCGCCAAACTGGGCGTGCAGCCGGTCTACTTCCGCCCGCCCTATTCCATCGATCAGGAGCCCGACACCAACGATCAGGCCGCTCCCATCGAGCATATCCAGCAACTCGGCTACACCATCATCGGCAACAAGATCGACACCGACGACTGGAGCGAAACTCCGCGCAAGACCCCACAGGAGATCATCGACAGCGTCTTCCGCCAGATCGAGCTCGCGCAAACCAAGACATGGATGAAGGGTTCCATCATCCTCATGCACGACGGCGGCGGCAACCGTCAACCCACCATCGACGCCCTGCCGAAACTCATCGAAACCCTCCGCGCCCACGGCTACACCATCGTTCCCGTCTCCCAGCTCGTCGGCAAAACCCGCGCCGAGGTCATGCCGCCGCTTGTCGGCCGTCAGCACTTCCAGGCCGCCGTCGACTCCGTCGCCTTCTTCTTCATCTCTTTCTTCAACCATTTCGTCATCGACGTCTTCTTCATCGGTGACTTCCTCATGAGCCTTCGCCTCATCATCATCGGCATCTGCGCCGTCATCGATCGCTTCCGCATACGCCACGACGATCCCAGCGGTGAGTACGCCCCACGCGTCGCCGTCCTCATCCCCGCTTACAACGAGGAGAAGGTCATCGCCCGCACCATCCGCTCCGTGATGATGTCCAACTATAAAAATCTCCGCATCATCGTCATCGATGACGGATCACGCGATAACACCTACAAGATCGCCACCGAAACCTACGCACGTGAGATCGAGCAAGGCCGCGTCACCGTCCTCACCAAGCCCAACGGCGGCAAGGCCGAGGCCCTCAACTTCGCTCTCCAGCAAACCGACGAGGAGGTCTACATCGGCATCGACGCCGACGGCGTCATTGCCCACGACGCCATCGGCCGCCTCGTCCCGCACTTCGCCAACCCCAGGATTGGCGCCGTCGCCGGCAACGCCAAGGTCGGCAATCGCGTGAACCTCTGGACCCGGTGGCAGGCCCTCGAATACATCACCTCGCAAAATTTCGAGCGCCGCGCTCTCGATCTCTTCGACGTCGTTACCGTCGTCCCCGGAGCCATCGGCGCCTGGCGAACCGCGGCCGTCAAAGCCGGCGGTGGCTACCACCCCGACACCGTCGCCGAGGACGCCGACCTCACCATGAATCTTCTCGAACAGGGCTACGCGGTCATCTACGAGGATCAGGCGCTCGCCTTCACTGAAGCTCCCGTCAACGCCAACGGCCTCGCCCGTCAGCGCTTCCGCTGGTCCTTCGGCATTCTGCAAGCCCTCTTCAAACACAAGGGAGCCATTCGCAACCGCCGCGCCATGGGCCTCTTCGCGCTGCCCAATATCCTCATCTTCCAGATCCTGCTTCCGCTCGTCTCGCCGCTTATCGACCTTATGTTCGTCGCCGGCGTCATCCATTACTTCATTGACAAGCACTTCCACCCCGAGACCACCAGCTCTGCCGACCTCGTCAAGCTGCTCGTCTTCTTCGGCGCCTTCCTCCTCATCGACTTCGCCGCCTCTGCACTTGCCTTTGCCCTCGAGCGCAAACATCCCGCCAGCAAAGGCGACGCCTGGCTGCTCTTCCACATCTGGATCCAGCGATTCACCTACCGCCAGCT
>DATNGO010000021.1:0-9006 GCA_035605855.1 Acidobacteriaceae bacterium | reverse complement strand
CCGCCCTCCAAAACCTGTCTGACAGCCAGCCCCGCCATACTACACGAATCGCCCACGGTTGGCTGATCCACCACCCTCTGAGCACTTTTTGCCACACGTGTGTCTATTTGGACACAAGTCCACCCCTATCTCTTTTGCCATGAAGACTTTGCGCAATTTTGCCCCCGGGGGGGGGTCAGCCATCATTTGGTGATCTACCTGCTTGCCGGAACCACGGGCAGACTGATGTAACTCGCCGCACCGGGCTCATGCCAGACCTTCTGCGTCGCCTTCTCGTAGTCGCTCGGCTTCGCGTCGAAGATGTTCGGCACAAACTTCTGCGGATTGCGGTCATACAGCGGGAAGGCGGTCGACTGCACCTGCAGCATCAGCCGGTGCCCGGGGAGAATTGTCCGCTCCACCAGCGGCAGCGCGAACTTGTATTCCAGCGGCTTGTTCGGCTCCAGCGCACTCGGATGCTCAAAGCTCGTGCGATACCGCCCGCGGAAAATGTCGATGCCGATCGGCAGCTCATATCCGCTCATATTCGTCGGCGTCCCAATCACGCCTGGAAACACGCCGCCCGCATCACCCGGCTTCACCTCCGAATCCGGATACACATCGATGAGCTTCACCACCCAGTCCGAATCCGTCCCGCTGGTCGAGGCCATCAGGTGCACAATCGGCTCGCCCGACAGCTTCATCGGCTCCTTCAGCGGCGCCGACACATACGTGAGCACATCCGGTCTTCCATCCACGAACCGCTGATCCGTCACCAGCCACGTCCGCCATCCCGTTTCGTCCGCCTCATCCACCGGCCTCGGCCTGTACGGCACAGGCTTCGCCGGGTCCGAGACGTACTCATCAAATCCCGAACCCAACCCACTCGCCTTCTTCGGAGCGTCGAACGACAATCCACCGCCCGCGCTCAGATACAGCGGCTGCGTCCGAACCTGGCATCCCTGCTCGCAGCTCACTGGAAAAGCCTGCAGCCTGTCCCATCGATCCATCCCAGCGTCATACATCAGCACCGGCGCCGTATCCGCCTTCGGCGACCCCGGCTTCAGATACTGGTTGAAAAACGGTACAAGCACATCGCGCCGGAAATACTCCGACGTATCGATCGACCACTCGAACGGCCCCATCCCGCGCCCCTGCCGGTTGATCTGGCTATGGAACCACGGACCCATCACAAGGTAGTTCATCGTGTTCGTTGTATCCTTCGGCTCCCACGCACGATATGCGTGGTTGCCGCCGTACATATCTTCCTGGTCCCACTCGCCCTGCTCCCACAGAGTCGGCACAGTCAGCGGCGTCTTCGCAATCAGCTTATCCAGCGCCTGCGACTGCCAATAGCCGTCATATGCCGGATGCTCCTCCATCACATGCCAGAACGGCAACTGATCCATCCCACCCGCCCGCGCAAAGTCTCCCGCCGAGCCCGCCTCCAGAAAGTTCGTATAGTCGTCGCGATGCGCACGATCGATGTGCGCCCCTAGTCCCCGCTTCGTCGTCTGCTCCGTCAGGTAATCGAGGTTCGGCTGCCGGAACGCCCCATAGTGAAACCAGTCATCGCCCATCCACCCATCCACCATCGGGCTCTCCGGCGCCGCCACCTTCAGCGCCGGATGCGGATTCAGGAGCGCCATCACTACCGTGAAGCCCTCATAGCTCGACCCGATCATCCCCACGCGCCCATTCGACTCCGGCACATTCTTCACCAGCCAGTCGATGGTGTCGTACGCATCGGTCGTGTCATCCGCTCCGCTCGGGTTATAGCCCGAGTTCACCGGCGGCGGCGTCATCAGGTACACGCCCTCAGATCCATACTTGCCGCGCACATCCTGGTACACGCGGATGTAGCCGTTCTTCACAAAGTCTTCATCGCTCAGCGGCAGCAGCTCAATCATCCTGGCCGCGCCCTTGGTGCGTTCGGCCCGCGATGCTGCGTTGTACGGCGTCCTCGTCAGCACCATCGGCGCATCATGCGCGCCCTTCGGAACCACAATCACCGTGTAGAGCTTCACGCCGTCGCGCATCGGAATCATCTCGACACGCTTGATGTAGTCCTTTTCCGCCTCCGGCGCCTTGAACCCCGGCGTCAGATCATCCTTCGGCAACTGCTGCTGCTGCGCGAAAGAAAACGAGGTCGTCGCCAGCACAGCGCCGGCCAGGAATACTCGGCAGATTCTCTTCATCGTGTCCTTCAACGTCCGCAGTTCGGCGGCTCAGCCGCGCCCGGCCAGACTATCATCCGGCGCTACGTACACTGAACCAATAGGAATATGAGCATCGAGGTCTTCCCGTGACCGGCAATGGAAACTCCGAGGCAGTCTTGCATTCGCTGCAGGCGATCTTCGCTCGTCAGCAGAGCGCTTTCTCCCGATGCGCTCCTCTCAGCTTTGATAAGCGGCTGGAGGCTTTGAACAATCTGCTCCAGAGCGTCGTCAATTACCAGGACGAACTCATCCAGGCAGTCAATGCGGATTTTGGCAATCGTGCCGTGGCAGAAACTCGTATCCTCGAACTCTTTCCTCTCATGGACGAGATCCGCTTTGTGAAACGCAATCTGCGCCGATGGATGAAGCCTCGCCGCGTGGCGCCGAACTGGCAGTTCCTGCCCAGCCGCGCAAAGATCGTCTACCAACCTCTCGGTGTCGTCGCTGTCATCGGCGCTTGGAATTTTCCGGTCTTGTTGACCCTGTCACCGCTGGCCAACGCACTCGCGGCGGGCGACCACGTCATGGTCAAGCCATCTGAACAGGCGCCATTAACCGCCGACCTGATTCGCCGGATCATTAGCGAGACCTTCCCCGAAGAATACGTGGCAGTCGTCACGGGGGATAAAGAGGTTGCATCGGCCTTCTGCACCTTGCCTTTCGATCACCTTCTCTTCACCGGCTCTACGAATGTCGGCAAGCTCGTCATGAAGGCGGCAGCCGAGAATCTCACGCCCGTCACCCTCGAGCTCGGCGGCAAATCACCGGCACTGGTGCACGAATCCTACTCAATGGCGACAGCGGCAGATCGCATCTGCTCCGCGAAATTCTGGAATGCCGGACAAACCTGCGTCGCACCGGACTACGCGCTTGTGCCCGCGACCAAGAAGGATGAATTCATCTCCGCATGCGAAGCAACAATCGCGAAGCGGTTCTCCGACTCTTCTTCCAATCCAGACTATTCACACATGATCAGCCAATCCGCGTGGAACCGGATGCGCGCCCTCATGGACGATGCCGCAAGCAGAGGGGCACGTATTATTCAGGCCGACTCGCTGAGAGAAAACGTCACTCACAGTGATCGCCCCTTTCCTCCGACACTGATCGTCGGTACCGACGACTCCATGCGCACCATGCAAGAAGAGATCTTTGGGCCCATCCTCCCTGTCGTAACCTACTCCTCGTTGGACGAAGCCCTCAGCTACATCAACGCTCGACCGCGGCCGCTTGCCCTCTATTACTTCGATAACAGCGAGTCTCGTACTCGCCAGGTATTGGAGCGGACGACTTCAGGCGGCGTCTGCGTCAACGACTGCGTGCTTCACTTTGCGCAACACAGGCTGCCATTCGGCGGCGTGGGACCAAGCGGAATGGGCGCCTACCACGGTCATGAAGGCTTCAAAACATTCTCCAGGAAGAAGGGCGTGTTTCTTCAAAGCGCGGTGGCCGGTTCAATTACCGACAGGTTCTTGAAACCGCCGTACACGCCAACAACGGATCGCGTCATCGGCCTTCTGACCGGTCGCAACTCCCCACGTCCAGTTCAGAGAATCCAGTTGCCGAAGTAGCCGTCATATACGCCCATCAATAGAAGCCCAGCTCTTTCAAAGCCTCGCCCGCTCCCGCAAGATTGGTCAGCTTCATCTCCGCATATTTGCGGGAGAGCACTACGCCCGGAGCTCCTGCCCGAAACGCTGCCAGCGTCGCCGCCTTCACATCGGAAGGCTGTGTTCGCTTCTCATTTAGCCCCGTAGGAATATCGATATCGATCCCCGGATAAATCGGAATCGCGCCGTCCACATCGGCCATCGCGCGCTTCGTCTCCACACCCACCGACTCCCCGGAGAGCCCCGCCATGGGCAATTTGTCCAGCGTGGGCTCGTTCTGCAATCCAAAAAACTCGTAGTGCATTGCGAGCACCTGCTCCGGCGTCATATCGCGAAAGATCGTCGACTGAACATTCCGTATATATCGCGCCAGCCGCGGCCCGCCGCAATTGTTATAAGTCGACGGCTTCAAAAAGTCCGAGACATGAACCAGCCTCGCGTAATTCGTGTCCGCCGCATAGAACGGGCTCATCGTGACCAGGTGCATGATGTGCCATCCAACCTGCAGGCGCGGATTGATCGCCTTCGCCGTGCCGTAGATCAGCCCGTACATCTGCTCCTGGCTCGTATACCAGAAGCGCTCCCACGCCATGATCTCCGGGTACTCGAGAAACAGCCGCCACAGGCTGATGAAACTGCCATCCGCAGTGCGCGGCCCACTCGTCGTCCGACTCACCCAATGATCGAGCGCGATATATCCCTCTCGCGCGCGCTGCCCATCGATACCAACATCCTTCGCCTTCGCAATGCAGTAATCGCAGAAGCAGCAGATCGAACGCCGCGGCCCGATCGTGCCAAAGTGTGCTCCCAGCGTGCTGTTCAGCGGCCCCTGCCGTTCCGATTCCCACATCAGTCCGTCGATATCATTGCTCGTCACCCAGTCCGACACCATCGACGCAAGCAACGCGCGCGCCTGCGGATTGTTGAAGCACGTATCCCGCCCCAGCCTGCCATACACATCCACCTCGCATACCTTCTCGAAGTTCGGCATCAGCCGCGGGTTGTAGGCTTCTTCGAACAGTGCATATGTCTGCATCCCCCTGGCCTTCGCCTTCGGGATGACGTCCGCAAGAATGTCGAACTCCCCCAGCTCCGGCGCACGAATATCTTTGACCACAGACTCTTCGTAAAACTCAGGATGAACTTTGGTATAGCTTCCGCCGTGGACGCGGTCGTACTCCTGGACTCCATGATCGGGAAGCGGCTCGCCGTGCACCTGCCTGCCGGCAAGCCCGGTGCCGTAGGTGAATACGGTCGCCATCACAACGTTGACGCCGCCCTTCTCCCGCAACGTGTCGAGACATGCATCAACCCCCTCATCCACGAACGACCGTGCGCCGATTTGAATCGCGACAAACTTCTTGCCCGGCGGAGGAAACGGCGCCGCATCCCGCTGCCTCTGCGGTGCGGCAGCCGCAGTGCCCTCGGCCCTCTTCGCCGCCTGTGCCAGCAACCCATCTCCCGCGGCCAGCGCTGCCACGGGCGTCGCTGTCAGGCCTTTCAGAAACTGCCTGCGGGAACTGTCCTTGAAACCCGGAACTGGTTCGCTCACGAACCCTCCTGAAATGAAATTGCCCCATCATATCCTTACAAATCCAAAATTGTATACATTGCGTGACCTGGAAACGGTCTCAGTGGGATCAAAATTAACGCAATTGAAATAGTTCCCCTATTGACCACTCAAAACTCCCGGCCCTACCATTCCGCTGCATACCAAAATCGGCAGATTCGCTGCCGAATTTTTCCGCAACCAGAGCCGGAGGTCCGCCCCTGTGAAACAACTTCTTCTGTCAGCAATAGCCCTCACCCTGTTGCTCGCCGTTTGCCCTGCAAAAGCGCAAATCACAATCGACACCAGCAGCTCAACCGACTGGAAGATCAGCAACGGAGTCATCACCGTCGACTGGCTTCCCAGCGACGGACGCATCTTCAGCATCCATTGGAATGCCTTCCCCGACCAGGAGCTCATCGATACAACCAATCGCGACCACAACGGCCCCAAAGGCTTCTACATGGACAACGCAGGCAACATCAGCGGTGGCACCGCGACCAACAACTACTACCTCGACCCCAACGGCAAATACATCGACTGGTGGAACAGCATCGCCTCCAATTCCACCAACGCTTTCACGTGGTCGCGGCACAACATTCTGTTCCTGAACGATCCCGGCATCCATACCTACTTCACGCTGGATCACAGCGCCAGTGACATCGCAGGAAGCGTGGGCCAGGTCCAATGGGTCTTTCGCGGCAATCTGAATCAGTTCGTCAACACGTACTCCGTGAATTCAGGCCTCGGCAATCTTGGAGCCACCACGGTTCCCATGCCGAATGCGGTCCTCTTTGGCGGCCTTCCATCCGGAACCAACGTTCAGGACGCAACCAGCGACCTCCACGGTCAACAACTGCCTCAGGGCTTTCGTCGCGAGTTCTACACCAAGTACGACTACTCGAGCTACGAATACCTGCATCAGGCCGAAGGTGTTTATGGCACCTCACTGGCTGCCTGGATGGTTGTCCCCAGCTCGGAGTCTCTCACCGGCGGCCCGACAAAGCAGGACCTGATCTTCACCGGCAACCTCCTGATCATGGAGGCCTACTCCAACCACCTCGATAATCAGATGACCTTCACCGTGCCCAAAGGCACGGCACTGCACCGCCTCTACGGCCCCTTCTATCTGCACTTCAACACCTACAACAGCACGAACCACAACGCAGCCTCGCTCTATCAGGAAGCCCTCTCGTCCGAGCAAGTCTTGCAGCCCTCTTACGACACCGACCCTGTGCTTCTCAACAGCGGATACGTTCCTTCCACCGCGCGCGGCGAAGTTCAGGCAAAGGTCGCGACCGCCAAGGGCCTTGGTCTGAATCAGGCATGGGCGGTGTTGAGCGACAACCAGACCAACATGCAGTACTCACACGCCGGCAATCAGTACTGGGTGAACATCAACCCAGGCGGTGTCGCCAACTTCCACAACGTAGCTCCCGGCACCTATCGCCTCACGGTGTATGACCTCGGCCAATGGGGCGAGCTGCGACAGGACAACGTCAACGTCAACGCCGGCAAGCTGACGAAGTTGGCGCCAAGCCTGGTGGGAGAGAACTTCGGCACATCAGCTCCTATCTGGACCATAGGAACAGCGGACCGCTCCTCTCACGAATTCCTCCATGGCACCATCACGAATCCCATCGACCTCGATCCCAACTACTCGGATCAATACACCGAGCAGCTCGGCAACTCCGTTCAGGACGACCGCGAGTACTGGGGCAACTGGAATTACTGGGCCGATTTCGCAGCCAACCAGGGAGCCGTGATTTACTATGCCACGCCTGTCGGCTCAACACCCGCCACCAACGACCTCACCAAGTGGAATTACAACCAGTGGCAGATCTTTCATCCCGGTCTGTATGACCCGGCGAATAACTCAACCGACGGCTACGACGCCCTCTGCCCTTCGTATGTTGCGGGCGGCGGCACGGCTTGCAGGACAGCGAAAACTCCCGACTGGCAAGTCCACTTCACCACGACTGCGGACCAGCAGGGCCAGGGTCAATTTGTCGTTATGTCTGTCGGACTCGCTGCAACTGAAGCGAGCATGACCGTCTCATTGAATGGCCATCCTCTCGTCTTTCACGGCTTCAACGTGAAGAACGCCGACGCCGGAGTGCGCAGCGGTTTCTCCGGGACCTATCAGTGGGTCGTCTTCCAGTGGGACACCAGCCAGCTCAACCCTCCGGGTCAGGACAATGTCATCACCTTCAACGTGAATCGCACGCAGGGCGTTATGTACGATGCGCTCCGCATGGAAATCACCAACAGCTCCGCGGACCACACAGCCACCGGCTGGAACGACTATGAGTTCCTGTACGGCAGCACAGATCAGCCGGCGAACGATGCAGTAGCCAACCAGTAATCCTGCCTCTGCGTTGCCCCAGCCTCGCACTCCTCGCCTGGCTGGGGCCTTTTTCATGGGAAGCGTTTCAGACACTTCATCCACAAATGAAACTGGCGATAATGCGAGAGCCATCGAGCTCATCAACACTATCGCCAGGAGATAGCAGCAATTTAAGTTGTGGTCTCGGATACAACTATTCACTACCGAGACCGGTGGTAATGCCTTAGAGTCCGCCAGTCGTATTGCTAGCCGTTTCGCCGGACGCCCCGTTGGTGATGCCCTTGTTCACAACGATGGTCACGACCACGCGACGATTCTGAGCCTGTCCGCTCCGCGTGTGATTGTCGGCAACCTGTTCCGTGGTGCCCATCGCCGCCGGGGCGAGAATCCGCGTCAGAGGAACACCCGCCTGTTGAATGATGGTGAGCACATTGGTAGCGCGTTCGCTGCTGAGCTTCTGGTTCAGAGCCGCTCCGCCAACCTTGGAAGCGTAGCCCTGCACCTCGATCATCGCGCCCGGAGTGTCCGCAGCCTGCTTCACGAAGTCGGTAAGAGCCTCCTTATTCTTCTTGGTGACCGTGGATCTTCCATTTGCGAAGTTAACCGTCAGGGTGTCCTTGGTATCGTACTGATCCAGCGTTCCGATCCGCGTATTCGTCTGACCGATGGCCTGCTTATTCTGTCCCGTTGCCTCGACATTCGCCGCAAGACCCTGCTTGGTCGCATCGATATCCTGCTTGGCCGATGCGAGGTCCGACTGGCCTGCTTCGATGTCCTTGCGATCGCTCCTCAGCTGATCCTGAGCCGCCGCAACCTTCTCGTTGGTAGGATTCAACCCTGCATCAATCTGCTGTGCCGTCTCGTAGGAGCTGCGCGAGAACGTGATCTTCTTCGCGACTAACTCGTGATTCGGATCATAGGATCCCTCAACCTTCACTTGCATGCCAGGGACAAGCTGCGTGATGCCAAGGTCTTTTCTGCTCAGACCCAGGAATCCTCCCTTTTCTGTTGCCTTGGTGCTGTCGGATAGAACAACAGTGAGCTTCGGCGTGTCTGCCGTCTTTACCGACATATTCTGGCCGTCTCTTCCGATAACCAGTCCCTGGATGGTCGCCTGCTGACCACCCGCTTTCGCTGTGTCCTGGGCGTTGGCTACAACCCCGAGAGACGCAAACATGGCCATGGATAAGGCCAGGCCACAGGTAGATTTGAGTTGATGCTGAATGTCCATGAGTATCACTCCCTTTTCTTGAGGTGGCCGATCAGCGGCCTCCAAAAAATCCGCTCCATCGCGACCGCACGCCT
>DATNGO010000020.1:0-9974 GCA_035605855.1 Acidobacteriaceae bacterium | reverse complement strand
GCCGATGATCGTGCCCATATACTCCTCCGGCACCGTCACCTCAACCGCCATCACCGGCTCCAGCAGCACAGGCTTGGCCTTGCGTGCAGCCTCCTTGAACGCCATCGATCCGGCGATCTTGAAGGCCATTTCGTTCGAGTCAACATCGTGATAGCTGCCGTCATACAGGCTCACCTTGATGTCGACCATCTCGTAGCCCGCCAGCACACCACCCGCCATCGCCTCCTGGATACCCTGATCGATCGGCTTGATGTACTCCTTGGGGATCGTGCCGCCCTTGATGTCGTTCGAGAACTCGTACCCCGCTCCGGGCTCGTTGGGCTCGATGCGAATCTTCGCGTGACCGTAGTTGCCCGAGCCGCCGGTCTGGCGGATGTACTTGCCCTCCGCCTCGGCCTTCGCACGAATCGTCTCGCGGTAGTTCACCTGCGGCTTGCCGACGTTCGCCTCGACCTTGTACTCGCGCATCATGCGGTCGATGATCCCCTGGAGATGCCATTCACTCATTACATCGATGATCGGCGGCCCGCCAGTCGCGTCCGTCCGAATTTTGAAAGTAGGATCCTCTTCGGCCAGCATCGCCAACGCAATCGCGAACTTCTCCTCGTCCGCCGTCGCCTTCGGCTCCACCGCAACCGACATGATTAGAGGAGGGTCGAACCGGCGGCCTGCCTCGTCGTTTGGGTGATTCATGACCAGACTTTACTCAGTCGAGTTCCGTTTTGGAACGAGAAACATAGAAAAAATCAAATGCTTTGTTCGCTCACAGGCAACCCGTGGAAGAATTCTCAAAGATTCGAGTGCTGAGAAATACGGGGCCACTTTCGTGCACGATTTGCTTCTTGCTTCGCTGTTCTTCGCCGTTGTGTTGTCGCCGTTTGCCATCAACGCCTGGCAGGATTGGATGGAGGGTGTGAGGCTTCGGCGTGAGGCCGAGGACGTGGCGGGCGGGCTGGAGATCGTTGCGGCACTCGTCGAATAAGGATGCTGATACGCCAACTCATGCGGGTATGTCGAGGCGGTGTTCCTGGTTGAAAAGGTTCTGGCGGTTGTTCTGAGGCGAGCGGTGTTCTTCGACTGCGCGGCCCGCACGTTGTGCAGGCCGCTTCGCTCAGGATGACGATCGTTGTGGTGGTCCTGAACCCACCCTGCCGCTGTGCGGCGAGGGTGGGGCACCCGACCTAGTGGTTCCCCACTCATGACGGCGATGAAACCATCGTCATGAATGGGCCACCCGGAGCGGCCCCGAGTATTGGGGTTACCAGACGCGGCAGTTTTTGGCTGGGGTCATGGGTTGGCCTGTCTTGCAGCCGAAGGCGGCGCCGAAGCCGGGTTGGTTGACGATGGCACCGTTGGCGCGGAAGTGGTCGGGAGAGTGGGGGTCAGTCTGGACCTGGGTGCGGACGATCTCAGGCCGTGAGTTCTCGCACCAGTTCTGGCCGTAGGCGATGTAGAAGCGCTGCGGGCCGGTGAAGCCGTTGATCTTCTTACCGGTGTCGAGACCTTCCTTCTTCGCCCGTTCGAGGTAGGCCATGTAGGCCAGCACCAGGCCGCCGTTGTCGGCGGTGTTTTCGCCGAGGGTCAGCTTGCCGTTGACGTGCAGGTCATCGACGGCGACGAAGCTGCCGTACTCGTTGACGAGGCAGCCGGTGCGGGCTTCGAAGTTTTTCTTGTCTTCGGGCGTCCACCAGTCGCTGAGGTTGCCGTTGGCGTCGAACTGGCTGCCCTGGTCGTCGAAGCCGTGGGTGAGCTCGTGGCCGATGACGGCGCCCATGTGGCCGTAGTTGGTGGCCAGATCAGCCTTGGGATCGTAGAAGGCAGGCTGCAGAATGCCGGCGGGGAAGTTGATGTCGTTCATGCTGTCGTTGTAGTAGGCGTTGACGGTGGGCGGCGACATGCCCCACTCGAGCTTGTCGACGGGCTTGCCGATCTTGTTGAGCTCGCGGTCGTTCTCGAAGGCGTTGGCGCGCTGGAGATTGCCGAGTGCATCGGTGCGGGAGACCTCGAGTTTGGAGTAATCGCGCCAGTGCTCGGGATAGCCGATCTTGTCGGCGATGGCGTGAAGCTTGGCCTTGGCCTTCTCGCGTGTGGCGGGGCTCATCCAGTCGAGCGTGTCGAGATCCTTGTTCATGGCGGCCTCGATGTCGTGGACCATTTGCAGGGCCTTGGCTTTGGAGTCGCCGGCGAAGTATTGCTCGACGTAGACCTGACCAAGAGCCTCACCGAGACCGTGATCGACGGCGGTGGAGCAGCGCTTCCAGCGCGGACGCTGCTGGGGCTGGCCGTTGAGGATGCGGCCGTAGAAGTTGAAGTTCTCGTCATCAATCCTGCCGGGAAGATCGGACGCGAAGGCGGTCATGGTGTGGTACTTCATGTAGGCGCGCAGGGTCTGGATGTCGGCGGCCTGAACGGCCTTGACCATGGCCGGGAAGAAGTTGGGGCTGGCGTTGTTGAGCGAGGAGATCTCGGGAGAGTGCATGGCCTCGAGGAAGGTCGCGAAGGGAGCGCCGTTGAGGCCGTTCTTCTCGAAGTCCGCGAGCGTCATGGGGTGGTAGATCTTCTGCGGATCGCGCTGGTCGGTGACGGTGAGCGAGGCTTTGGCGAGCTCGGTCTCAAAGGCGAGGATGTTCTTCGCGTCGGTGGCGGCCTGTTCGGGTGACTCGCCGGCCAGGGTCAACATTTTGGTGACGTGGTCGACGTACTGGTCGCGGAGCTTGACGTCCTTGTCGCCGGTGCGGGTGTAGTAGTCGCGCTCGGGGAGGCCGAGGCCGGCCTGATCGGCGACGGCGATCTGCCGGGTGGAATCCTTGAAGTCCTGCATCTCACCGAAGCCGAAGAAGACGTCGACGCCCTCACGCTGGAGCTGGCCGGCGAGGGAGGCGATCCCGTGCCTGGAGACCTTGTCGATCTGGTCGAAGATCGGCTGAATGGAGGAAAGATCCTTCTGGTTGATGAGATCGGTGTTCATGCAGGCGGCGTAGTAGTCGCCGATCTTCTGCTCATTGGGGGTCTTCTGGTTGGAGGGGTCTGAGAACTTTGTCAGTATGCCGTTGAGGCTCTGCGTGTTGACGTTATAGAGCAGGTAGAACTGATCGACTTCGGGCTGGTCGGCGGGGATGGGATGGTTTGCGGCGAAGTTGCCGCAGGCGAACTTGTAGAAA
The DNA here is from genome assembly GCA_035605855.1 of Acidobacteriaceae bacterium. Taxonomy (GTDB): domain Bacteria; phylum Acidobacteriota; class Terriglobia; order Terriglobales; family Acidobacteriaceae; genus Granulicella. The sequence goes on along the minus strand of DATNGO010000020.1, from coordinate 6,813 downwards.
TCGGTGCAGGGATCCGCAGCCTTATCGATGGAGGACAGATCAAAGGCGGGCGCGGGCAGGTAATGGGTGACGGGCGCGGCATTCGGGGCGGCCGCCGTGCCGGCTCCGGGCGTCGAAGCATTCTGGGCGAGGAGCGCCGGGGAGCAGGCGAGCGCGAGTGACAGGACGACGTGGGATGGGGTCGTGAAGAACGACCGGAGCTGTGGCATGGTGACAATCTCCGAACTGCTGCGTTTGGTGTTCAAAATTCTCTACGGGCTGGACTGTACTGTTTTATACCGCCGGGACGGTCCGTTGGTTCCCGGGACAGGCGTAGAATGCTTGGCGGGGATCCCGCGTACCCCGGGGACTGGCCGAGGGTACCTCTTCTGTGCAAGAGTAATTCAGGCGGTTCAGATGATCCGGGCCAGCGAACAAACGGGAGGCCGAGCCTGCCGAGTGAGCGGCGGGCTGACGCTTGCGTGTACAGCAGCGCTGATGATGTTGAGCGCGACTGCGTGGGGCGCGGAGCGGCCGGCGGTGCGATCAGATCCAACTCCCCAACCATGGGTGACGATGTCGCTGCGATCGCTGGGCGTGCCTGCGATTCCAACGTCGTTTCTGCAGGTGGGCAGCTCGATGCTGACGCTGGACATGGTGGACGACACGCACCTGCTGCTGACGTTCAGTTCGCGCGGGCTGGTGCCGCGAGTGCCGGGTGATCCTCCAGACGATGAAGACAGGATGGTGGCGGCGGAGTTGGTGGAGCTGCCGACGGGCACGATCCTGGCTCATACGGACTGGCATATGCACGACCACGGACGCTACCTGTGGCGGCTGGGCAAGGGGCGGTTTCTGGTGCGGACGCGTCATGAGCTGTTCGTGATTACGCCGGAGGCGAGGCTCAACACCACGGACCCGCTGCGGCTGATGCGCTTTCCCACGCGGGAAGGAACGCCGGTGGCTGCGGTGGTCTCCCCGGACAAGGGGATGCTGATGGTGGAGACGATGGCCCCGAAGCAGAAGGGGAAGGTCGACACGGGCGCAAGCGGGGTGATCGTGACTGATCCGCGGCCGGTGGTGATGATCGATTTTTACCGGCTGAGCGGAGGCGATGCCCCGGGCGTTCCCTTGACGCTGACAGGGGCGGGAGTGGTGAAGGCGCCGATGCCCCTGATGCTGCCGATGGATGCGGATGGCTACCTGTGGCCGAGCAATGCGAAGCATGGACAGTGGCCGGTGAGCTTCAACGAGTTTGGCGGGCGCGAGGTGAAGATCGCGAACGTGGACTCGAGCTGCTCGCCGCGATTGCAGATGGTGAGCCGGTTCGAATTTCTGGCGTTCACGTGCGGGGGAACGGACGCGCGCGTGCGTCTGAAGTCCTATGGGATGGACGGGCACGAGACCTGGGAAGAGACGCTGGGCGGGACCTACGGCGTACCGGAGTTGGCGTTTGCGCCCGAGGGGGGACGATTCGCGCTGAGCAGAATCATGTCACCGACAGGAGATTTGAACCTGGGGCAGGTGATTCCGGATGGAGCGACGCAAGAGGTTCGGGTGTACCAGACGGAGAGCGGCAACCTGCTGCTGAAGGTGCCGACGAATCCGGTGACGCGGTATGCGGAGAACTTTGACCTGACAGAGGACGGGCTGGTGGCCGCGGTGGTGGACGCTGGGATGATCCAGGTGTACAAGTTGCCGCCGCTGAGCGCGCAGGACGTGAAAGACCTGGCGGAGGCGAAGAGCTTCTCGCCACCGGTGTCGCACGCGCCCGTGAGGTTTGCGAGGCTGGAGAGCAGCGGAGACGGCGGGTCAGAGAGCTCGCCGGCACCGGATGTGGCAACCATGGGGCCAGACACGGGGAGCACGATTGGGGTAGGGAGCGGCGGCGGTGGGAGTGCTGCAACGGCGCCGCCCGCGGCTGCGCGGGGAGCTGCGAATGCCCCGCAAGGCGGCGGTGGACCGGCGGCGACACCACCGGGCGCAGAGGTGACGAAGGCCAGTGCGCCCACAGGTCCGGCGGGGATAAAGGATGCGGCGTCAGTGGATCCGTCGGGTTCGGCCGGGGGTTCGGCCAAGGATGATTCCGGGCCAAAGGCTGCTGCAGCAAGCGGGGACCCGGCAACGAAGGGCGACGGTGCGATGAGTGATTCTAGTGAGGCGGTGAGGGGCCGGAGAAAGCCTCCGACGCTGCTGGAGCCAGGCGAGAATGTCGAGAAGGTGAAGGCCCCGGGGCAGCAGCAGTCACAGTCGAGATAAAGATGAAAAAGGCCGGCGGGTGCCGGCCTGGGTCAAAGGGCCAGATAGATTCAGGCGGCCTTGGGGGCGAGCGCCTTGATGCGGGCATTGAGGCGGCCCTTGTAGCGGGAGGCGGTGTTCTTGTGAAGGACGCCCTTCTGCACGCTCTTATCGAGGACAGAGACGGTGGAGCGGTAGGCCTCGGTGGCCGACTTGTGATCGCCAGCGGTGATGGACTCGCGCATGGAACGGAGAGCGCTGCGGAGTTTGGACTTGTTGGCGCGGTTGACACCCGTACGGGTGACGGTCTGGCGGGCGCGCTTGAGGGACGAAACGTGATTTGCCATCAGAAACTCTCTTGTAACCCGGACGTAGCGGGAAGTGGATGCAGGCCGGAAGGCTCTACCCCTGCCAGCAAGCTGGCTGGGAACCCAAGCTGGATCGGACACAGGCCGACCACATCCTCTGCAACACCTAAGTCTAGCGTGGAAGGGAACGGCAGGTCAATCTTTGTCGCGGCAGGAGGCTTCCCATGAGCGATGCGGCCAAGATCGGGATTGTGGCAGTGATCCTGTGGGCGGGAGGAACGATTCTGGCGTTTCGCGCACCCCCGCCGACGGGCTTCGCGCTGTCGTTTATCGCCTTTGTTCTCTGCTGCATAGCCGCCTGGAGAGGAAGTAAGTGGTGGCTTACTCTGCCGTTTGCGATGCTGGTTGAGCTGTGCCTGGGGCTTTTTGTGGGGTTGCGGGCGGTCTGAGCGTGGCCGAAAACGGGTGGAGCGATTTGAATACCTTTTTGTCACAACGGTGCTTGACGGCGGGGGTGGGCGGGGTTACTGTACAGCCAACATCGGCACACTTTTGGGAATTTGGACCATTACGGGTGGGACAGGGGCTGCGGGGAGGATGCGCGGCGGCTGGGTCCGGACCCGTGACACCGATGTCTCGATTTCAACATCTAATCCTCAGACAAAACAACAGCAGTTTTCTGCTGGAGGTCAGGTTCAACCTTGGTGAAAAAGGCGCTTCAACTCACACCCGGAATCGAGCCGTTGTATGGGACTCGCGATGAAAACCTTCGATTGATGGAAGACGGACTTGGGGTGCAGATCGACCTGCGCTCTGATTCGATCCAAGTGATGGGTGAGGCGGCAGAGGTGGCCCGGGTGGAGGGCATCTTTGCGGATTTCGAGCACCTGAGGAAGAACGGCGTAAATCCTCATAATGGCGAGCTGAATGGGCTGCTGAAGATGGTGATGGCGGACCCGACGGTGACGCTGCGGTCGCTGGTGGAGAGCGGGAAGCAACGGGCGGTGGGAGCGAAGAGGGTAGTCCAGCCACGGTCGCCAAATCAGCGCAAGTATGTTGAGGCGATTGAGATGCACGACATGGTGTTTGGCCTGGGCCCGGCGGGTACAGGAAAGACGTACCTGGCGGTGGCGATGGCGGTGAGCGCGCTGATGGCGAAGAAGGTCTCGCGCATCGTGCTGGTGCGGCCGGCGGTGGAGGCGGGCGAGCGACTGGGGTTCCTGCCGGGAAGTTTGCAGGAGAAGGTCGATCCGTATCTGCGGCCGCTGTATGACGCGCTGTACGATCTGCTGGATCCGGCGAAGGTGGACAAGATGCTGGAGACGAACGTGATCGAAGTGGCTCCGCTGGCGTTTATGCGCGGGCGCACGTTGAACGACGCGTTCATCATCATGGACGAGGCGCAGAACACGACGATCGAGCAGATGAAGATGTTCCTGACGCGGCTGGGGAACTCGTCGAAGGCAGTGATTACGGGTGACCTGACGCAGATCGATCTGCCAAACCCGAAGAAGAGCGGGCTGTTTGACGCACTGCGGGTGCTGGATGGAGTGGAGGGAATTCGGTTCTGCCACTTCGAAGATGTGGACGTGGTGCGGCATGCGCTGGTGCAGCGGATTGTGCGCGCCTACGACAGCTACAAGCAGGCCGAACAGCTTCCGCTGTCGATGGACGGCGAGCCGATCCCGATGGTGGAGGCGCCGAGAAAACCGGTGCTGAAGCAGTAGGAAGAGATGTTGGATATTAGATTTTAGATATTAGGTATTAGGGTTCGATCCCGCCGTCCGGAAATGGGCGGCGGTTTTGTTTTTGAGACGTGATTGGAAGGCGTGCGGCTAACGGCCGACGGTGGCTTGCAAGTGCGCTGGGTAGCGTGCGCCTTGAATCTCGATCTCCGATAGCGCGTCGGCGATGTTGCGCAGGTCGGCTTCCGACAGCTCCACGTTGGCTGCGCCGACGTTTTCCTGCAATCGGTGCAGCCTGGTGGTGCCCGGAATGGGCACGATCCAGGGCTTTTGCGCCAGGAGCCACGCTAAAGCGATCTGGGCGCGCGTAACGCCTTTGGCGTCCGCGATCTCTCCGAGCACGTCGACAAGTTTCTGATTCGCCTTGCGAGCTTCGGGCGAGAAGCGCGGGACGACGTTGCGGAAGTCGTTGCTGTCAAACTGCGTGTTTTCGTTGATCGCGCCGGTGAGAAATCCTTTCCCCAACGGACTGAATGGAACGAAGCCGATGCCGAGCTCCTCGATGGTTGGCAGAATTTCCTTTTCGGGTTCTCTCCACCAGAGTGAGTACTCGCTTTGGAGTGCGGTGACCGGCTGGACTGCATGCGCCTTGCGAATGGTTTGTGCTCCGGCCTCGGACATACCGAAGTGCTTGACCTTGCCGGAGGCGATCAGATCTTTGACTGTTCCGGCCACGTCCTCGATGGGAACATTTGGGTCGACACGGTGCTGATAGAGCAGATCGATTCGATCCGTCCTCAGTCGCTTGAGCGCAGCTTCGACATGTCTTCTGATGTTGTCCGGGCGGCTGTTCAAACCATTGGCAGGTATGCCGCCCTCGAAGCCGAATTTCGTAGCGATCACAACGCGATCGCGAAAGGGTTCCAGCGCTTCGCCCACGAGTTCTTCGTTCTGGAAGGGACCGTAGGCCTCCGCGGTATCGAAGAACGTAACTCCGCTCTCATAGGCGGCGCGGATTACGTTGATCGCCTGGTCCCTTTCGGTTGGCGGTCCATAGCCGAAGCTCAGCCCCATGCAGCCGAAGCCGAGAGCTGAAACCTCAAGGCCGCTCTTTCCCAGTTGACGCTTTTGCATTGTTTCCCTCCGGATGGGCTTCCGGGTAGGATGCGCCGTCCAATGAGCTAAGCGCAATCGCCGGCCTTCTGCCGGCGGCTCGATGGAGGGCGTGCAGGGATGCTTGTGCCGGAGGCCGTACGGGAGTTTGTTCGTTGCAAGATATTGCGTCCGCTGCTGCGTCAATTGCGTGGAGGTGTGACACCGCGGCGTATGGCATGGAGCCTGGCATTAGGAATGGTGATCGGGATCAATCCCTCGGTGGGGCTTACGACGCTGCTGTTGGTGATGCTGGCATGGGTGCTCGGTCTGAATCAGGCAGCATCGCAGATCGGATCGCACGTGGTTGCGCCACTACACCTGCTCTTGTTTATTCCGTTCATTGACCTGGGCGTGCACCTGTTTCACACGCGGCGGCTTCCGCTGAGCCGGAGGCAGATCGAACATCTCAGCCATCATCCGTTACGGCTGATTCATGAGATATGGCAGTGGGAGTGGCATGCACTGATCGTGTGGGGCGTTGTGGCTGCGGTGGCGATGCCGCTGCTGGCGCTGTATTTGCGACGGGCGCTGGTGTTGCTGATGCGCCGCCATCGCACGCTGCTGCAATCGAGGCCGGCGGTGAACTGATCGAGATCATCGACTGCTGAGTTGTGGGGCTAGACGGGGAAGGCCTCGACGATGCCAAACTGCGGATTGACGGGGATGACGCGGTTGAGGCGGAAGCCTGCGCTTGAGAGCAGGGCGGCGTATTCGGCTTCGGTGCGTTCGCGGCCGCCGGTGAGCGAGAGCATGGTGATGTCGAGGAATTTTCCGAAGGAAGGGATGTTGGCGTCGCCGAGGGAGAGCTCGACGAGAAGGAGAACGCCGTTGGAGGGGATGGCTTTGCGGCAGTTGGTGAGGATGATGCGGGAGCGCTCATCGTCCCAGTCATGGATGATGCTCTTCATGATGCAGGCGCGGCAGCCGGTGGGAACGCTCTCGAAGAAGTTGCAGGGCTCGATGGAGGCGCGGGAGGCGAGGTCGCCGGCGAGGAACTGGTGCTCGCGTGCGCGGTCGAGCACATGCTGCTGGTCGGCGAGGACACCGCGGAGCTGAGGATGAGCGCGGAGGATTTCAGCCAGCATGAGGCCGTTGCCGCCGCCCACGTCCATGAGGCTCTCCCACGCGCCGAAATCGTAGGCTGCGGCTACGGCTGGAGCGATGAATCGAGTCATGGCGGTCATCGCGTTGTCGAAGACGCGCGCAAGTTCGGGGTCGCGGCGAAGCTGATCGAAGCTGTCGTTGTCGGCGAGGAGTTCGGGGGCGCATTTTCCAGTTTCGAGTGTGCGCATGATTTGGCCGAGGCTTGTATAGCAGTAATTGCTGCCCCAGAAGATGAGGAGATCACGAAGCGAGCCGGGGACGTCCGAGCGCAGGTAGTTGGAGATCCCGGTGTTGCGAAAGCTGCGGTTGGAGTTCTCTTCGAAGATGCCCTGGCTGGCGAGGAG
>DATNGO010000019.1:0-33128 GCA_035605855.1 Acidobacteriaceae bacterium | reverse complement strand
GATTGCGATCTACACGCCGGATCCCGAGTTCTCGGAAGAGGCACGCAAGGCCAAGTTCTCGGGCAACGTGGTGGTGTCGCTGATCGTCGACCGGGATGGCAAGCCGCGCAACGTGCATGTGCTGCGCGGGGTGGGCATGGGATTGGATGAGAAGGCGGTCGAAGCGGTGCAGCAGTACAAGTTCAAGCCCGCGCTGCAGAACGGCAAGCCCGTCGCCGTCTACCTGAATGTCGAAGTCAACTTCCAGATCTTCTAAAGGCAGATGTTAGATCGCAGATGCTAGTGGGTTACTGCGCGAGTAGCGGCGGGTGCTGCGCCCTGACATCTAAGATCTCAGTATCCAGATCGCCTACGAAACCGCTCCGACGGGCGAGGGAATCTCGTCGAAGGTGAGGTTCTCAGCAGGGCTGTGCGTGCGCGCCTTCCAGTCCAGAAAGAGCATTCCATAGCTTTCGGTCGTGCATTGATCTGGCCTGATACCCAGCTGTTCCCGCATCGACTCGATCCATGCGGGCGGCCCCTCGAGCTCGGCATAGACGCCGACCGGTGTCTCGTCGAGGAAGAGGTGGCCGGCACCGGCCTCCCATTCCGTGCGGAACTTCTCATAGCGAAAGACCGGCTTGTAGCCGAGTTGCGCGAAGATCTCGGCGAGTGCGGCAGGGTCTTCGACCGCGCTCTCGGTTTCGATTCGGATCTTGTAGCGGGAGTCCACATCGTCACTGGCGACTCGCTTGTGCGTTACCACCGAGCGGCCAGCGTAGTCGCGCAGCCGCAGTACCTGGCGGCGCACGCGCAGGTCGCGCTCCGGCGTGTCGTAGAGGGTGTTTGCCTCGAAGGTGCGCGGCGTCACCAGCTTCAGTCCAAGGGACTGCACGCTGGCGCGGAAGCGGTCGATATCGGCAACGGCAAACTTGAGCTCGATCTCGGGAGCGTGCATGCGCATAAGTATACGAGCAGCCTGGGCCGCCGCGCCTAGATACGATAGAAGTAGATGCTGGAGACGTTCAGGTTAGAGGCCGGCGACCCGGCTGATATAGAACGCGCCGCCGAGATGCTGCGCGGCGGACGCCTTGTGGCCTTTGCCACGGAGACTGTCTACGGTCTCGGAGCGAACGCGTTGTCGGCAGAGGCTGTCGCCGGTATCTTCGCGGCGAAGCAGCGCCCCGCCTGGGACCCGCTGATCGTGCATATCGCCAGCGTCGACGAGATCGACCGCGTCGCCATCATTTCAGGCGAGCTGCGCGCGCGTGTCCAACAGCTCGCAGCGGCATTCTGGCCCGGGCCGCTGACCATGTTGCTGCCGAAGTCTCCAGTGGTTCCGGACATTGTGACAGCCGGCCGGCCGCTCGTCGGAGTTCGCATACCGGCGCACCGTGCGGCGCAGGCGCTGCTCCGCGCGACGGGGCTGCCGATCGCCGCGCCCAGCGCGAACCGCTTCGGCCACACCAGCCCCACTACCGCGGACCACGTCCTTGCCGACCTTGGCGGCCGCATCGACGCGGTTCTGGACGCGGGTCCCACGCAGGTGGGTATCGAGTCCACCGTCGTTGATGTCACCAGCACGCCCATCGTGCAATACCGTCCCGGGGCCGTCACACCTCAGCAGATCGAGGCAGTCTGCGGTGTTTCCGTTGAGATCTACGTACCCGCGCCGGAACCGCGTGCGCCGGAGTCCTTGCCGTCGCCGGGCGTCGGCATCCGCCACTACGCCCCGCGGGCGCGTGTGGTGCTGGTCGAGGGTACGCCTGAGGCTGTGCGGCGCAAGGTAATTGAGTGCACCACAGAACGCGGCGGTCAAGAGAAGATCGGTGTCCTGCTGCCCATCGGTTGGCGAGCGCCTGAGAAGGCAATTGTTCAACCGTGGGCTGCGTGGGACGATCCGAGCCGTCTCGCCGCTACTCTTTTCGGCGGATTACGCGCGCTGGATGCCCGTGGCGTCGATCACATCGTCTGCCCGCTACCCGGTCCGGGCGGTGTTTACGACGCTATTCGTGACCGGCTGCTGAAGGCTGCGCACGAGAAATAGTGGCTACTTCATGATCGTGGCGCCCGCATGCACCTCGCTCGTCTTGAAGAGGTACTTGATGCAGGCCTTGTAAATCAGCACGCGCTGACGTCCTACACGCAGCTTGATGACGCAGCGGTCATGCCACTCGAGGAAGCCGTGCAACTGCTCGCCATCCTCCAGTACGACGGTAAGATCCGTCTGCTGCTGGATCTGTTTCTGAAAATAAAATGCTTCGGCGTGCGAACTCTCCAAAGTCGGCGTGCTGTCCTGCATCGCGTGCGAGAGCGGATCCTCGGCGTGAGGATCATGACGGCGTTCGCGCGGGGGAAGTGTCGGGCGCACCAGCTTGCGTGTGCCGTTGAAGGTATTTGTATCCTCTTGGCGAATGGAATCAATTGCGTCGGTCACGGGGAGTCCTGTTCTGCATGGCCTTGGTTGCTCCTGGAGGTCGAGGCACTGCCAGCTCCTCGGCTCCAGTTATTTCAATTACCGCTAGGTTTCACGTGTTTGGATGCAAAGACGCAGCCGGAGGTCCGATGGTTTCACAAAAGTGACTGCTAGGAGCGAGCACTCTCAAGTTGAAGTGCAAGCGCGTCCAGGGAGAGCGATCGTAACAGGTTGCGCCGCATGCCAGTGTGTGTTGCGTCCACAGCGCGCATCGCCGATTCAATCCATTCGAACGACACCGTTTGCGCCATCCGATCCAGGTCCCTGCGGCGGTCGATGTTGCGCACGCGGTCCGCTGCCCCGGATTGCAGCATCAGAACATCCTCGAGCAAACTCGCGAGCGCACGCAGCAGTGCAGCCGTCTTCACCTGGCCTTCTGCACCCGAGCGATAGGTCTCCGTTGCGCGGAAGAGGGTTGAGTGATCGTTTGTTCGCTCCAGGCCTGCCAGCAGCGTGAACGCGTCCGCGCGCGCCGCGGTGTATTCCTGCAGGTTGAACGCCAGGGCACGTCCCGCGGCACCATCACTTAGCCGCCCGATGAGTTCGCGGTCCGTGCGTGACCACTCCGGCCGGCGCGTCGCTAGCAGCTCCGCGATCTCCTCCGGTAGTAGCGCGCCCAATCGCGCAAAGGCGCAGCGCGAGCGGATGGTCGGCAACAACTCGCCCGGATTCTCTGTCAGCAGAATCAGGTGGGCATATGGCGGAGGCTCCTCCAGTAGCTTCAGCAGAGAGTTTGCTGCCTCTTTCATAAATGACGAGGCGGTAATGATGAAGACTTTCGCTGACGTCTCCGCCGGCAGGTACTGTGCGCGGTGAATCACCGTGCGAATCTGCCCGAGCTTGATCATCAGCTGCGGCGGGTCGGGCGGAACGATGAGCACATCCGGATGCGTCTGGACGAGAACGCGAGTCTCCTTTTTGTCGGTTTCGCGCATGTCCTCACGCGTGGCGACGGCCTCGCTCACGCGTGCTTCAAGATCCGCCGACTCGAGGATGCGGGTGCAATGGCGGCAGTGGCCGCAGAAGCTCGCGAGCTCGCGCCCTGCTGAACCATCAGCCGCGGGCGCTGCCTGCTCGCGCGGCTGAGCCTGGCACTCGACCGCCATCGTCAACATCAAAGCCAGGGTGTACTTGCCGCTGCCGCGGGCGCCGGCAATCACCAGTGAATGTGGCAGCCGGCCGGCCGCAATCGCTGCGCGCAGATTGTCGACGACCGCCGTATTGCCCAGGAACCCGGAGAAGCTGGAAGGGAAGAGCACGAACTCAGGGTATCGCAGTCGCTGGTCGAGACCGCGCCCCAGGGCCGGATGGTGGAGGGGCAGAGGGACTCACCGGAGGTTGAATGAAGGTGCCGTAGGCGCTGTAGATGGTGTCGTAGAGGCGCAGGGCGGTCGCATACTCGCGGGAGGCTTCGGCGGGCTGATGATTCGCCGCGTAGAGAGCGATGAGCGCCTCGTGCGGGTTAAGAAGCTCAGGCGCGAGGGCCTCGGCATGCCGGGCTTCGGTGAGTGCCAAGTCCGGGTGCCCGGCGGCCGCGGCCTGCCGTGCAGCGGCGAGCTGGCTGATCGCGGCGATTCGCGGAATGCTGTACGAGCCGTTGTAGACGAGGATCTCACCCTGTATCACGTCGTCAGGCTTGACTTGCACGAAGGGCGTGTAGGGATTGATCCCGGCGGGACCCCAGCCAAAGCCCGTCACAGGCTCGGAGGCAACGAATATGGGGCCCTGGATCTGGGTTGGCACGGGCTGCTGCGGCTCACGAAAGAGAGTGGAGAACAGGGTCGGCAAGCGCTTGCAGGGCAGGTGGAAGTAAGAGAGGTCGACGGGACCGTCATAAGCGAGCCAGCAGTTCTGGATGCCGTGGTGCTGAATGTATCGTTGCAAAGGCTTCAGATCGCTGGACCAGCCGACGTTGGAGTCGGCGAGCACCTTCCACGTGTGTGATGGTCCGCCCCAAACCTCATTGGAATAGGGCAGATATGCTGGGAAGGCCCGCAACGAGGAGACCACGTGCATCGCCAGAAGCACCACAACAACTACAGCCCATGCACGCGAGCGGCGCAAGAGTGTGGCAGCCCCTGCCGCGATGAAAACGATGAGGAAGGGATAGATCGGCAGAATGTGACGATGGCCGATATCGAGGTGGGAGAAGAGCGCCGCCGTGAAGTAGAGGACAACGGGCAACAGCAGAAATAGAAGCTCGCGAGCTCGCCCCCTGCGCCAGAGGCGTGCGGCCGTCACGGCAAGAACCAGCAGCAGAAGGAAGCCGAGGGTGCTCTTGATGAGAAAGGTGGAGGGAAAGTAGAACCACTGCCCGGTCGGATAGAGTCTGCCAAAGAGGAAGGCAGGGCGGCCTTCGGAGGTGATGGAAGCGATATCGGTGAGTCCGTAGAGATAGGCTTCGGGCAGCAGATGATGGTGCTCTGCGAACCCTATCACGCTGGCCTCGAAGGGGTGATGCAGTGTCTGGAGGAACACGGAGGTGGGTGGTGTAAGGAAAGCGTTACCGGGCCGGGCTGCGTATCGGAAGCCGTAGGCCGACCACAGCATCACGTATGAGATCGCTGTGATGATCACAAGCGCCGCCGCGAGCCACAGAACCTGTCTGCGGCGTGAAGGTACAGATGATTCGCTGCCCGGCGCGGGCGGAAGCAGAAGAGTTCCGACAGCGAGTAAGACAAGCATCGGAAAGACGATGATCCCGGAGTGTTTGACGCTCACGACCAAACCGCATGCGAGTCCGCAGAGCAGCAGCCGGGCGGGCGTGGGCCTTTTGGTGAAGCGGTAGAAGGCGTAGATCGCGGCAAACAGCGTTGCGGAGACAGCCATGTCCGTGGTGACGAGAGCGCCGTTCGCGAGAATGTTGGGTTCAAAGACGAAAAGGAGCAGTGCGACGGCAGCCGCGACATTGCCGAACATCTCGCGCGCTTCGAGAAGGATAAGAAGCGCGAGCGCGAAGGTGAAGATGGATATCGCGAGGCGGGCACGGAGAAGGAGCTGGTCCGCATCGTGGGTGTACAGGAAGATCCGGCCGCCGAGAGAAGATGCAGCGCGGAAGTAGACGGGGGGCGGCGGCTGCACATCCAGATGCAGCGGCAGGAGCGGAAGTGTCGCCAACATCTTGGCGACGGGCGGATGCTCGGGATTGATGCCGAAGTCGCCGTGTTTCCAGTACGAGTAACCGGCGTAGATGTGCGCGCTTTCGTCAAAGGTCTGGGAGTTTTGGCGCACGGAAAAGAAGAGCTCCACGAAGAGCACGATGAACAGCACGGCAGCAGTAACTGTGAGCCAACCTGGCCGAATACGGCTGGAGAACATGGCGAACACTCCGACAGGAATGAAGGGCGGGTCCAACTTTGACGAGGTGGCCATCATAATGCATCGGCATCTGGCCCAGATGCATATTTAATCGGTCATATAGGTGCGAGCGCGGATGAAGGCGTAGTTGTCGATGTGAATCCAGCCCTGGAAGGGAAGATTGACGTCGCTTATCGCCAGCAAAACCAACGTAACAAGCAGCGTGAAGGATAAGACCTGGAAGGCGTGCAGTATCGTGCTGCGCGCGCCGAAAGTTGCTGCGGAGAGCACGGTGACAACCCCACCCACGACGAGAACCGCCCAGAAGATTGCGGGGAGCTTGTAGACAGTCTGCAGCATACGAGTGCGGCGATGTTCCGTGAGCGTAGCGAGCTGGCCAAGAAGGTGGTTGGTGTAGATGATGGAGGTCTGCGAATCGGGCTTGATGGTCATCGCTGTCTTCCACATTGCTTCATCAATAAGGTGACTGGCTTCGGGGACTTTGCCGTCAGCCATCTCGGGCCAGTCGCGGTCGATGACCGCGTCGGCATAGGCGCGAGAGTCGTGCTTAAGCTGCGTGCGTTGCGGTTCAGGGAGCGCGTCGGCTGTGCGGTACAGATCTCGAAGAGCGTTGGCTTCGAGATCCACATTGACCTGGGCCTCGCCGTAGGCGGTCCAGACGGTATAGAGCATGAAGCCCAGGATGACGGCATAGGTTGTGCCGATGATGGTGAGCTGCCAGCCGATGAGGTCGTTGTTGACGCTGCGCTTCTCCTGAGGCCAGAGCCGGTTGAGCAGAACCATGAAAACGAGCGAGGCGGCCAGAGTGGCCATGAGGATGAGAAGGTCCTGTCCGAAAGACAGCATCGCGTGAGGTCCTTTGCAAAGGTGTTTGTTTCAAGGCCCGAACGTCTATTGGTTCATTATTTGATTCATTACGATATCTCACTCGCGCCGACGAGCGGTGCTGTCCAGGAAAGGGGAGAGCCTTTCAAGAGGAGGAACTGGCCTGTTCAGGGTTCGCGGCGCAATAGGTAGAGGCCGACGAGGAAGAGTGTCGAAGCGGCGCCCACCAGCAGATAGATCGCGTGCCGGTAGGCGGCCTGCACGGCGGGCGGCGTGGCCCGCGTGGAGTCGAGACACTGAGCGCAGCCCTGGCCGAAGGCCTGCGTGCACAGGCAGAGCAGAATGATTCCCAGGATGAAGACAGGGGCTCCGGAGCGAAGGAGCTTCACTGCCCGTACTCCAGCAGAGCGAAGAGGAAGATCCAGAGGATACCCATGGCGTGCCAGTACCAGACGGTGGCGTCGACGGCCACCTGACGCGTGGCGAGCTGGCGCGAGCGAGCGAGGAAGGTGAGCGCTGAGACGAGTGCGGCGATGCCGAGGAATAGATGAGCGGCGTGCGCGACGGTGATGAGGTAGAAGAAGTGGCTGCTCGCGTTTGAGTTGAACAAGACGTGCTGGGCGGCGAGTTGTGTCCAGGCCACCCACTGACCGGCGAGGAAAAGTGCGCCGAGAGCGAGCGTGGCCGATAGCCAGATGGCGGCGCGGCGCGAGGTGGGGCGGCCAAAACCGAACCACTCGTCCATCAAATCCGTTTCGCGGAACATGCTGCGGCGCGCAATCTCAGCGCAGACGGAGCTGACGAGAAGTACGGCTGTATTGAGCCAGAGGATGGAGGGGATGGAGGTGGGCAGCCAGTCGTTGATGTAACGGCTGTAGGCGTCGAAGTGCCCGCTGGTTTTGGCAACGAAAAAGACGCTGACGAGGGCGATGAAGAACATGAGGTCGCCGCCGAGCGCGAAGAAGAGTCCTACGCGTGCACGAGAGAGGCGCTCGCGCGGGCCGCGGCGGCCTTGAGGGCGATCACTCCAGTTGTCGCCATCACCGTTGCCGCCAGTGCGCTTGTCAGTTGGCGGACGACGGCCGGAACCGCTGTCGCCCTCACCAAGGTCACCGGGACGGCCGGGGCGCCGAGGCTGATAGATTCCCGGAGGTGTGAGGATCGTCGGCATAGGACTGTTTAGATGCCGGTATCAGCACGTAACTTCAGCTTACTCCCGTTCCGGGTTGGATGGCTGTGGAGGTTCCCACTGGGCGATGAAAGTGGTGCCGTCATCGGAGTAATGACATGGGCGCTGGTAGACCACGGGGGTGGGAAGGTCAGGGCAGGGTTCGAGCAGAGCATAAGGGGCCCATTCCATGGTGGTGGCGGACCAAGGATTAGCTGGGGCGACCTCGGGTGAGCGCATGGCGCGGACGAGGTTGAAGAGAAAGAGGAACTGGGTGAGGCCGAGGGCAAAGGCTCCACCGGTGATGTGGAGCTGAAGGACGGTGTGGGCGCCGAGCAGGGCCTGCGCGGGTGGGTTGAGACCGGTGAGTTGCGCGTAGTGGCGTGGTTCGGCGTCGAGGCCCGAGAAGTACATGGGAAGAAATGTCGTATAGGCAAAAAGGAGGGTCAGCCAGAAGTGCCACTTCCCGAGGCGCTCGGAGAGCATGCGACCGCCCGCAAGCAAAGGGAACCAGTAATATGTCGCGCAGAAGAGGCCGAAGACGGCGGCCATGGCCATGATGAGGTGGAAGTGGCCGACGATGAAGAAGGTGTTGTGCAGGTATTCGTCGAGGATGGGCTGCGCGACGATGATGCCGCTTAGTCCGCCGGAGATAAACAGCGAGACAAAGCCCAGAGCGAAGAGCATCGGCGTAGTGAGAAACGGCCGCGCACGCCAGCAGGTCGCGAGCCAGCTGAGGACTTTGGCCGTAGAGGGCACGGCAATGGCGAGCGAGGCGGCCGCGAAGGCAGTTCCGGCGAAGGGGTTGAGGCCGGCGACAAACATATGGTGTCCCCACACCAGAATGCCGAGCAGGCCGATGGCGAGCGTGGTCGCAATCATCAGACGGTAGGCGAAGACCCGGCGTCGGGAGAAGTTGGCGATGACCATGGAGGTTAGGCCCATGCCGGGAAGGATGGCGATGTAGACCTCAGGATGGCCGAAGAACCAGAAAAGATGAAGCCAGAGGAGCGGCGAGCCGGATCCGTGGCGGGAGATGAGCGTGGCGTTGATGACGTCGGCGCGCGGAATGAAGAAGGCGCTACCGAGATGGCGGTCGCAGAAGAGAAGAACGATGGCCGCGAGTAAGACCGAGAACGCAGGGACGGCGAGCAGAGCCCCGGTGAACCAGCCCCAGACGGTTAGCGGGACGCGGCGCCAGGTCATGCCGGTGCAGCGGAGTTTCACAATCGTGGTGAGCATCACGACGGCTCCGACGGCACCGCCGATGCCGAAGAGCGCGATGCTGGCGAGCCAGAGGTCCTGCCCGGCGCCCTCGCCCGGTCCCGCCAGCGCGGAGACGGAGAGCGGAGGGTAGGAGGTCCAGCCGGCGATGGGCGAGCCGCCGGGGACAAAGAATGCGCAGAGCAGAACGGCGAGCCCGGCGGCGGTGATCCACATGCCGAGTGCGTTGAGGCGAGGGAACGCCATGCGCCGTGCACCAATCTGTCCGGGAAGGATCAGGTTGCCGAAACCAGTTTGCGGCGCGACCGTGAGCACGAAGAAGAGCATCAGCGTGCCGTGCATGGTGACCAGCGCGAGATACTCCTCGGGCAGAATGGGACCATGCAGCGGGAGACTCCAGTTGGGCCACGAGAGGTGAGCGCGCATGAGCCAGGACAGGATGGTTCCGATGACGACAGCGATGCAGGAAATGGCGAGATAGCCGAAGCCGATATTGCGGTGGCTTGTCGAGAAGATTGCACGGGCGAAGCGATGGACTCGCGCCGGAGACTTCCGCAGCTTCTGTGAGGGCGCGCTCATCGTTGGGTCCCCTGCGGTTGCGCCTGCTCCTGCTGGCGGAGCCACTGGTCGAACTGCGCGGCAGGCAGGACGCGCAGCATTGCCTGCATGCGGTAGTGGCCAAGGCCGCAGACCTGCGTGCAGAGGATGGCGTAGTCACCGGGCCGCGTCGGCGTGAAGTGAATGTGCTGCGTCAAGCCGGGGACGGCGTTCTGCTTGAGGCGCATCTCGGGGATGGCGAAACCATGGATGACATCAACGGCCCGGAGCGTAAGGTCAACCTCCCGGTCAGCGGGCAGGACGAGCTGCGAGCGGACAATGTCGTCGGTGCCGTGCGGGTCACGGGGGTCGAGTCCGACTGGATTGCCCTCGGCGGCGGAGACGAGCTCGTTGCGGGTGCGGCCGAAGGTGGCGTCGGCTCCGGGGTAGCGGAAGTACCAGGCGAACTGCAGGCCGGTGATCTCGACCTGCAGGGCATCGGGTGCGGCGCCGGTATAACGCTGCGTGGCCCAGAGCGAGTTTGCGCGGGCGCCGAGAAAGAGAAAAACTGCGGCGAAGGCAGTGAGTGGAAGATATTCGAGCGTGAGCTTATGAAGGGGGCGGTGCGCGCGGCGCCGCGAAACGACTCCAACGACAAGCAGGATGTTCGCGAGTGTGAAGAGACCTAGAGCGATCCAGAGGTTCAGCAGCAGGTGGGAATCGAGAGCGTGGCCGCTCCAGGACCCGTCCACAGGCATGTGCCAGAAGCGGAGGGCTGGCGGGATCGCCTGCATGGAGGGCATACGGTGATTGTAGTTTGCAGCGAGGCTTAGATTCGCGTGCCCTGATGGAACAGAATCTGCCAGCGGCCGTCACAGTGAATCCAGATCGAACTGCGGAGTGCCGAGTTTGTGGCGTTCGCGTGCATTCTATGCGAGCGGTAGCTGACGAGTGCAACGCCTGGTGTGAGCTCCTGGCAGGCGAAGTCAGTGAGCGAGAGCTCTGGAGGAGATTCGCCGGAGAGTTCGGCGAGTATGGCAGTCTTGTCAAACACCCGGCCGGAGGTACCGAACTCGCGGAAGCCGTCGGCCAACAGAACAGCGAGGCGCTCCGGATTGCAGCGAACGCCGGGGCGAAGCAGTTCTTCTTCGAGCTGTTGAAGATGCGCGCTGAGGGCGGTGGGATCGGTCATGCGCGAGGTTGTGTTTCGGCTCGGACGAGGTCGACAAAGAGCTGGTGGACGCGGCGGTCGTCGGAGAGCTCGGGATGAAAGGTGGCGGCCAGCAAGCGCCCGGAACGGACGAGGACGGGATCGTCACCGCGGCGGGCAAGGACCTCGACGGCAGGGCCGAAGCGGCTGATGCGCGGCGCGCGGATGAAGACCATCTCCATAGGGCCGCCGGGGAGGGCGGTTTCGGCATAGAGGATCACAGAGTCATTCTGGCGGCCGTAGGCGTTGCGCTGGACGTCGATGTCGAGTACGCCGAAGCTGCGCTGCGGGGGGTTGGTCACGTCCCTCGCGAGGAGGATGCAGCCGGCGCAGGTACCGAAGACTGGCTTGGTTCGGACGAAGGTATCGAGGACGGTGTAGAAGCCCGCGCGCTCGAGGTGCTTGAGGAAGGTGGTCGTCTCGCCGCCGGGAAGGACAAGGGCGTCCAGGGCGGCGAGTTCGTCGGGCTGGCGGACAAGATGCGCGGAGGCCCCGAGCTCCGTGAGTCGCTTGGCGTGGACGTCGAAGGCGCCCTGGAGGGCGAGGACGCCGATTTGGGGAGTGTTTTCGCTCACTTGTTAAGGGTAGCAGCGTGGTTCGTCGTCCAAAGGTACTCTTGCCAGGCGCTGGCGCGGATGGGTATCGTTTCGCGCGGGAGAAAAACCACGGATGTTGACGTTGTTTGCTGTAGCGGCTTTTGTGATTTCAGTGTTGTTTGCGATCGGTGAGGTAGCGTACAAGCGGTCATTTCCCAAGGTGACCGGGGCGTTTGTAGCGCTGTCCGGGATGCTGTTGATGGGCAGCATGTTTGTGCACTGAGACCGACACCCCCACCCCGAAGTTTTTTGCGCAAAGTCTTGATTCGGCTGGTGTTATGGGTGGACTTTAGTTGCAAAGTATTGATTTCAGGGAAGTTGCGTGTAAAGTATCTGGAATCAGTCGGTTGCGATATACAGGGGATGCACTCGCAAATAGCTTGGAGCGGGGAGCTATCAGCCATATTTTGAGTCGTTTACGGCCGGGCTACGGGGCTACCTAACGCCGTTACCAGCCGCGAGTCTGCATGCGGTCGCGTTCTTCGATGCCGGCCGCGGCCAGGCCCTTCATTGTGCCGGTGATGGCTTCGCTGGCTTCGGCGACGATCCTGGGGTCCTTGAAGTGTGTCGCGGCGAGCACGATAGCCTTCGCGCGGGAGACCGCTTCTGCGCGCTCCGCCTGCGCTTTAGCGATGGCAGCCTCGTAGTCCTTGTGGTTCGGGAA
Source organism: Acidobacteriaceae bacterium (assembly GCA_035605855.1). GTDB lineage: Bacteria > Acidobacteriota > Terriglobia > Terriglobales > Acidobacteriaceae > Granulicella. The sequence continues at coordinate 21,131 of DATNGO010000019.1, read as the reverse complement.
GGCGGTGTGATCCTTGTGGACCTCGACGTCGAGCGGGGTGGCGCGCTCCTTCATAAAGATCCCGGAGCCGACAAAGACGGTCTCTGCGCCGAGTTGCATCATGAGAGCGGCGTCGGCAGGTGTGGCGATGCCGCCGGCGGAGAAGTTCGGCACGGGCAGCTTACCGGTTTCGGCGACCATGCGAACGAGCTCGTACGGAGCTTGCAGAGTCTTGGCGGCGGCGTAGAGCTCGGTCTCGTCGAGGACGGTGAGAGCCTTGATCTCGCGCACGATGGTGCGCATGTGGGTGACGGCGTGGACGACGTCGCCGGTGCCGGGCTCGCCCTTGGTGCGGATCATGGCGGCGCCTTCGGCGATGCGGCGGAGGGCCTCGCCGAGGTTCTTGGCGCCGCACACAAAGGGCGTTGTGAAAGCGTGCTTGTCGATGTGGTGCTGCTCATCCGCGGGGGTGAGAACCTCGGACTCGTCGATGAAATCGACACCGAGCTCCTGCAGGACCTGAGCCTCGACGAAGTGGCCGATGCGCGCCTTGGCCATAACCGGGATGGAGACGGCGGCCATGATCTCCTTGATGAGCTTAGGGTTGGCCATGCGGGCCACGCCGCCCTCCGCCCGAATCATCGCGGGAACGCGCTCGAGGGCCATGACCGAGACGGCACCCGCTTCCTCAGCAATACGGGCTTGCTCGACGTTCATGACGTCCATAATGACGCCGCCTTTGAGCATTTCGGCGAGGCCGGTTTTGAGGCGGAGTGAGGACGCGGAGCCGTCTGGGTTGTGACCGTTGCTGTGCGACATAAAGGTGGACCTCTGCTGGCGTGTAGGACGCCAAGGAGTAGTTTACCGCGATTGGCGGGTGGAATTCTGATATGGTGACGATCTGTGTGGTCGAGCCTCTCAGGTTCAGGCGCTGTGCGACGGCGGATCGCACTGCGATTCCGCTGACGCGACTCCGTTGAAGAGATGGAGGTGACCGATGCAGAGTGCCGGATGGGCAGTTTCGATCGATGGCGGGGCTTGGGCGAGGACCATCGCCGACGTTTACATGCTCTGGTTTACGTTCCTGGTGTCGTCGAACATCGTGGCCGCGAGCTGGTGGTTTGCGAGAGCGCCGGAGACCGTGGTGCGCACCATCATGATGTCGCCGGTGTGCTGGGCGATGATCGTGACCGATCTGCTCACCGCCGCGATGACGTTTGTGGTGGCGGCAACTGTGAAACCGTGGGCGCCGCCGAACTTTGAGACGCTGATCGACGGCGCCGGGATTGCGAATGCAATCGTGGTGATCGCCTTCGCGGTCGTGTGGTACCTGGGCTGGTCGCACTGGCGACACCGTGAACGCACCACTGCAGGGTTTCGAACGAAAGGGAGCTGAGCTCAACGGATGAGCTTGATCATTGCATGCCCGGACCGCCCTGCGGCGCGCCGGGGATCGTGATGTCGAGCGTTGTGACCGGGCCGAGCTGTTTGAGTGGCGGAGTGATCTCGGCGTCGTTGCCGACGACTACGATGGCGAGCTTCTCAGGCTGCACATACTTCTGCGCAACCCGCGCCACATCGGCAGAGGTCACCTTTTCGATCCCCGCGCGGTAGCGCTCGAGGAAGTCCGGCGGGTAGCCGTAGACCGCGAGTGTGACCTGTTGACCAAGCACCTTCTCGGGCGAGTCGTAGTGGAAGATGAAACTGTTCAGCAGGTCGTCCTTGGCCTTGCGGAGCTCCGCCTCGGTCGGCGGATCGGTGCGCAGACGGCGGACCTCCTCAAGCGTGGCCTTGGTGGCGGCATCGGTTGAAGAGCTCTTCGTCCCAAGTCCGACGGCAAAGAGGCCAGGGTGATCATAAGCTGCGCCGAACTCACCGCCGACGTCATACGCGAGGCCGAGTTTGGTGCGGACGTTCTGCACGACACGTGAGCCAAAGCCGCCGGAAAAGACCTCGTTCATCACGCTGAGGGCGTAGAAGTCCGGATTACGCTCTTCCGTGCCGAGCCCGACCATGTAGACGTTCGACTGATCTACATCGCCCTTGTTCGCAAAGTAGATGCCGGGCTTCGGCTCGTTGAAGTCGATCTTTGTCGCGGGAAACTGCGTACCCTGCGGAATGGGGCTGAAGGCGGCACGGAGCCTGGCCTCCATCTCCGGGATTTTGAAGTCGCCGATGACCCCGACGATAAGATTCGCGCCAACGACCGTGCGCTGGTGCCAGGCCTTGAGGTCGTCGAGCGTGACGGCCGAGATGGTTGCGATCTCTGCGATGCGCCCATAGGGGTTCGTTGAACCGTAGGCGATTTGAATCGCCTCGCGGCTCGCGATCGCCGAAGCGTCATCGTTCCTCCGAAGAATCCCGGTAAGTTCGCTGCGCTTGGCCAGATCGAGCTTCGATTGCTGGAAGCTGGGGTGCAGCAGCAGGTCCATTCCCGTGGCGAAGACCGAATCAAAATCCTTCGCGAAGCTGTTCCAGGTTACATAGGTAGACGCCTGGGCACCGCCGGTTTCGACGCTTGCGGCCTTGGCGGCGAGCTGGTCGTCGAGGACATCACCGGAGGTCGTAGCCGTGCCGCTGGTACGCCAGGTCTGCCCGTAGAGCCCCACAAGGCCGACCTTGCCGGCGGGTTCGTCCCGGCTGCCACCGCGGATCCGAACGAAGCCGGTGATGAATGGAAGCTCGTGATCTTCGACGAGAAAGAGCTGGACGCCGTTTGGCAAGGTAACGCGCGTGGGCTCAGCGGGTTTGAAGGCGCCGAGCGACGGGATGGGAATTGACTTCCACGGCTGTGTCCCGGGACGGTTCTGCATGGGCTGCGCAGTCTGGGCGGAGGTAACGGCAGGTGCGAGCAAGCAGGTAAGCAACAGCGCCGAGAAGAGGTGCGAGCGGCAGATCGTCATTGGGCACCTCCGTTTCCAGCCGGAGCTTTTGGTGTCGTGGGCGGATTCGCGGGAGGCGTGGTCGCCGGCTTTGTGGGTACAGACGGCTTGGGTTGCGTCGGCTGCGCAGGCGTCGGGTTCGGTGGCGGAAGCGGCGTGGTTGCCGGTGCGTTGGTTGCCGGCGGCGGTGGGGGAGCGACCGGTGGCGAGGGTGGTTGCGGTGGAGCGAACTCGATACGGGCAGTAGTACGGTTGGATTCCACGAAGGTCTGTTGCGCAACGCGACGGATGTCAGCCTTGCTCACTGCGTCGATCTTCTGGAGCTCGCGGAACATCTCGCGCCAGTCACCGAAACGCGTCTGGTAGTCGGCAAGCATCGTGGCGAGGCTCGAGTTATCACCCAGCGAGCGCAGCAGGTCAGCGCGGGCTCGCGACTTGAAGCGCTCGAGTTCGGCGTTAGTCACGTCGGTTGTCTTCAGCTTGTCGAGCTCCTTGTGGATTGCGGGCGCCATCTCCTCGGCCGTGTGACCCTGCATGGGTACAGCATAGAAAGCAAAGAGGCCGGGGTACTTCACACCGGGAAAGCCACTGAAGCCTTCAGCGACCAGCGCGACACGTTGGTCGCGCACCAGCGAGCGGTACAGCCGCGAGGTGCGGCCGTTGGAGAAGATATCGGTAATCGCCTCATAGACCGCGTCGTCGGGCGAGCGATAGTCGGGCTTGTGATAGCCCTCGAGATAGATGGGCTGCGTCGCCTCATGCATGACGACGTCGCGCTCCGCGGTCTGCTTGGGCTCGACGGTGGTCATGCCCTGCGGTGAGGGACTCGCGGGGATCGCACCGAAGTATCGCTCCAGCATCGGCAGTGCGGTCTTGATATTGAAGTCGCCAACGACCGCAACGACGATGTTCGATGGCACGTAGTACCGTTTGTGAAAGGCGTCGGCTTCGGTCGCCGAGACCTGCGATATCTCGCTCTCCCAACCCACCCCGGGCGTGCCATAGTGGTGTGCCATGTAGGCCGCGGCCAGGAACTCCTCGATGAGCCGGCCCTGAGGCGAGGAATCAACGCGCATGCGGCGTTCCTCCTGCACCACGTCGCGCTCCTTGTAGAACTCGCGCGCAACCGGCCAGCCGATGCGGCTGGACTCGAGATAGGCCCACAGTTCCAGGCGGTTCGACGGCATCGACCAGAAATACTGCGTAGTGTCCTCAGCCGTAGAAGCGTTGATACCGGTCGCGCCGTTCTCCTCGGCGATCTCGGAGAACTGATTCGGGATAACATACTTCTGCGCGGCGTCGACGGCATCATTGAAGGCCTTCTTGAGCGAGGCCAGCTTCGCCGGGTCCTGCCCGATGCGCTTGCGGTACTCTGCGTCATAAGCCGCGTAAGCCTTCTCCACCACATCGAGCGCGGCCTTCTCGGCGGCATAGTTGGATGTGCCGATCTCGGTGGTGCCCTTGAAGGCGATGTGCTCGAACATATGCGCGAGGCCGCTCTGGCCTCCGGGGTCATTCGCAGAGCCCGCATTCACCTCGGTGTAGAAGCTGAAGACCGGAGCCTCATGACGCTCGCAGAGCACGAGCGTCAAGCCGTTCGGCAGCACTTTGACCGCGGTGCGGGCTTCGAGGTTCTTCTCGAAGGGATCCTGTGCGTGCGACCAAGAAGGGAGAGATGCGGTGAATGCAAGCGCGAGCGTAAGAACAGTAAGGCGGAACTTCAAGATAGGCACGCGGGCGAAGGCCTCCTCTTGTCATCATAGACGTTACTTTTAGGACTCTTGCGGATCGCCAGAGACTAGGTATGCTGTTGGCTACCGTTGAGGAGTATCGCTTGAAACCATCTAGTCTGCTGGCGATTGGACTGGCGCTCGTCTGCTTCAATGCGCAGGCGATCATCATGCGGCACGACGTGCCGGAAGACAAATACAAAGTGTCTGCGTCGGAGTTCCCGGCGCTCGTCGATCTTCCTGTCGAGGGACACGGCGTCCTTATCGCGCCTGCCTGGGTGGTTACGTTGGCCAGTGCCGTCGCGGGCAAAGATATCCACGAAGTCACCATCGGCGGCAAACCGCGCCCTGTAGCGCGCATCATTCTTCATCCCGGCTACAAGCCAACGCCCAGGGAATACTATTCGGGCGACGCGACTCCGCTGTTGCTCTTTGAGCGTGAACTGGATGACATTGCCATGATTGAGCTGAAAGATCCGGTCAGCGATGTTGCGCCGGCGCTCCTCTACCGGGGCGAGGAAGAAAGGAACGAGGTCGTGGCAATCCTGGGCAAGGGAGCCGCTGGAAACGGTCTCATCGGACAGTACTCGATGTCGCCGCATCGCGGTGAGCTGCGCCGCGCCTACACGCGGGTTGAGAGCGCCGAGGGTCACTGGATCAAGCTGCGGTTTGAGACCAAGCGCGAGGCCCAGCCACTGGAGGGAATGCCCGGAAATGGCGATGAGGGCGGCCCGGTCTTAATGAAGGTTCACGGCACCTTGACCCTGGTCGGACTCATGTGGAGGCTCTATGCCGCCGGAAACCTCGCGAATTACCGCTACTTTGTGTACGAAGACGAAACTTACGAGGTCCGCGTCTCGCACTACGCTCCCTGGATCGACCAGGTCATGGCCGGTGAGGCAGGCGATTAACTCAAACCGTTGCCTGTGTCTCCGCGTCGGCGAGATGGGCATGTTCCATCAGCCAGTTCTGCGCCGCGAAACCACTGCCGCTGCGCCGCGCACGAACATAAGTGCCATCCGGCTGCATCAGGCGCGCCTTCGTGTCGTCGCGCAGGTAGGCCTCAAGGATCTCGTTGCGCAGGCGGTTCGCGGAAGGTTCGTCAACCACAGGGAAGACCACCTCGCAACGCTCGTACAGGTTCCGCTGCATCCAGTCCGCGCTGCCGGAGAAGATCTCCGGCGAGTCCCCGTTCTGAAACCAGAAGATGCGGCTATGCTCCAGAAATCTGCCGACGATAGAGCGCACGCGAATGCGATCACTGAGGCCCGGGATGCCCGGGCGCAGCGTGCACATGCCACGGACGATAAGGTCGATCTCGACGCCGGCCTGCGATGCAGCGTAGAGCGCGTCGATCGTCTTGAGGTCAACAAGCGCGTTGATCTTGGCGATGATGCGCGCAGTACGCCCGGCCTTTGCGTGCTCGGTTTCACGTGCTATGAGCCCGAGGAAATCCGCCGCGAGGGTGACCGGTGCGACCATCAGCGGGCGGTACGCCTCGGGGCCCGCATCCCATTCGGCGGTCAGATAGCGGAAGACGCGCTGCACAGCCTCGGTTAGCTCAGGCCGTGCCGTGAGCAGGCTGATGTCGGTGTAAAAACGCGCCGTCGCCGGGTTGTAGTTGCCGGTGCCGAGGTGTGCGTAGCTGCGCAATTGCCCGTCAGGATCGCGGCGTACCAGCAGCGCCAGCTTGCAGTGCGTCTTGTAGCCAAAGACGCCGTGATACACCTGCACGCCCGCGTCCTCGAGTTCGCGCGCCCAGCGAATGTTCGATGCCTCGTCAAACCGCGCCATCAACTCAACGACCACGGTCACGTCGATGGTCTGCGCTGCCTCTGTGAGCGCGCGGAAGATCGTTGAATTTGCGCTGGTGCGGTAGAGCGTCTGCTTGATGGAGACGACATTGGGATCGTTCGTCCCAGTTTCGATGAAGTTCTCAACCGCACTGTAACTGTCGTACGGATGATGGAAGAGCAGATCACGTTTGCGCAGCTCGTCGAAGATGTCGTTCGAGCCTTTGCTCAGGCGTTGCCTTCGTCCATGGAACTCCGGGAACTTGAGGTCCGGCATCTTGAGTGCGCTGTAGAGGTCGATGAGGCGCGATAGATTTACCGGCGCATCCGTCGTGAAGACCTGCCACGGGTCGAGGTCGAAGTTGAGGCTCAGCCGCTCGACGATCTCGTCGGAAGCCGCGGCGTCGATTTCCATGCGCACCACATCGCCCTTGCGGCGGTTGTGCAACTCCTCGGCCACGCTCTCCAGTACCGAGCGGCTCTCCTCCTCCTCAAGGTACAAATTGCTGTTGCGCGTAACGCGGAACGCGCCCATTCCCAACACCCGATACCCGCGGAACATGCGGTCGGCGTGCGCTTTGATGAGTTCATCGAGCAGCAGAAAATCGTGCCGGCCGTTGCCGTTTGGCAGTGGGATCAGCGTTGGCAGCGAGCGCGGAATCGTGATAACTCCGAGCGACGGCGCCGTGCCTGATCGCCCGCGGCGCTTGAGCTTCAGCAGCAGCGCCAGACACACCGCCTTGTTCAGCACGCGAGGGAAAGGGTGCGATGGGTCGATGGTCACCGGCGTCAGGAGCGGATCGACCTGCTCGTCAAAGAATCGTGCCGCAAAGGCCCGGTCCGTCCGCGAGAGCTGACGCCAGCGCACAATGCGAATGTGTGATTCTGCCAGGACCGGCGCGAGCCGCTGGTTCCACGCAAGCGCCTGCTCGTTGGTGAACTCATGCACATGCTTGCGGAGCCGTTCAAGCCGCTGCACGAGCGTCAGCCCCGTGTCGTCGAGCGCCTGCAACGATCCGAGATCTTCTTCAATCTGCTGCAGGATGCCAGCGACGCGGATCTCCAGAAACTCGTCCAGGTTGCTCGCCGTGATGGCCAGAAACTTCACGCGCTCCAGCAGCGGGTTGGTGACGTCATCGGCCTCTTCAAGCACCCGGCGGTTGAACTCGAGCCACGTCTCGTCGCGGTTCAGGTAGGGGCTATCCACCGCTGGCGCAGGGGCTGGCACGCGCTTTTTCCGCGCAACCGGCCGCCGTCGAATCGCTGTCGCTCCTGCCGCCATACCTTCTTCAAGGGTAGCTCATCGGATTCGATGCGGTGATAAACCGAAGTAATTGAATGGGTTAACGAAAAATTCAAAAGCCGCCCCGCAAGGGCAGCCTTTGAGTCTCTGCGTAGAACGCTACCAATTACTGGTGACGATACATCTGCCAGCCCAGATACTTGCTGGCCGCCTCGTAGATCGAGTTCGCGGTATGCGAGAAGTTCGCCGCGACGTGGTGCTCGAAGCCGTTTTCGCAGATGTAATGCAGCAGATTCTGCAGGTTGGGAATCTCGCAGACTCCCGCACCGCCGAAGGTGGTCAGCGGGTCGTCGGTGAAACGGCCCTCACCGCAATAGCCCGCAATCCGGCCCTCCAGGTCGATCGTCGAGAAACGTGCGAAGCTCATATCCCCGGCCTTCACAGTCCCCTCCAGCGTGCCATGGGTGTTTTCCTTGCCTACCGTGCCCGCGATGATGAGCTGGTAGTCCATCTTCACGCCCGGCTTGAAGAAATGCTTGGGAAGATTTGAGCAATGGAAACATACGGCCTTGTTCGGGTCGTCGCCGTAGTTGTTGTTCCAGTCCAGCAGTGCTGACGGCGTCTCGCTGGCCAGCGACAGAGCATACATCGAAATCGTCCCAAGCGTGTCCACCTCGCAAGCCGAGGGGATGAGTTTCTCGCTCATCATCGACATCACGGTGCAGGGAACCACGCCGAAGAACTCTTCCATCGACGTCCAGCACTGCACCGACGAGATCGTCAGCGCATGCGAGCTCATCCACTTGTCAATAACCACGCCGAGCTTCGACATCTTGATCAGCGCATCTTCGGGTGTGCCGTTGATGGGTATGTAGCTCTTGATGGCCGCGAGCTTCTGCTGCACGGCATCATCGTTGTCCTTCAGGCGCGAGATGCCGCCGAAGACCTCAGACAGATCGAGCGTGTCGACAGTGATGCCCGAGCGCTCCAGCAGTTTCTCCGAGTAGCGCACCGTGTTGAAGGCCGCAGGCCGCGCGCCGAGGGCGCCGATACGTAGATTGCGGAAGCCGCGCACAATACGGCATACCGCGGAGAACGACGCGAGGTCGGCCTTGAACTCGGCGGAGTCCACTGCCTCGGTGTGCAAGGTCGTGAGCGTGTACGGAATGCCGTACTGCTTCAGGTTGTTGCAGATCGACATCTTGCCGCAAAAGCTGTCGCGGCGGAATGCGATGCCCATCTTGCCAGGCGAGTCCGGCGTGGCCTGAATCAGCACGGGTACGCGGAGGTCCGCAAGGCGCAGGGTGTCAGCCAGGCCGCGCTCCTCGCCAAAGTTGGGCAGCGTGATGATGATGCCGTCGATCTCGTTGGCGCGCTTCTTGAAGAGTTCGGAGCAGCGTTTGGCGTCTTCGTAGGTCTCAACGGCTCCGTGCGCAGTCTCCTCCGGCGAGAGCACGATCGGCTTGATGCCGGCGGCTTCGAGCGCGGCAACGATCTCAAGACGGCCGCTGGTGGCAAGGTGGCTGGGGAAGAAGCCGCGGTTGCCAACCACGACCCCCATTGTCATCTGTCTGCCCATACTGCTCTACACTCCTGGTTAATGCGGCGAGACGCCGCGTTGAAAATCGCTTTCGCTGTTGCTTAAGCAACGTCCTTGTCGCCCGGACGCGGACGGTAGCGAACGGTGTAGAAGGCTCCGAAGAGTACGAGCAACAGTCCCCACCAGAAGGTTGGGTGTAACTCGTGAAGCACAGTTCCTGGTTCGTGGCCGCCGAACCACTCCCAAGCGCCGTAGGGGAACAGCACCAACCCGTAGGCCAGCGTCATAACTCCGACGAAGAACCAGATGGAGAGCAACTCGCCGCGTCCTGTGCCTTGTGCCATCGAAAACTCCTGATACATCTTATGCTGTCAGACGCCTTGTTTGTGGACCAGAAATATCAGGCCCGGGGGGAGAGAAAGATCTGCCGGTCTTCTACCAGAAAATAATGTTCAGCACGACAAAGACTGCTGCCACAATACAGGCCCAGAAGATCGGCTTCTGCCAGATGGTTGTCGCCCCATCATCCGGAATGACGGTTGCACCATAAACGAGGCCATTCAGCTCCGATTCAGGCCGCGGTTTGGTCATGTAGCTGACGATGACCGTGACCCCGACGCAGATGATCCAGCTCCACAGCGCACGGAACATGTCGTTGGCCATCGGCTGGGCGTCGCGCGAAAGTGCGATATGTGCCAGAGCATCGGCCTTATGCGCCTCCGTGCCGAAGTTTGTGTAGATCCACATGCTGACCGACGACACCGTACCGGCAAGCAGCCCCAGGAAGCCGCCCCAGTTCGTGGCTCGCTTCCACAACATGCCCAGAATCACCGTCCCGAACAGCGGAGCGATAAAGAAGCTGAACAATGCCTGCACGTAGTCCATGATGGACGCCGCGTTCATCACCAGGTACGCCGTGCCGATCGAGATCAGCATGCCGACGATCGTCGACCAGCGACCCATCAGAACGTAGTGCTTGTCCGGCGCCCGCTTGTTCATGTACGCGCCGTAAAGGTCATAGGTCCACACGGTTGAGAACGCTGAGACGTTGCCGGCCATGCCACTCATAAAGCCCGCCACCAGCGCCGTAATACCAAGCCCAAGCAGGCCCGGACCGCAATAGCGGATCAGCATCAGGGGCAGCACCTCGTTGTAACTGTACGGGTGTGCGGCGTCGACCTGGTTTTGACCGACAAGATGGATCAGCTGGTGCGTGTGTGGATCGCGAAGCACGCCCAGCGCCAGCAGGCCAGGGACGATGACGATCAGCGGTACCGCCATCTTGAAGGCCGCACCCAGCACCGGAGCCATCTTCGCCGCACGCAGGTTGTGCGCACTCAGCACGCGCTGGACCACGAGGAAGTCTGTGGTCCAGTAGCCGAACGAGATGATGGCGCCAAGTCCGAAGACGATTCCCACCCAATTGATGCCCATGGGATTGTCTTTGAAGTGCCCCAGCGTCGACCACATATGCGTGTAGTTCGTGTTGCCGACATTGACTGCAATCTGTGCCTTCAGGTTCGTCCATCCGCCCGCCTCGATCAGCCCGAGGATCGGAATCAATGCGGCGCCTGCCCAGATCAGGATGAATTGCAGCACCTCATTGATGATGGCCGACCGCAGGCCGCCGAGCATGACATACAGGGCAACGGTCGCCGCGCCCACCCAGATCGAAAAGTTGATGTCCCACCCAAGGATGACCTTCATCACCAGCGCCATCGCATACATGTTCACGCCGGACATCAGGATGGTCATGAAGCCGAAAGAGACCGCCGCCAGCCCGCGCGCGCCCTCGCCGAACCGCAGCTGCAGGTACCCCGGCACCGAGTGCGTCTTCGAGATGTAATAGAACGGCATCATCACGATGCCGAGAAAGAGCATCGCCGGGATCGCGCCGATCCAGTACCAGTGCGTCGCCAGGATGCCGTACTGATAGGCCGATCCCGCCCACCCCATCAGTTCCAGCGAGCCGAGGTTCGCCGACACGAAACTGAGGCCCGCTATCCATGCGGTCATCTCGCGGCCCGCCAGGAAGAACTCCTCGCTGGTGTTCGTCGAGCCCTTGACGTAAAAGCCGATAAAGACCACGACTGCGAAGTACAGAAGGAGGATGATCATGTCCACCGGCGAAAGGTGTGTAAGTTGCCGGTTCTGAAGGAACATCGCTGCCAATGACTGCATGGATCACCCTTGTTGCGGCCACGAACGCAGCAAACATCCGCGGCGGCTTTCTTTTTGCCCGCGAAGAATCTCCGATAAGGCGCGTGAGATGAAAGGCTTCGGGAACGGTGCAACTATACAACATGCCTCCCAGGATTCACCAGCGGGATGCCCAAGTCGGTCGTGCCGCGAATCGACGCTCGATCTGATCTGTGCCAACAGAAAAGCCTCGCAGATTGCGCCCCGACGTTCCCCCGGCCGCCATCGCGCGTCAAAGAGACGTAACCCGGAGGAAAAGCACGATGAAAGCGAAGAGCCTGTTTCTAGGAATTGCATTGGGAATGTTTGCACTCGCCCCGGCCGCTGCGTTATCCCAGACCGTCGGACAGGACATGAAAAACGCCGGCCACGACACCGCCGACGCCGGGAAGAAGGTAGGGAACAAGACCGCCGAGGGAACGAAAACCGCGGCCAGGGACACCGCACACGGCACCAGGGTCGTCGCGCACAAGACCGCCGAGGGAACGAAAACCGCGGCCAAGGACACCGCACATGGCACCAGGGTCGTCGCGCACAAGACGGCCGAGGGAACCGAAACAGCTGCGCATGACACCGCGCACGGAACCGACGTTGCAGTTCATAAAACCGGCGAAGCGGGCAAGACCGTCGGCCGCGACACTGTCCACGGCACGAAAAAGGCAGTTCACACGATCGACGGGAAGCCGGAGAGTGACACGAATCAGCCGCGCTAGGTCACCTTCATGGATGTTGCGCTGACGAGAGGAGCGCGGCCTCGGCAGCCGCGTGCTCCGGCCTCTCTGCAAAGATCAAGTTCGAACAACCTGCGACCAGCGCAATCCAGAACAGGTCTGCGCCCAGCAGGTGCAATACCTGCAGGGTCACCGGCGCCAGCGCAAACAGGTCCGCCAGCCCGAGCACTACCTGAAGCGCCAGCAGCCCGCCAATCCAGAGCGCTGCAGGTCGCCTGAGCCGCAGGCACAACAGTATCGTTGCGGCGAAGGCCAGGATAGCCGCCGCCGGGTGCATCCAGCGCATGTGGACAAGTAGCGGAGCGTTGGCGGCGAAGTCTTGCGCAAGGCCTTCGCGGACCGACGGCGAAGGGAATAGCGTGTCGGCAAGCGCTGCAACCGAACCGGTAGCCCCGGTGAGAATCGTCAGGGCCAGCGCGAACCACGCAACACGCCGCGAGCGCGTCTTCTCGCCACTCAAACTTTCTGCGGCAGACGGCTCTCGCAGCCACCACCACGTCAGCGTCAACGCGCTCAATAGAAGCATCGTGTTCGTGAAGTGAACGCATTGCACGACCACGCGCATGTCCGATGTGTTGCGGTCCACATATCCGCCCAGCACCAGCACCGCGCCCAGGAGCGCCTCCGTCACCAGCAGAACCCCCGACCACACCGCCGCCTTGCGTGCGCGGTCGCCCCTCCCGCGCGTCACAAACGTCCACGAGATGAGCACCGCAACCAGCACTGTGCAGATTCCGCTCATTGAACGGTGTGTGAACTCGATCATGGTGGCGATGCGCGGATGATGCGGGAAGAAGTCGCCATTGCACAGCGGCCAGTTGTCGCCGCAGCCTGCGCCCGATCCCGTGGCGCGTACCACCGCGCCCCACAGGATTACGAGGATCATGAAACCCAGCACCGCTGCGGCATAAGCGGAAAGAGCTCGGTCTGTACGCCGTCGCTGCGCAGAACCCATGGTTTGATTGTACGAGCGCACTTTGCGCCGACGCGGCCACGGAGAGAAGTTGAAGGATGATGTGGCCTCTTGGCATTGCCGCTAATCCATTCCCGCATCCCGAACTCGAGAAGAACGCGGAGTCGAATCTCATGCCCGATGCCGTGAAAAAGTAGATGCGCCCCGCCTCACGCGCGAGAACGCTGTTGCGCCTTACTCAGCAGCCTCAGATGATTTCGTCCCCACATGCAGATCGTCTCCAGCACCGGCACCAGGGTCATTCCGTACTTTGAGATGGAATAACGAACACACGGCGGAACTGTTTCCTCCTGCCGCCGGATCAGGATGCCATCCTGCACCAGCTCCTGCAGGTGCCGAATCAGCATCCTCTCCGTAATGCCTGGAATGCTGCGGCGCAACTCGCTGGTACGCATCGGGCCGTTCGAAAGCCGCCATAGAATCGTGCCCTTCCAACGCCCATCAATCACCGAAAGCATGGCGTCGATAGGGCATTGAGACATCTCCTTCTTCGAAACCGCCATGCTTCATTCTCCTCCACGGGGTCGAGTCGCATGTACTGACAACTTTGTCAGTACATGAATCTGAGTCAGTATAACTTTGTGCGCGTCTCACAGGGCAGGAGGGAAGAATGATCTTCCTGGATATTGTGACCACGGTCTGCGTCGGTCTTCTCATCGGCTCGGAGTTCGCAGTGTCGGTATTCATCAATCCGATCCTCGAGCGGCTCGACACCGGCACGCGTATGCAGGCCATCAGCTTTTTTGCGAAGAGACTCGGAACTGCGATGCCGTTCTGGTACGTGCTCAGCGCTGTCTTGCTAATCACCGAATCCGTACTTCGCCGTCACACTGACGTGATATCGCTACTGGCCACGGCCAGCGCGCTTTGGCTCGCCGTGATTGCCCTGACGCTGATCTTTCTTGTGCCCATCAATAACCGCATGATGCGGCTCGATTCCAGCTCTTCAGCGGAAGCCTCATTGCGGCAGCACAGGACCTGGGACCTGCTTCACCGCGGACGCGTCGTCGTCCTGGTCACATCCATGGTCTGCTTCCTGCTGGCGGTTCCTCGCTGAAACGTTTGCGAGAGCCTCAGTTACCGGCAAGCTCTCGTGCCCGCTCCGTAGCCCGCTTTACAGCCTTGATCAGGGTCACCCGCAGACCGCCTTCCTCGAGTTCGAGAATGCCGTCGACTGTGCAACCCGCAGGCGTGGTGACCTCGTCCTTCAACAGCGCCGGATGCGATCCGGTCTCGAGCACCATCCTCGCTGCACCATAAGCAGTCTGCGCCGCAAGCTGCGTCGCAATCTCGCGCGGCAGCCCAACATTCACTCCAGCCTCAGCAAGCGACTCGAGGATGATGTACAGGAACGCCGGACCGGAGCCGGACAAACCGGTAACCGCATCCATGTGCCGTTCATCGACCACCACGACGCGGCCCACCGTTTCGAAGATCTTCTGTGCCAGCCCAAGCTGCTCGTCTGTGACGAACCGTCCGCGACACAGTGCGGTGATGCCCGCACCCAGCATCGCCGGAGTATTAGGCATCGCTCGAATTACGGCCGCCGAACCTCCGACAGCGTCCTCGATGGCTGCCGTCTTCACTGACGCGGCGATCGACAGCAGCAACGCGCCGGGCTTGATCGAAGCACCGACCTCGCGCACAAGCTGAACCACCTGCGTGGGCTTCACCGCAAGCAGAACGATGTCCGCTCCTTCAACTGCGCGGCGATTGTCAAGCGTTACGTTGAGACCAAACTGCCTGGTGAGCGCCTCAGCACGAAGCTCGTGCGCCACGGTGGCCGCGATTTGCTCCGCGGTGAAGAGGCCACTCCGCACGAATGCCTGCAGGAGGATGCCACCCATCTTGCCCGCGCCAAGCACCGCAACACGAAGACCGGCAGTGACGTTCAGCCCTGACTCTTTCGAACTCATGCTCGAAGGCTATCAGAGCTCCGCATGGAAACTGAGCCTGCTAACTGGCAAGAAGCGCCAGGGGACTCGATCCGCCGCCGGCTACCGACGCCGCATCCAGCATGCGATAGAGCGTCGAGCGGCTGATGCCGAGTACCTCGGCCGCACGCAGCTTATTACCGTTGCACCCGATGAGCACCGCACGAACGTGCTCCTGCACAACATGGTCGAGCGGCACCATGCGCACCGGTGTCTCTGCCGAGTCTGTCTCAGCACGCACCTCGGCGATCGCCGCATGCAGGTCAGCCGCGGTCAAGGCGTCCTCGCAATGCTCTACCATCCATGAAATCGCCGAGCGGAGCTGGTCGAGATTGCCGGGCCAGGTGTAGTCGCTGATGGCCGTGACGAGCGCCGGATCGAGCGAGGGAATCGACCGTGCCTGGCGCGTGGCCTCGGCCTGCAGGAACTGATGTGTGAGCAGGGGAATGTCCTGCACGCGCTCTCGCAGTGAGGGAATGAGGAGTCGCAGCGAACCAAGGTTCGCAAAGAGCTCACCGTTGAAGGTTCCCGCACTCACTAATGGCCGAAGGTCCACGCCCGTCGAGGCGACGATCGCGATCCGGCGGTGACGGCGCAATCTCAAAAACCGCATCACCACCTCCTGGCTGGCGGGGGACAGGCGGTCGATGTCGGTAAGGAAGAGGGCGCCACGGGCGGCATTGCCGAACAGGGCGCCGGGGTGGCGAAGCTGACGGTCGGCGTCTACGGCGCGGATGCGGATGAGCGGCGTGCCGGCGAAGGGGGAGAGGTCATGCAGGGCCTGGGCGACGGCGTCGGCTCCGCAGCCGGGCTCACCGGTGAGCAGGGCGACGCGGAAGTGGGGAGCCAACAGGCGGATCTGTGACCAGAGGCGAGACATCGCCGGGCTGGGGCCAATGAGGCGCTGAGCATCAACGCGCGGCTCCGAGGGGGCCATAACGCTGAGGGGACGGAACGGTGTGACGGAGAACGCCTGGGGCGATGAACTCATACAAGTGCTCCATCGGCGTACAGGAGCAGAGCTTGAGAAAAGGTTGTGGAAAAAGTCAGAGGGGTGGACGGGCGTCCACCCCTCGGTGTACCGGGTTGGGCTCAGACTCCGGGCCTCAGGCCGCGGAGGTGGCGCAGTAGGCGTCGAAGGCGCGGGTGAGTTCCTGAGCGATAGCGGGGGCGGTGGAGGTCTCGATGGCCGAGCGCTGCATCAGGTAGACCAACTGGCCGTCGCGAAAGATGGCGATAGCAGGCGAGGTGGGCGGGTGGCCCTGAAAGTAGCTGCGCGCGCGCTCGGTGGCCTCGCGGTCCTGGCCGGCGAAGACGGTGATCGCCTGGCTGGGCCGGGTGGCATGCTGGAGCGCCAGGCGAACACCGGGACGCATCTTGCCGGCGGCGCAGCCGCAGATGGAGTTGACCACGAGCATGGTCGTTCCGGGCTGCTTGAGGGCGTTGTCGACGTCTTCGGCGCTGCGCGCCTCATCGATGCCGGCGCGGGTAAGCTCTTCGCGCATCGGGATGACCATTAGCTCTGGATACATTTTTTTCTGACTCCTTCGGGATGCCGGCAGGATGCTGCTTGGGGATTGGATTGCGGGATGAGCTTTCCGGATGCTGTTTTCGTAGCACCCCTCCCCCCCGCCAAATGTGCACAAAGTCTTGAGAACATGTGAGTTAAGCTTGGACTTTAAGCGCATTTCATCTGCACGAAGCCAGCTGCCGGACTCAATTGCCCTCTACTTCTATTCTATCCGACGGGTCAAGGGGTGCGAGGGGGTTAGCCTCCAGTTTCGAGGGGCAGCTGCGAGCTTGGAGTTTGTCAGAGGTCATGTAGTCTCAAGCCGTGACGATTCGGGAGAATGTGGCGCTGGGGCCGCTGACCACGCTGGGTGTGGGTGGGGCGGCCAGATATTTTGTTGCCGCCGCAAACGAGGCGGATGTGGCCGAGTCAGTTCGCTGGGCCAGGGAGCGCGGACTGCCGTTGTTCGTTCTCGGCGGCGGAAGCAATCTGCTGGTGAGCGATGAAGGCTTCCCGGGTCTGGTGGTGCAGATGGCCATCCAGGGCGTGCGGGAGCGCGGCGAGGGGATCTTCGAGGTGGGCGCGGGCGAGGTCTGGGATGAGTTTGTCACCCGAATGGTGACGGCAGGCATGCAAGGGGTGGAGTGCCTGGCTGGGATTCCCGGGAGCGTCGGTGGGACACCCGTGCAGAATGTTGGGGCGTATGGGCAGGAGGTCGCGGAAACGATCGTTTCGGTGCGGGCGTTTGACCGGAAGACGGGGGAGTTTCTGGAACTGGACCGGGAAGCCTGCAAGTTCCGCTATCGCAAGAGCTTATTCAACAAGGACGAGCCGGAGCGGTACATTGTGACGGGAGTCCATTACAAGTTACATCCCAATGGACAGCCGCAAGTTACTTACGGGGACGTGAAGCAATACTTTAGCGATACAACTAAAGTTGCTGATTTGAAGATCGTTGCTAATATTGTAAGGCAGATTCGACGCGCGAAAGGGATGTTGATCGTGGAGGGCGATCCGGACTGCCGGAGCGCAGGCTCGTTCTTCAAGAATCCGGTAGTGGGGTCAGGAAGGCTACATGAGGTAGCAGGGGCCGCGGGCGTCGGCGAGGAGGCGGTGCCGCACTGGCCGGCGGGCCATGGCGAGGCGGAGCCGGCGGTCAAACTTTCAGCGGCGTGGCTGATCGAGCGGGCGGGTTTTGGGAAGGGATTTAAGGATGGGGCGGCCGGGATCTCGTCACGGCATACGCTGGCGCTGATCAACCGAGGTGGGGCAACGGCAGCGGATATCGAGAGATTGCAGGCCCGAATTCAGGATGGGGTCTGGGTGAAGTTCGGTGTGGAGCTGGAGCGGGAGCCGGTGAAACTGGGGTGAGACATCCGGGCCTCCCTGGCGAGTGCATCGGCGATGATGCGTCCTCTGAAAGGAATCCGAACAAGTGGGAAGTCCGAGTCATCGCCGATGAGACCGAAGAAGGCCACGGGAGGCGCTGGCTGTCGGGTCACAGACATCTGTAGAGAACTTTGCAAATAACTCGTCCGGCGCATAGAGACGGTGCATGGAGACAGCCCCTAAAGGCCACTTGCTGCCAGCAGGGGCGCCAGGCGGGCGGCGCTTACTGGTTACTCCAGCCGGTCTCGACGATCTTTACCCTGTTTCGGCTGACTAAATTACTTTCTATACGCTTCTTTAGAGCTTGCGCAGCCGGAAGCTCTGTAGCAGCGATACCGGCACGGCAGGTCGCGGAACCGTTGGCACCGTACTTTTTCTTGAGGAACGCCTGGAAGGGGCCTTCGAGCGCGGTGTTTACGGCGCCTACGGCCTGATCGCCCCCCTGGGATCCGCCAGGAGCAGGAGGCGTTGAGGAACCGAAGATGTCGCTGAAATAGATGACGGACGCCCTCGGGTCCGAGTAACAGAACGCGTAACTCTGATTTGGACCCAGCGCGGCCGCCCCCTTCAGCGATGCAGCATTCGCCGACGCTGCTGCCGCGTGGGAGGCTGCGGCCTGTTCGGTGGTATAGGTGAAATCCACGGGGATTTTGTGGTAGATCAGCTTACCGACCCCGTCGTTTGGATGGCTCTGCGCCAACAACGCCGGGTGGTTTGCCCAGCACCATTGGCTGGGGTTCGACTGAGACAGATCGTGAACATAGCGACCCATAAATATTTGAAAGGCCATGCTGACAGTGTCCGAGTCCCAGTCGGCCTGAAATATCGGGCTGATATAGACTGTCTCGTCCGGGGCGCCCGGCTGGGGAAGCATCGATGTGCCTCCAGGGGCCAACAGCTTGCAGTAATACGTGGTCAGGCGATGCTGCGAGAGGTCGAGGCCGCCCGGTCCCTGCGTGATCGGGTCGAAGCCGCTCTGTCCCTGCGCGACCGGCTGCTGGCCGTATCTCCACCCTGTGTCGATCAGGGTCACATTGGGAGCGTGATCGGTGGCGATCTTCTTCTGCACTGCCTTGGCGTCGGCGACGCTCCAGATCGGCTGGCACGTCACGCGTGCGCCCGGATACTGATAGGTCGCCTTCAAATACGCGGCGAACCCGATGTCCAGCTGGGCCGTGCGCAGGGTGTCGACCGGGACCTCGAAGACGCCGGTTAGAAACTCCTTTTTGTGGTTTAGATCGGATGCGTTGGGAGGCGGATTGGAGAAGCATATCTCCATAGCCATCACGGGGCCGCCGGCACTGTCAGCGGCGGGTGCGGTAGCCGTTCCGGACGCAGGGTTGGGTGCGGGCGCCGAGGAGGCGGTAAGGGGCTGCGATGCCGGGCTCACGGCCGGAGGCTGGCTAAGAACGAAGCTGAGCGCGGTGCCGGGCGGCAGCAGAACGCGCTGACCGGTGGCAATCGCGGCCGCAGGCGCACTCACGTGATGGCCGAATCCGCCCAGCATCGAGTTGAGCGAACTCACGGCGTGGCTTGCGGCGGTTTGCGCGCCGGCCGCCACACTGGCGGAGCCACCGGTAACCGCAACCGGCTGGCCGTTGATGGTGACGGAGACGAGCTGCGTGGTCCAGCCCGAACCGTCGCCGCTGTGGGTCAACGTGACGGCGGCGACAGAGCCCTGCGGGATCGTGACGCCGTTGCCGGCATCGACCGCGTTGGTCACCGAGGCGCGATACTGCTTGCCCGCGGGGTCCTTGCTGGAGTCGATGGGGTCGATCGTCCTGACCGCGACGGACGCGCCCGCTGCCGGAGCTTGAGCGTGCAGCGCTCCGGTAAAGGCTGTCGAAGGCACGAAAAATATTGGAAGGAACAGGGGCAGGAAATACGCTGAAGCTTTCGATCCGCGCAAGGCATTCACCTCCGGTAGCGACAAGGATGGCCTGGATCTCGGGTGGAGCAGGGATCATACACCCGTCCCGGACGGATGTCGAAGGACGACTCGCTTGGGAGTCAACAGGGCAAAGCGCTTATTGAGCAAGGGGCCAGGATTAGTCTCGCAAACACTCTTGAGGCAGGCGGGCGGCGGCGGGCGTAGGCTAAGTTTCGCATCCTGTAAGGAGGCTGGGTTGGCCGCGAGTGCGTTTGTGCTGCTGTCGTTGGTTTTGCTTCCCGCGATTGCCGGTCAGAGCATCGGCCGGCCGGCGACGGATCGGCCGGCCGCGGGTGAGGTGACGGTGGAGGGCAGGGTGGTCGACAACCATGGCGTGCCGGTTGCGAAGGCGGAAGTGGCCTTCTACGCCTACAGCGGCGGGCATAGCGGGCCGATGCCAGGGGCGATCACGGCGGCTGACGGCAGTTTTGTTTTTCACATGCAGCCCCTCGGGCCAGGAGCGGTGAGTGCCTCCAAGCCAGAGGCGGGGTTCCCGAATGCCGTGATGGCGCTCTATGGCAAGGGCCGGCCGAGTGAGCAGCGGATCAATGCAACGGTTGCGGCTTCACCGATTCACGTTGATCTGAGCTTTGAGGAGCCGGATGCGGCGATCGAGTGGAAGGTGCTGTCAAAGGCCGATCAGAAGCCTCTGCGATCGGTGGCGTTCAACATTGCATGGAGTGACGATCCCAAGATTTATATGCAGGGAGGCTCGAACGCCGGAATTTTGAAGTTCGTGCTTCCGAAGCATCCGGTGTTGATACGGATCGGAGCGCCTGGGTTTCGCGACTGGACCTCGGCCGCCAGCCCGGAGTTCAGGGGAGCGGTGTCCTTTCCACCAGGGACCAAAGACGAGCGGACGATTCTGCTTGAGCCGGCGAATTAGGTTGTTGCTTTAGGCCGTTTAGCAGGCTTTGATGGTTCCAGCGTTAGATTATTGAGGATTGCAGGTTGCGTGGAACGCGGCGAAGATAATCGCGGGAGTAAATCATGAAAAAAAGCACACCGGCAAAATCTGTTGTTGCTTCCCCGACGAAGTCTGCTTCTGTGTTGATCGACGGGAAGATCGAAGAACTCGGCGACTGGCGAGGCAAGATGCTCGCGAAGGTGCGCGGGATCATTCACGAGGCAGATCCCGAGATTGTCGAAGAGTGGAAGTGGATGGGGACTCCGGTCTTCTCGCATGGCGGTATCGTGTGCACGGGAGAGACGTATAAGAGCGTTGTGAAATTGACATTTGCAAAGGGTGCGGCGTTGCCGGATCCTGCAGGTCTGTTCAACTCGAGCCTGGATGGGAA
>DATNGO010000018.1:0-3860 GCA_035605855.1 Acidobacteriaceae bacterium | reverse complement strand
AAAAACGGAGGAGCGCCATGTATAGGTCCTACGACCAATTCAGTCCCGTCAGGCTCGCCAAATCATCTTTCTTGCTGCTGCTGTTGGTGCTTGTACCGGCCGTTGCGCTGCGAGCGGCCGCTCAAGAAATAGAGCAGACCTGGGGCGACTCGTTCGTTCCCCGGGTTTATCACTCGGAGAATACGGGTGCAAATTATCCGGCGCCGAAGTTCCCCGCCTTCGCGCAACTCCCGATCGTTCGACCCTTACCCGACCCGTTCGTGTTCGCTAATGGACAGCGCGACACCAATTTCTCAACCTGGGAGCAGCGCCGTAACGAGATCTTTAATGCGGTCGAGGACTACATGCTAGGCCCCAAGCCGGATTGTCACGACTGCACTATCACTGCGAACTATGTGCCAAACACGACCAATCCACTTGCCGGTACGCTGACCGTCAATGTGACCAGGAACGGTCAGATGATGACCGAAACCGCGGCGATTACCCTTCCATCGTCGGGGTCCAGTCCGTTCCCGTACGTCATTGGTATCGCGTCACCTACCGGAAGTCTTCCCGCCAGCCTTTTCCCCGGTGTCGCGACCGTCGCATTTAACCAGAATCAAGTCACGACGCTTGGAAACCCTCAGCCCACCGATGGGTTCTACAAGCTTTATCCAAACCTGTGCGCCGGACCGGCGTGCACCGTGGCGACGAACTATGGGGAAGGAGGGAGTAACTCCGGGCAATACGCCGCGTGGTCATGGGGAATAAGCCGCTTGATTGATGGCATAGAGATGGCTTCAACGCAGTCCGTCAATCCACTCCCCCTCGATACAACACACTCCGCGGTAACGGGATGCTCCTATGCCGGGAAAGAGGCCCTCTACGCCGGAGCTCTGGACGAGCGGATTGCTCTTACGATTGCCCAGGAAAACGGCGGCGGTGGTGCGCCGTCCTTCCGTTTCAACCACGATGTCGAGGCCAACGCGGCCCCGGGTTCGAAGCTGGGAGCCGCAGGATCGGTGGAAGATATTGACGACACCGACTACCACTGGTTCGCCGGCCAGATGTTCCAATTTGCCGGTAACAACGTCTACAAGCTCCCGATAGATCAGCATGAACTGATGGCCATGGTAGCGCCCAGAGCGTTGCTGCAAACCGGCAACACCGATTTCTACTGGCTGGGCAATGGGGCTGCCTATGTCTCGTCACGGGCCACGCAGCGAATCTATAACGAATTCGGCATAGGAGACAGGTTCGGGTTCATCATCGACGGCAACCACAACCACTGTGCGGTGCCAGCCGTCCAGATGCCCGAGATAGCGGCGTTCATCAACAAATTCCTGCTGGGTCAGGATGTTTCGACGGATATTGAGGTCATCCCAAGCCCGTACGTCCAAGAAGAAACTCAGCCTCCGTTTACGCTACCCATGGGAGACTTCAGCGGAAACATTCAAAAGAATGGAGTCTTCTTTCCAACCGACTATCCATATCTCTTTACAACCATGGATTACAGCCGGTGGACGCGTTGGTGGGGAAGCGGAAACCCCGTGTTCTTCAATAACTGGAACACTGGTGGAACCTTCGACCTGTGGGATCAGAATCGGCTGACTCTCAATACCGGCGACACCGTTGCAGCAGGGTACGCCGTTACGATGCCCGGCACGCACCCGGCAGCGACAGTGAACGTGCCGAACGCCAATATTCAAATGGACATCTCGTGTCCGGATGGCAGTTCCTATACCCTCAAAATTCAGCTCTCGGCGGAGACCTATTCGATCCCAGCCAACAACAACGAATGGTTTCCATCAGCCGTTCAGAACAGCCCGCTTGTCTACCAGGGCAAGGCGACGAACCCCGGATGTAGTAACGGAGGGGAGGGGAGGGCGACGAAGGCCTACTTCACCGCAGTGGGGCTGCAGGACGGCTTCGCCGGCGACGGCGCAGGTCCTGGATTTATCACCACCGACACCGCGGATCGTACCAATGTGAGGTTCCACGCCACCGACACCAACAACGGCTCCGGCGGCCACTGGAGCGAGACGATAACTGTGAATCCTTACCCACTAAATTACCCGGCCCCTCCCCTGCCACAGCAGTTCTAGTTGCAGGCTGCCCACTCATGACGACGGCTTCATCGTCGTCATGAGTGGGATTCCATGACCGCCCGGGCAACACAACCCGGGGCAAGCCCGGGTGCCCCACTCATAACCATCGCCAGGACCACCACACCCATGGGTGCCCCGTTCATCGCAGCTTCATCGCGATGAGCGGGATCCGCGTGATGAGCGGGATCCGCGAACTACGACGCCCGCTTCCGGGTCCGCTCCGCAATCTGCTTCAAACTCCGCAGCGCTTCATTCACAGCCTCGGAATCCGGGAAGGTGTCGAGCAAATCCGGCGCAATGAGAACGACGTTCGTTCCCTCCTGAACCTGCTTGTAATACTTTGCGCAAAAAACCGGGGGGAGGGGGGTCCCACCCATCCACACCGGCCGCCCAACTCTTTGCATCCTCTCCTGCTCTCCTGACCGTATAGAGCAGTGAGGACCTGCATTGGGCCAGACATCCCAATCGCCGGTCGTTAACGACTCAGCACCCTGCGTATCGCAGCACATTCCTGGCCAGAGCGATCCGGCCATCACCTATACGGCGGAATGCCGAACGCTGCTTAACGCTCTCGATCATGACGCCGCGCTGATCGCGGCCAAAACGTCACTCAAAGGACCTCCTCCCATGAGGCGACTCTTGTTGTGTGTGCTCTTCGGAATCATTACCGCGGCGCCTCCAGCCAGCGCGCAGGACAAAAATAGCGATCTTGCCCGCCTCCCGGAGCTGAGTCTCCACAATCAACTCCCGCAGTTGATTCAGACCGCGAACTCGCTTCTCACAAACGAAAAGCTCACGCCCGTCGAGCAGAGTACCGCGCTCACCTTCCTCGGCCACGCCTACCAGGGCTCAGACCCCCACACAGCGATCGCATATTACGAGAAAGCCCTCGCAATTCTCGACCGCGACGGACTTCATCCCGCCGACTACGCCACAACTCTCGCCGCTCTGGCAACCCTTTACGCAGAGCTCGGACAAGCCGATACCGCGAAACACATGCTGCCTCGCGCCATTCACTTGCTTGAGAAGGATGGCAATCATCACGCCGAGATCGCATGGCTTTGGAATGATCTCGCGACCATCGCCGCGGACCAGCACTCAAGCCGCGAGGCTCATAAGTCCATGGCACACGCCCTCGCCGAGGCGCAACTTGACCCCGGCATCAGTTCGGATGAAACCGCATCCTTCCTGACCACACAGGGCAAGATCGCTGAAATCGAAGGCGATTCTCGTACCGCGGTCGCCGACTACCAGCACGCCCTTGCTCTTTGGAAGCAATCCCACGACGACCAGCACCCCGAGACCGCCTGGCTCTACGTGCTTCTCGGCGGCGCCTATTTGCAAACCGGCGACCTTGCATCTGCGCGCCAGATGTCATCTGTCGGCCTGAAGCTTTTGGAATCAGCCTCCGACCACCAAAGCCCTCGATACCTCGATGCAAAGCTCGCCTACTCCAAAGTTCTCGACGCCTCCGGCTCTCACCAGGAAGCATCGCAACTCCGCCAGCAAGCGCAAGCCGGCATGACCGCCGCAGGCAAACGCTCACTGGGAGAAATCAGCATCTCCGCCTTGCGCTAGACCGAAATCCCCACCGCCCACACGTTCCACACCCGCCCCACCAACCCCGCCGAACCCCACTCCCCCGGCGAACAAACCGTCGCCTCGCACTAGCCGCCTTTATTCTTCTTGCTGTAATCGCCTTTATTTTTCTTTCTGCATTCCCGCAGGGAACCTCTTTCCTTCTTGTTGTTGTCCTTCTTGTTGTCATTCCCG